>JABDNC010000018.1 GCA_013001165.1 Erythrobacter sp.
GATGTGGCTAAGGAAGCCTACCCCGGTCCGTGCATTACCGGCGTGATCGATATTCGCGACACGAAGGACGTGACCAAGGGACTGGTGATCGAGGAGGGCGTCGCTCCCGGCATCATCGGAATGGCACTCGCCCCGGCGTTCTTCTTTGGCGAGGCGCTGGCCGACAGCTTCACGCGCTTCGGCATGGACCAGGTAAAGCCGCGCCTGCTCGATGCGAAGGCAATGGGCGAGGCATTCCAGAACGATCCGGGCAGCATCGGCGAATGGGCCTACAAAGGCCCGATGTCACGCACCCAGACATATCTTGTGATGAGCGTCGATGATTCTCATGGTCGGCTTGCCCTCGAAGAGGACCGGATCGCGATCTGTTGGCCGAAAACCGGTGAACAGCGAACTTTCCGCCGCGACGACGACAAGATGCGCGAAGCGGCGGAGGCAATCCAGGCGCAGTATTTCTCGGACCCGATGTGGAACGAGCAAATGGGTCGCAAGCTGATTACCGTGCACCCGATCGGCGGCTGCGGGATGGGTGACGATGCGCGCAGCGGCGTGGTCGACGATACCTGCCGCGTCTTCTCCGGCGAAAGCGGTACCGACGTGCATGAAGGTCTGTATGTCTGTGACGGGGCTGCGCTGCCCGGTGCAGTCGGGGTCAATCCCTTGCTGACGATCACTGCAGTGGCGGAGCGCGCAGTCGAGAAGATGGCGCAGCGCAACGGCTGGAGCATCGACTACACGCTAGGCGCGGAAGGACCTTTGCCCCAGCCGGTCGAAGAGGATGAAGGAGTCGGCGACGAACCGTTCAAGGTGAGCCTTGGCGAGAGGCTCGAACTTTCGGTTGCCAAATGGGTCGCCGGACACGCCATCGATCCGGTGTCGCGCGATATCGAATCCGTCGCGCGTCATTTCGAAGATGGCGCGATCGACGAAGCCAAAAAGGCAATCCGCAAGCTCGTGAAGGAGCACCCCGAGGCAATGAGCCCGGGCCTTGCCTTCACCGAGACGATGGCTGGTCACATCAGCGCGACCGGCTGCCACCATCGCCCCTGCGCCCATGCCGAACGCATTCGCGACGACTACGCCAATGGTGCGGCATGGGGGCGAACCGAAGGCAGCGAATGCCGCTTCCTGCTGACGGTGACGACCGAGAACCTCCATCGGATGATCGAGGAGCGAGAGCACCGTTCCGCCATCACCGGCAGCGTTGTCGTCAGCGCGATTTCGCCCGACCCGCTCAAGGTGCGCGAAGGTACCTTCCGCTTGCTGGTGGCCGATCCCGATCAGCCGGAAAGCTGGAAGATGCTCTACGATATGGTTCTGGAAGGGCCTTACGGTCCGATCCACTTCCACGGTTTCAAGACGCTCCAGCAGCGCGGTAATTCGGATCCATGGACCGATCTCACCACGCTATTCGTGACCCTGCGCCATGGCGCGAGCGAGACCGGTGAACTGATCGGTCGCGGAGTACTCAAGCTCGGCATCGACGAGTTCATGCGCCAGCTCACAACCATCGAGGTGCACGACGCTGACACGCTTGTCGGCCATATCGTGAACCTGATCCCGAAGGCGAAGAAGGCGATTGAAACCGTCTTCGTCGCCAAGTACGCGGGCTTTTTCGCGATGACGGTATTCCGCGCCTATGGCGGGATGCTGGCTACGCTCAAAGACTTTGCGAAGGCGGACGCGGCGAGCTTCGTGCCGCGCGAGATGCGTTTGCCGCCTGCCGAACGCCACATCGTTCCAACCGGAGACGGGGTGAACATTGGACTGACCCGTTACCGCGGCGGCGCGCGCGGTCCGCTGATACTCGCGCCAGGATTCTCTGTCCGGGCATCGAGCTTTGCCACGCCTACGGTCGACGAGAACCTCACCGAGAACCTCGTCGCGAAAGGCTATGACGTGTGGCTGTTCGATTATCGTGCCAGCAATGACGCGGGCAACGACACCGAGCGTCCGCCCGAGTTCACGATAGACGATATCGCGCGCTACGATTGGCCCGCGGCGGTCGCGGAAATCCGCAAGGTCACCGGCGCCGACAGCGTGCAGGCGCTGGCGCATTGCGTGGGCTCGATGAGCCTGCTGATGGGCATCGGTGCGGGCCATGTCTCGGGCGTGCGCTCGCTGATCAGTTCCCAGCTCACGCTGCACCCGGTCACGGACTGGCTGAACTATTTGAAGGCCGATCTCGGAGTCGCAGGCGCGCTCTCGCAGATATCGCTGCTCGACGGGCATCTCGATTTCGTTAGCCAGGGGACCGAAACCGATTACGAAATCGATGCGGTCGCCTACCAGATCCCCGTCCCTGACGGTCAGGCCTGCAAGAACCCCACCTGTCGCCGCGTATTCGGCGTATTCGGACCCAGCTGGGACCACCGCCAGCTTGGCCACGACACGCACAATACGCTCGGCAACATGTTCAGTCGCGTGTCGCTGAAGCCTTTCGAACAGCTCGGCGCGATCATGCATAAGGGCCTCGCCGTCGATGCAGACGGAGCAGCAGTCTATACATCGTCGGAAGCAGCAACACGCCTCTCGCTGCCGATCAGTTTCCTGTCGGGTGCGACCAATCAGATCTTCTATCCGGAAAGTGGCCAGCGGACGCGCGTCTGGTTGTCCGCGCACAATGGAGCCGGGCTGTATCAGCAGCGGATTGTTCCGAAATACGGGCACATGGACCTTTTCATCGGCCATAAGGCGCATCGCGATGTGACGCCGGTCATCCTCGAGCAGCTGGAATGGCTCGACGCCCAGGAGAAGAAGCGCGGAGAACGCAACACGGCGTGATGCAGTCACTTGCGGGGCAGCGGGTGCGGTATTAGGCACGCGGCATGAACGATACATCCAGCATGACCGGTCGCCCCGTCATTTCCTCCACGGGGCTGTTCACGCCCGAGGAAAGCATCACGAACGAAGAACTCGTCGCCAGCTTCAACGAGTATGTGCAGCGTCACAACGCCGAGCATGCCGATGCGATTGCTGCAGGAGAGATGGAGCCGCTCGCGGAAAGCTCGGTCGGCTTCATCGAGAAGGCGAGCGGCATCAAGGCCCGTCACGTGATGGCGAGGGAGCCGATCCTCGATCCCGACATCATGTCGCCGCGCTGGCCGCAGCGTTCGAATGACGAGCTGTCGATCCTAGCAGAAATCGGGGTGAAAGCGGCAATGCAGGCGCTGGAACGGGCAGGGCGCAAGCCTGAAGACGTCGATGCGGTGCTTTGTGCAGCCTCGAACATGGAGCGGCCCTATCCCGCGATGGCGATCGAGATCCAGCAGGCGCTCGGTATCGACGGCTTCGGCTTCGACATGAATGTTGCGTGCTCCTCGGCCACATTCGGTATCCAGACTGCGGCAGACTATATCCGCGCGGGCAATGCGAAGAGTGTGCTGGTCGTGAGCCCCGAAATTACCAGCGGTCACCTCAATTGGCGCGACCGAGACAGCCACTTCATTTTCGGTGACGTCGCGACCGCCGTGCTTGTCGAAGATGCCGCAGTCGCGCC
This sequence comes from Erythrobacter sp., assembly GCA_013001165.1. Classification (GTDB taxonomy): domain Bacteria; phylum Pseudomonadota; class Alphaproteobacteria; order Sphingomonadales; family Sphingomonadaceae; genus Qipengyuania. The sequence goes on from JABDNC010000018.1 coordinate 3,500, forward strand.
GGCAGAGCATTGGGATATCGTCGGGACGAAGCTCAAGACCGTCTTTTCGAACAATATCCGCAACAACTTCGGCTTCCTCAATCGTGCCTATCCCGAAGACGTGGGCGGCCCCGACAAGCTCTTCGTCCAAGAAGGTCGCAAGGTCTTCAAGGAAGTCGTGCCCATGGTCGCGCAGATGATCGTCGACGAGGCCGAGCGTCTCGACATCGATCCGCAGGGCCTGCGGCGCTTGTGGTTGCATCAGGCGAACACCGGAATGAACCGCCTGATCGCACATCGCGTGCTGGGGCATGAGGCGAACGAGGACGAAAGCCCGACCGTGCTCGACACCTATGGCAATACCTCGAGCGCAGGCTCCATCATCGCCTTCCACCTCCATAGCGAGGACCTGAAAGAGGGCGACATGGGCCTCATCTGCAGCTTCGGCGCAGGCTATTCGGCAGGCACCGTTTTCGTGCGCAAGCACGGTTGAACGGCTTGTGGCGCTCGATTCCAGCGCCTAAGCCCGCCCAATGGCAGGTGACCTTTTAGACAGCGAGGGCAGGGGCGAGGTCTTCTCTTCCTTGCCGCGTATTCATCCGGAAGGGCGCAAGTTCGCGATCGGCGCACTCGGTATTTCGCTGCTGTTCGCCTTTTTCGCCTGGGAAACGCTGGCCTGGCCGATGGCGTTTCTCTCGCTCGGAGTTCTAGCGTTTTTCCGCGATCCGGACCGCGTCGTCCCGCAAGACGAACGCTACATCGTGTCGCCTGCCGACGGGACGGTCGTGCAGATCACGCATGTCGCGCCTCCGCAGGAACTGGTTGTCGACGATGGCAGCGGGACCGAGGGGCTTGGCACCGAGCCGGTGACCCGCGTCTCGATCTTCCTTTCGGTATTCGACGTCCACATCAATCGTACACCGATTGCCGGGATGGTGCGCCGTCTGGTCTACATACCGGGCAAGTTCCTCAACGCCGATCTCGACAAGGCAAGCGAGGATAACGAGCGGCAATACATCCTTGTCGAACGATCCGACGGTGTGAAGATCGCATTTGCGCAGATCGCGGGGCTTGTTGCGCGTCGGATCGTGCCCTTCGTGAAACCGGGCGATACGCTGGGCGTTGGTCAACGTGTCGGCATGATCCGCTTCGGCAGTCGTGTTGATGTTTATTTGCCTACCGGTACCGGATCTAGGGTGATGATCGGGCAGCGAGTGATTGCGGGAGAAACGGTTATCGCCGAACTAGAAACCCGCCCCCTCATCGAAGGAGTGTCGCAGTGAGTATCCCCGAAGCTGATCCGCATCGCCAGTATGAAGAGCGTGCGCGCCTCGGGCCGAAAGCTGCCGAGGACGAAAAGCCGGTAATGGGCAAGTCGCGCGGCCTGTCCCTGCGGGCGATGGCGCCCAACGCGATCACGGCAGCGGCCCTGTGTTCCGGCCTGACCGGAATTCGCTTCGCGATTTCGGAGCAATGGGCCGCCGCAGCGGTTGCGATTATCGTTGCAGGCCTTCTCGACGGAATGGACGGCCGCATCGCGCGCGCGCTGAACGCCCAGTCGCGTTTTGGCGCCGAGCTGGACAGCCTCGCGGATTCGCTGAGCTTCGGCACTGCGCCTGCAATTATCCTCTATCTCTGGTCGCTATCGGCAGAGCCGCGCCTAGGCTGGTTCGCCGCCCTGGCGCTTGCAATTTGCTGTGCGCTGCGGCTGGCGCGCTTCAACGCGCAGATCGACATGCAGGAACAGCCGCACAAATCGCTCGGATTCCTGACTGGCGTGCCGGCCCCAATGGGGGCAGGGCTTGCCTTCATGCCCTATTATCTGTGGGCGGCCACCGATCTCGATACCTTCCGTGCGCCTATCATCGTCGGGCCATGGCTGATTGCCGTGGCGCTCCTGATGATTTCCAGCATGGCTACGCCGAGCTGGACGTCGCTGCGCCCGCGCCGGGGTATCAGGTTGTGGGTGCTTGCCTTCGTCGGCCTGCTGTTCGCTGCCCTGCTTGTCGAGCCGTGGTGGACGCTGAGCGCAATCGGGATTGGCTACCTGGTCCTTCTGCCGTTCACGTTGCTGCGTTACGGACGGATCAAGCGGCGTGCCGCGTCGTCTGCCGGATGACCGGATTTGCCGTTCGCGCACGGGCATAGCCCAGCGAACCTTCTGCAAGCGAACGCGGGCGCTGTCCGACCAGCGCGCCGGCGTATCCTTGCTTCAGTCGCATACGCAGCATGCCGAAAGCGGACCACCAACGCAGTCCGCTATCGGCGAGCACGGCAACAGTCAGAAGGCCGGCGAGTGCGAAAGCAGCGAACAGGAACAGTGCGAACATCGTTTCATCTCCTGCCCCGTGCCTGTCGATAAACCTGTTGACAGGCGGGGTAAGTTTACGGGAAAACCCCTAATGCCCGCCGGGTGTTCCGGCGATGAGAACAATGTTCTCGTTTTGTTCCGGCCTGTCAAGCGCTTTTTGCGGCCGGATTCCCTTTTTTGGCGGTGAATTGAGTCTGGCTTTCTGCCGAAAAGCCCACTATGTGCGCGCCGTTCGCCACAGAATCGGCCAATTCGGGTCAATTCGAAGGGCGGGCAAATCCACATGGAAGGCGCTCATACCGGTGCCCGATCGCGGGATACTCCGCATCACGGGTTCCAGCCTTCCAGAGGTACAACCGGAAAGGAAATGACCATGGCGGCTCCTACCGTCACCATGCAGCAACTGATCGAGGCCGGCGCACACTTCGGCCACCAGACCCACCGTTGGAACCCGCGCATGAAGCCGTATATCTTCGGCGCGCGCAACGGCATCCACATCATCGACCTGTCGCAGTCCGTGCCGCTCTTCGCGCGCGCTCTCGACTTCATCAGCCAGACCGCACGTTCAGGCGGCAAGGTCCTGTTCGTCGGCACCAAACGCCAGGCGCAGGATCCGATCCGCGAAGCTGCGCTTGCTTCGGGCCAGCACTTCGTCAACCACCGCTGGCTGGGCGGCATGCTCACCAACTGGAAGACGATTTCGCAGTCGATCAAGGAACTCAAGACCCTTGAGGAAAAGCTTTCGGGTGACACCGGCGGCCTGACCAAGAAGGAAGTCCTGAACCTGACGCGCAAGAAGGACAAGCTGGAGCTTTCGCTCGGCGGCATCCGCGACATGGGCGGCATTCCGGACATCATGTTCGTCATCGACGCCAACAAGGAAGACCTCGCCATCAAGGAAGCCAACGTGCTTGGCATCCCCGTGGTCGCCGTGCTCGACACCAATGTCGATCCGAACGGCATCGCCTTCCCGATCCCGGGCAATGACGACGCTGCCCGCGCCATCAAGCTCTATTGCGATGCGGTTGCTGAAGCTGCCCGCAGCGGCAAGGGCGAAGGCGTGACCGACAGCGGCAAGGACGTTGGCGCGATGGAAAATCCGCCGGAAGAAGCTGCGGCCTAAGGCCCATTTGTGAGGCGGGGGCGCCATGTTCCCGTCACACAGGCGAACTAAGCGCCGGGCCGCTGACCACAGCAGGCCCGGTGCCTACGCATTCAAACACCCAAGAAGGAAATTACCATGGCTGCATTCACTGCCGCTGACGTAAAGGCCCTGCGCGAGAAGACCGGCGCGGGCATGATGGACGCCAAGAAGGCTCTCGAAGCCGCAAACGGCGATATCGAAGCCGCAGTCGACGCGCTGCGCGCCAAGGGTCTTGCCACCGCCCAGAAGAAGTCGAGCCGTACCGCGGCCGAAGGCCTCGTCGGCCTCGCCGTCGAAGGCACCAAGGGCGTTGCCGTCGAAGTGAACTCGGAAACCGACTTCGTCGCGAAGAACGACAAGTTCCAGGACTTCGTCCGCAAGACTACCGCTGTCGCGCTTGGCGTGGACGGTGACGATGTCGAAGCCCTCAAGGCTGCCGGCTATCCCGAAGGCGGCACCGTCGCCGAAAAGCTGACCGACAATGTCGCCACCATCGGCGAGAACCAGCAGATCCGCCGCATGAAGACCGTTTCGGTCACCAACGGCGTGATCGTGCCCTACATGCACAACGCTGTTGCTTCGGACCTCGGCAAGATCGGCGTTCTCGTTGCTCTCGAAAGCGAAGGCGACAAGGCCAAGCTCGAAGAACTCGGCAAGAAGCTCGGCATGCACATCGCCGCCGCTTTCCCGCAGGCGCTGACCGCTGAAGGTCTCGACGCCGACGTGATCGCACGCGAGCGTGCCATCGCCCAGGAAAAGGCTGCCGAGAGCGGCAAGCCCGAAAACGTCCAGGAAAAGATGGTCGAAGGCGCAGTCGCCAAGTACGCCAAGGAAAACGCTCTGCTCAGCCAGATCTACGTGATCGACAACAAGACGCCGATCGCACAGGTCGTCGAGCAGGCTGCTAAGGATGTCGGCGCCAAGGTCGAACTGGTGGACTATGTCCGCTTCCAGCTCGGCGAAGGCATCGAGAAGGAAGAAAGCGACTTCGCTGCCGAAGTGGCTGCTGCGGTCGCCGGCTAAGCGCTTCCACGCACAAAAAAATCGGAGGCCGCCGGAGCACTGCTTCGGCGGCCTTTTTCGTCTAGCTGGTGGATGCTAGCGAAAGCTCGGCCTTGCGGCCGTCATAGGCGGCTGCCAATCCGGCCTTCTTGAGCGTGGTTGTACTGACAAAGGCGCCAGCATGGTTGGAACTTGCCATCGCCGCATATTCATCCGGCGGCATCCTGGTTTCGACGACTTCCAGCACCGCGCCGAGCCGGACCCATGCGAGCTTACCGTCCGTCTCGATGACATCGTCCCGAGCCACGGTCCCACTCACACCCTGACGGTCGAATGAGGCTTCGGCATCTTGCTGCTCCCGGTGGGTATTCCGAGCGTAGTCGGAGCGGGGGTGGGCGTTTCTCAAAGCCGAGAGTTTCTCACGCATCTCCCCGACCCTTTGCATGTCCGGCCTGAAGGTTTCACGCAGCCGTTGCAGGCGAAGACCTTCTTCATCGATGATCGGGATATCCCGGGTGATCCCGGCAGCCTGGACGGTTCGGGAATAGTCGCGGCGAATGAATTCGATGTCGCTTTCGGGACTTCTGGCGGTGTCCGGGAGCCGTGCCATTGCGCTTTCGACTTCGAGCTCGATCAAAGGCGAACCCCTCACGAGTCCGGTCTCGTAATTCGCCCCGATCAGATCCTTCGCTTTGGCCCGGTTGGCAAAGGCCACGGCAGGCGTGGTTTCGGCAAATCCCCTAGGCTCGACCGGTTGGATCGCTGCTGCCGATGAAAACTCCGAGAGGGCAACTTCCACACTGGCGTCAGCTCGCGCGATCATCTGCTCTCGGGGAGATTGCGTGTCGGCTGGCTGCCAAGCTTCTTGCATGTCCGGATCGAAGGCGGCGATGGGGCTGCTCCGGGTATCGACGGGGAAGCTTGCCAATGCTTCTCCGGGAGCGACTTCCTCGACCGGCAGAGTAACCGGGGATGGAGCCAATTCTACGCGAACAGGCGTGCGGGGAGGACCTTGGAGCGAGGCCCGGCTGGTATCGCGACCGGGCGCTTCGCTTTTCTGGACGCCGGTCGAACTGGCAAAGGCGATGATGCCCAGCGTTAGGGCGGCGGCAGGGGTAACGATCCCTGCGATGTTGCGAGCTAGGCTACGGCTGTCTCCTGTGTCCTGAGACCGGACATTCTGCCGCGCAGGTTGTGACGCGCCGTAGGTGACGACCGGCGGCGAACGGGCTGGTCCGAAGGCAAACGATTTAGCCAATACTTCCTTCCTGGCTAACCCTGCTTGGACCATCCTTGATACACGGGATTCTGCCGATCGACAAAAGCGCAAACGAGGTAGGCATCGCTCCTGCGCGTCCCCTCAAGGCTTGGCAGCGGCCTCAACGCGCTCTAAGGCCGCGCAAACCCCGCAAATAGAGACTGCCCGCATGACCCTGCCCACAATGAACCGCGTCCTCCTGAAGTTGTCGGGCGAGGTGTTGATGGGGGATCAGCAGTTCGGAATCGATCCGGCCTTTGTTCTCGAGCTCGCCAAGGAAGTGAAGGCGGCCAAGGAAACCGGCCTCGAAATCTGCCTCGTTATTGGCGGCGGCAACATCTTCCGCGGGATGTCAGGCGCAGCGCAGGGCATGGACCGCGCTCAGGCGGACTATATGGGCATGCTCGCCACCGTGATGAATGCGCTTGCGATGCAGAGTGCGCTCGAACAGCTCGGAGTGGAAACACGCGTGCAGAGCGCGGTGCAGATGGACCAGGTATGCGAACCGGTTATCCGCCGCCGCGCGGAGCGCCATCTCGAAAAGGGGCGCATCGTGATCTTCGCGGCGGGCGTCGGCGCGCCGTATTTCACCACCGACAGCGGCGCAGCGCTGCGCGCGGCCGAAATGAAGTGCGACGCGCTCTTGAAGGGCACCAGTGTCGACGGGATCTACGACAGCGATCCCAAGAAAAATTCCGATGCCAAGCGCTATGAAACCGTGAGTTACGGCAAGGTGCTGGCGGATGATCTGAAAGTCATGGACGCGAGCGCGGTTGCGCTGTGCCGTGACAACGACATCCCCATTGTGGTCTTCTCGATCCGCGAGAAGGGCAATGTCGCCAAGGTTCTTTCGGGCGAGGGCACCCAGACCGTCGTGACCGACCACACCGCTTAAAACGAACGAACAGACAGGACGAGGAAGCCGATCATGGCAAAGTACGACAAAGCCGATATCGAACGCCGCATGCAGGGCGCGATCGAAAGCCTGAAGGGCGACCTTTCGGGTCTGCGCACGGGCCGTGCGAACACCAGCCTACTCGATCCGGTCGTGGTCGAGGTCTATGGCTCGATGATGCCGCTGAACCAGGTCGCAACCGTTTCGGCCCCCGAACCGCGAATGCTGAGCGTGCAGGTCTGGGACAAGGCCAATGTCACCGCGGTGGAGAAGGGTATTGCCAAGGCGAACCTCGGTCTCAATCCGATGATCGACGGCCAGAACGTCCGCCTGCCGATGCCCGACCTCACCGAAGAGCGCCGCAAGGACCTTGCGAAGCTGGCCGGCCAGTATGCCGAACAGTCCAAGATCGCGATCCGCAATGTGCGCCGCGACGGTATGGAAGCGCTCAAGGAAGACGAGAAAAAGAAGGAAATCTCCGAAGACGAGCGCAAGCGTTCGGAGGATGAGGTACAGAAGTTGACCGACAAATATGTCGCCGAAGCTGAGCAGGCCGCATCGGCCAAGGAAAAGGAAATCATGACGCAGTGAGGTCTTCCAAGACCTTCACTAAGCGTATTTCCAACCATGGCTGACAGCCCCGACAAGACCGCGCGCCACGTCGCCATCATCATGGATGGCAACGGTCGCTGGGCGAAGC
>JABDNC010000038.1 GCA_013001165.1 Erythrobacter sp.
TGGAAGGCCGGCGGTGAGGATGCCTGGGTCGGCACACCCGGCATGAACACCCCGATCCGCGCGATGGCCGAAGAACTTGGCGTGCGATTCTCGAGCCGCATCGAGAGCATCGGGATGGAAGATGGCACCTGGCGGCTCGAGGTCGATGAGATCGAGCCGGCATCATTCGATGCGGCAATTATCGCCGTTCCAGCCGAACAGGCCGCTCCGCTGCTCGCCCCGCATCGCCCCGAATGGAGCGAGCTTGCGGCAGGAACGGTCTCCGACCCCTGCTGGACACTGATGCTCGCCTTCGATCAGCGCATCGCCCACGAAGCCGACGCTATTCGTGAAACCGGGCCGATCGGTTGGGCTGCAAGGGACAGCGCCAAGCCGGGACGCGGAGAGGGCGAGCGCTGGGTTATCCAGGCCAATCCGCACTGGTCCGCCGACCATCTCGAAGACAGTGCCGACGACGTCTCGAAACTCCTGCTGCAGGAATTCGCATCGGCGATCGGGCAGGACCTCCCCGACATCGCAGCGAGCAGCGCGCACCGCTGGCGCTTCGCCAAGTCGGGACGTGCGGGTGCGGAAAAGCTGTGGGACGCGGACTTGCGCCTCGGGGCATGCGGTGACTGGCTTATCGCGCCGCGGGTCGAGGCGGCTTTCGTGTCGGGCCGCGCGCTTGCAGACAAGATCCTCGAGCAAGGCTGACAAATACAGAAAACGGGGCGGACATCGCTGCCCGCCCCGTTCGAAAGTTCTGTGCTGCCGTAGGCTTAGCCTTCGGCTTCCTCGGTAGCCTTGCTGACGAGGATGTTGATCGACACGCGGCGGTTCTGCGCCTTGCCTTCGGGCGTGCTGTTGTCAGCTGCCGGATCCGATTCCGACATGCCGGTCGGCGTCAGCATGCGCCAGGGCTGCCAGCCGCACTTCTGCTGCAGGTAGTTCACGACGCGGCCTGCACGGCGCTCGGACAGGACCTGGTTGTAGTCTTCGTCACCGTCGGAGTCGGTGTAACCGACGACGAGCAGGAGAGCGTTGTCCATGGATTCGGCCTGCGAAGCGATGTCACAGATCTCGCGCTGACCGTCAGCCGAGATGTTCCACTTGCCGCTGTCGAAGTAGACGTTGGTCACGCCGCGGACGTTGTACTGGTCGATGTTCGCCATGCGGCCACGCAGTGCTTCGGCAGCAGCAGCATTGGCATCGATGTCGGTGCGGTGCTCCGCGAACTGCTGCGCGGTTGCGCCGCGGATCATGGCTGCGGTTTCGAGATCGCTTGCCTTGAGCTTGATCTGGCTGGCGACGAGGCCACCCGAGAACTGGAGCGTTTCAACTTCGACCGGGAGGCCGTTCAGCAGCTGGCGCGAGGTCAGCTTCTTGCTGCTCAGGCCGAGGAAGCCGCCGGTTGCCTTGATCTCGGTACCGTCGTCGATGATGATATCGGTGCGGGTACCGTTCTCGAGCGTAACGGTCATGGTGTCGCCCTTGCGAGCGGTGATGATGCCCTCGACTTCGGGACCTTCGGTCATGGCCTGGCCGTAGACGTCGATGTTGGTGTCGACGGGTGCAGTTTCCTGCGCCGACAGCGTCATCGGAAGCGCGAGCGCGCCAAGCAGGAGGGGGATCCCTGCGGTCTTCGTAATTGCAGTCACTTTCATACTCCTTCAATCCGCGACGGTCGGCTGGTGCGATACTACGGCTTCTTGCCCGGCCGCTCTTGGGTTGGAGCAGGCCGGCCGTCGGTATTCAAATCGGTTTGCTTGTCTGGTTTGGCGGCACGGGAGGCCGCGCATTCGTTCGATGACAAGCTGATTGTTGCCCTGATGCTTTCTAAAAAGTGAATGGCAAGCTCGGGGGCAGTGCAAGGGGGGCGGTTCGGCCCGCTGATGCGATGAACCGTTTAATTCCTGCCTTTTTTCTGCCCTTTTTTAACCTGGGAAGAGCATCCTCGCGATGAAGAACCCGTCGATTCCCCCGTTCTCAGCCAGCATCCCGGGCTCGGTCCTGACCCAACCGGATTCGCCCGGCAGGATACCTTCGGGCAGTTCGTCGGCGGCGATCGGCGCGATCGGGAGCGAACTCTGCGCGGCGCGCTCCTCGCCTTCCTCGCGTTCGAGAGAGCAGGTTGCATAGATCATCCGTCCACCCGGCTTGAGCCAGCCAGCTGCCTTTTCGAGCAGAGCCGCCTGAAGCTCGGCCATCTCCTCGATCTGTCGCTCGCCGATCCGGTGGAGGACATCGGGATGGCGGCGCGCGGTACCCGTCGCAGTGCAGGGTGCATCGAGGAGTATGGCGTCGAAGTTATGCTTCGGCTCCCACTCCAGCGCATCGGCGCGTACCGTGCTCGCTTTGAGACCGGTGCGCTTGAGGTTGGCCTTGAGCAGCTCGAGCCGCCGCTTCGAAATATCAAGCGCGGTCACCTTCCAGCCCTGCGCAGCCAGCTGCAGCGTCTTTCCACCCGGTGCCGCGCACAGGTCGAGCACGTGCCGGCCCTCGCCAGCCCCGAGCAGGCGTGCGGGCAGCGAGGCGGCAAGGTCCTGCACCCACCAGGCCCCCTCTTCGAAACCGGCTAGCTTCTCGATATTATCCCCGCGCGCGAGGCGCAGGTGGCCGGGCATCAGGCTGTCGGCGGCAAGCTTCGCCTTCCATACCTCGGTCTCGTCCGGATTTTTCAGGGTCAGGTCGAGCGGCGGCGGTTCGGCAAGGCCGGCAGCGATCGCCCCGGACCTTTCACCCCAGCGTTCAGCTACCTCGGCAGGCAGCCTGGGTGCGGCGCGCAACGACACCTCGCGTTTGGACAGGGTCGAGAAGACGCCGTGCGCCAGCCTGCGCGGGCCGCCAGCCAATAAGGGAAGACAGGTCGCGATGACCGCATGCGGCGGCGTGTCGAGCCGGAGCCACTGGGCCAGCATCATGCGCAGCACCGCGCGGGCCTTGGCATCTTCCGGAAGCGGCTTCTTCGTCGCGCTATCTATCAGGTCATCGAGATCGACCAGCCACCGCAGCACTTCGCTCGCGATTGCGCGCGCAAGCGCTTTGTCCTCGAACTTGCGCACATCCTTGGTGGCAGGCCCGAAAGCGATGTCGAGCGTCTCGCCGCGGCGCAAGACCGCATCGAGCAGACGGAGCGCGGCGCGGCGCGCGTGGATTCCGGGAGGCTGTGCCATTGGCTTTGTCGCCTAGCGGTGGTTGAAACTTCGCGCCAGCCTGCGCATTTGAAAAGCATGACCAAACGCGCGACCAAACGGCCCGAGAAATTCGAGAAGCCCGATCACTGGAGCAGCGAACCGCCGCCCAAGCCGAAAAAGTGCGAGGACGACGAGGAACTGAGCCCGACGCGCTACGGCGACTGGGTCAAGGACGGCATCGCGATCGACTTTTGATCAGATCGCCTTGAGCGAGATCTTCAGGCCGTCCTTCGGCTTAGGGATCGGCCAGGCCTGCCAGTCGGGCTGCTGCTCAAGGCTGATCTCATAGCGCGGCAGAAGCTGCGCCATCAGCACCTTCACCTGCATATAGGCAAAGTGCAGGCCGAGGCACATGTGCGCGCCGCCGCCAAAGGGAACCCACGCATATTTGTGCCGCGCCTTCACCTTTTCAGGTGTGAAGTGCATCGGATTGAATTCGTGCGGGGTATCCCAGTGCGCTTCCTCGTGATGCACGAAATGGGCATTGATCCCAACGTGCTGGCCAGCCGGGATGCGGTAACCGCCATACTCGAACTCGCGAAGCGCGCGGCGCGGTGTCGAGGGAACCGGGGGCACCATGCGAAGCGCTTCCTTGAACGCCATCTCGGTGAGTTCGAGCTTGCCCATATCTTCGTAGGCGAGGTCGCGCGGACGGCCGTTCGCATCGCAGCCACCGGTCACGCTTTCGATTTCCTGGCGCAGCTTTTCCTGCCACTCCGGATGCTTGGCCAGCAGCCAGACGAGCGAGGTTGCCGAACTGGTGATCGTGTCATGCGCTGCCATCATCAGGAAATTCATGTGATCGACGACCTCGTCGACTGGCATGAGGCTGCCGTCCTCGTATTCGGCTGTCGCAAACTGGCTGAACATGTCTTGCCCGCCACCTTCGGCGCGGCGGCGATGCGTTTCCTCGGTGAAAAACTCGACGAGGAATTTCCGGCCATCGACGCCCCGCTTCATCTGGGTGAACGGAAGCGGATGACGTACGGGTGCGACACTTGCCTGCACCATATTGATGAAGGCCGTATTGATCTTGTCGGCTTCAGGACCCCATTCGATGCCGATGAAACTGTCGGCAGCTAGATCGAGAGTGAGCGTCTTGATCGCCGGGTAGAATTGCATCTGTCCCGCGCCCCAGCTTTCGACCGTCTGCGCGATCCCGCGGTTCAGGCTGCCCGAGTAATGGCGCATCGGCCCCGGCTTGAAAGCAATCGAAAGCGCACGGCGATCGGCGCGGTGATGATCGAAATCCATCAGCATCAACCCGCGCGGGAATAACTGGTCGAGGATAGGGCCCCAGCCCTGTTCGGAAGAAAAGTTCTTTTCCTTGTCGAACAGCACCAGCTCGTTCGCGTCAGCCCCGATCAGCGCAACGACCCAGCCGCCGAAGGCGCGGTTCTTGTAAACACGGCCATAGGTTTCGACCATGCGCTGCGCGAAGGCATGCGGATCCTTGAGCATCTTGAAGGTATTGCCGACCAGCGGCAGCCCGCCCTCGCCCGGAATGTGCGCGAGGTCGCCAGGGGTCGGATTGCCTTCGGTCCAATGGGTCGGGGCGGGATTATGTACTGCGAGTGTTGCCATGCCGCGATAATGCACCAGCATGCATTAAGTAGCAATTAGCAATCTAAATCCATCCGGAAAGTTCGCGGCGGAGTAGATGTTCGAGCATCGCCAGCCCGGCATCCGAAGTATTCAGGCAGGCGAGCGCCGCGAAGTGTTCGCCGCCGGCTTCCATGAACTGGTCACGGCCCTGCATTGCCAGCTCTTCCAGCGTTTCGAGGCAATCTGCCGAAAAGCCCGGCGCCGCGATGGCGAGGCGCTTCGTGCCTTGGGCAGCTTCCTCCCCGATGACTGTATCGGTGGCCGGCTCCAGCCATTTGGCCGGGCCGAAACGCGACTGGAAGGTGGTGCGGATACGAAGGTCGCGCCCGGCAAGCCGCTCCTGCAGCAGCCGCGAGGTTTTCTGGCAGTGGCAGTGATAGGGATCGCCAAGCTCGAGCGTGCGCTGGGGCATGCCATGGAAACTGAGCAACAGGACTTCCGGGGCGAAATCAAGCGCGTCGAGCTGCCGGGTTACGTCGGCCTCCAGCGCGTCTATATAGGCCGGATCGTCGTGATAGGGCGGCAGCGTCCGCAGACTCGCCTGCCAGCGCATCTCTTTCAACTTGTCGGCGGCCTTGTCGACCACCGTCGCCGTCGTCGCACCCGAATATTGCGGATAGAGCGGCGCGAGCAGGATGCGGTCGCAGCCGGCATCCATCAGCTTCTGCATCTGGTCGGGGATGGACGGGGCGCCGTAGCGCATCGCCCAGTCGACGAGCACACCATCGCCCAGCCGGGCCTGCATAGCCTCGGCCTGCTGGCGCGTGATCACGGCCAGCGGCGAACCTTCATCGGTCCACACCTGCTTATAGGCGTGCGCGCTCTTCTTGGGCCGCGTGTTGAGGATGATGCCGCGCAGTATCGGCTGCCATGCGATGGCAGGAATTTCGACCACGCGGCGGTCGGAAAGAAATTCGGCAAGGTAGCGCTTTACCGGCCCCTTTTCAGGTGCCTCGGGCGTGCCGAGATTGACGACGAGCACGCCGATACGGCCCGACTTCACCGGCGGATGGTCTGCCGGAAGTGCTTGTTCCTGCCAGGTCATAATCCCTCCGAAAACAGCGGCAGCCGCTGCGGTCTTGCACCGGTGCTTGCATGAATGGCATTGGCGATAGCCGGAGCCGCCACCGCCACACCAAGTTCGCCGGGGTCAAACGGTTCCGCTTCGCTTGAAATGAAATCGACCACGATCTCCGGGCATTCGGCGAGGCGCGGCAGGCCCAGCCCGTCGAATCGCTTGGGAACCGGGTGCCCGTCGGTAAAGGTAAGCGGGCTGCCCATCGCAAGTGCGATACCGAACAACAGCCCGCCTTCGATCTGCTGGCGAGCGATATCGAGATTGACGATCCGTCCGATATCGACCGCGACGCTGAGGCGCGAAACCCGTACCCTACCTTCACCCGCGGCAACCTGCGCCACACAGGCGATATAGCCGGCGGTCGCCAAGTCATCGCCCATCTTCAACATGGCCACACCTTGTCCGGAGCCCTCGCGTCCGCCGTCCCAATCGCCCAGCCTCGTCGCGCGGCGGAGCGTTTCCGCCATGCGCGGCGCACCGCCCAGCATCGCCATACGATAAAGGAAGGGATCGCGGCCAGCATCTGCCGCCATCTCGTCGATGAAACTCTCGGTGGCAAAGGCCGTCCAGACATGCGCCCCACCGCGCATCCGGCCCACGGGTAGGGTGATCGTGGCGGGCACGTGTTCGACTGCAACGTTGCCGATGCCGTAAACCGGCACGGCACCTTCGACCATGAAGGGGTCCGCTGCGCCATTAGCCTTGTCCTTCGCGGCTTCCGGCACGAGATTGTCGAACATCCGTGCACCCGTCTCGAGCATGGCCGAGGGGGCAATGACGCGGGTCCGCAGAGCGGCGGGCTGGCCTTGCGCGCCTCTCGATGCGGACACCTCGACCGATACCGGAGGGCGCGGCGGCACGGCCTGGAAATCCTGTGCGCGGCTCCATGTCAGCTGGACTGGCCGTCCGACCTGCTCCGCGATCTGAGCGACTTCGATCGCATGCTGCTTTTCAAGCCGCGCATCGAAACTTCCGCCCGCAGAGAGCGGATAAAGCACGACATCGCTGGCTGAGATACCGATGGCCTTAGCCGCGGCATCGCGCGCTGCGGCCGGTGCCTGCGAGGCGATCCACAGCTCGAGCCGGCCGTCTTCGTAGCGCGCCGTCGCGCTCGCCGTTTCCAGCGGCGCGTGTGCGGCAGCGGCAAAACCATAGCGCCGCACGAGATCGGGCGTGCCCATCATGCCGTCGGGATCGCCGATGGTGACAATCCGCTCTGCCAGATCGTCCGAACCCTCGATCGCGCGCTCCATCTCGGTATCGAGGACGATCTGCTCGAGCGTGCCGGGGCCCGTGAATTGCGGGCGCATGCGCGCAAGCGCCTGGTCGGCGATCCACCAGCTGTCGGCGACTGCGGCGATCCAGCGTTTCGACCTGACGACGGTGCGCAGGCCACGCATCCCTGCAACCTTGTTCTCATCGAAGCGGAGCAATTCGGGCAGACCGACGGGACCGTGCCGGATCGAGGCATAGACCATGCCCGGCAGGCGCACGTCGGCAGCAAAGACATGCGTGCCATCGACCTTGGAAGGAAGATCGAGACGCGGGTAGAGCGTCGATCCGTCGGCCTCGCCCGGGATGGGCTCCTCGAAGGCCGCGACGGGTCGGATGGGCGCAGGGTCAGGCGGATCGAGCTCCGCAGCTTCGGCAACCAGTTCGCCAAAGGGGAGCCGCGTCTCGCCATTGATGACGAAACCTTCGACCACTTCGCATTCCTCGGGCTCGACGTCCCAGCGTTCGGCAGCGGCGCGGGTCAACATGTCGCGCGCGGTGGCTGCTGCCTGTCGCAGCGGCATCTCGAACGCCGCAAGGCTCGTGCCGCAGGCCGTGGCGTTGAAGTCGCTACGTCGCGCGAAACGTTCGACCAGCCAGTCGTCCTGCTCTTCAGCCCATGACGGCATGCTCGACCAGAGCGGGGACCACTTCGCGGCAAGCGGGAGGTTGGCGAAATGTCCGGCGGGTGGGGTCGGTTCAATCCCGACCTGCCGCCAGTCAGCGCCAAGCTCCGTTGCCGCGACCTGCGCCAGGACCGTGCCGATCCCCTGCCCCATTTCGAGCTGGGGCACGGCGACCGTGACCACGCCATCACGTCCCACTACCAGCCAGCCGCCGAACAGTGCCTCTTCTTCGCCAGCCCGCAAGGAACTGGGATAGCTGCGCGGCCAGAGCGTCCAGGCAACGAGCAGGCCGCCGCCAGCAGCGGCACCGATCAGCAGCTTGCGCCGCGATACATCGATATCCTTCAGCTTCTCTCGGATATCCATGTCGCGAGCTTCTCTGCAATCGCATGGAAGGCTCCGGCGTGCGCGCCGTCGCCTGCTGCCGGCGGTTCGCCGGCGTCGCTGCCTTGCCTAATATCCATGGCCAGCGGGATGCGGCCGAGGAACGGCAGTTCGAGCCGTCCGGCCGCGGCCTCGACCCCGCCCGAGCCGAAGGGGTCGGACGTCTCGCCGCAATGCGGGCAGGCATAGCCGGACATGTTCTCGACCAGCCCGATCACGGGGACACCCGCCGTATCGAACAACTGGCCCGCACGGGCCGCGTCGATCAACGCAAGGTCCTGCGGGGTAGAAACCAGCACCGCGCCCGCCGGCTTGAATTTCTGCACCATGGTGAGCTGCACATCGCCCGTGCCCGGCGGAAGATCGATGAGCAGGATATGCGTATCCTCGCTCCAATGTGCCTCGATCAGCTGGCCCAGCGCGCCCGCCGCCATCGGCCCGCGCCACGCCAGCGCCTTGCCGGGCGCTACGAGGTGGCCCATCGACAGGTGGTCGACGCCGTATTTGCTGGCCAGCGGGATCGGCTTGTTGTCGCGCGCATCGGGCCTCTGTCCCTGCGTACCGAAAATTACGGGCTGCGAGGGGCCGTAGATATCGGCATCGACCAGCCCGACCTTCACTCCCTTTCTCGCCAGCGCGATTGCGAGGTTGGCGGTCAAAGTCGATTTGCCGACGCCGCCCTTGCCCGAGCCGATGGCGATAATCATCGGACCCTTGCGCTCTGCGGTCATCACGACCCGCACATCCGCGATATCGGGCACGCCGGCCAGCGACTGCTTCACGTCGGCCTCGATTGCCAGCCGCGAATCCTCGCCCAGTCCGGCGACATCGAGCACGACCGTGGCGCGGCCTTCATTGATAACGCTGCCCGTTACACGGCTTGCGATTTCGGGTGGCAGATTGTCGGTAATTCGGCTTTCGCTCATGGGCGAAGCTGCTGGCGCATCGAAAAGCGCGCGGCAACCCCTGTTTTTCCTGCAAAGCGTTCCTATAAGACACTTATGAGAATTTTCGACGGGTTAGGACAAAGGATCCGCCTCGCAATGGCAGGAAACAATCCTTGGGGTTCGGGGGGCGATGGCTCTTCGGGTTCGGGCAATGACGGTGACGGGGCGAAAGGCTCCGGCGATGGCGACAAGGGGAACGGTCCCCGCAATCCATGGCTTCCACCCGGCTCGGGAGGTGGCGGAGGACGCCGCGGTCCCAATATCGAAGACATCTTCAAGAACCGCGGACCCGAAGGCCCGCGCCGCAAGGGCGGCGGTCCGGGTGGTCCCGGCTTCCAGTTCCCCCAGCGCCCCGGCGGCAAGAGCTGGTTCCCCGTCTTCGTAGTCGGCATCATCGGCCTGGGCCTGCTCGCCACGAGCGTCCACCTGATCGGCCCGCAGCAGAAGGCCGTGGTCAAGACGCTCGGCAATTACACCCGCACGCTCGATTCGGGCCTGCAGTTCAGCGCACCCTTCCCGATCGAGACGGTCGACGTCGAAGATGTCGAAGGCGTCAGGCCGATCCGGATTCCGGGTAACAACAATCAGGCCAAGCTCATCCTTACCGGCGACCAAAACCTCGTCGACCTCAGCTACATCGTGCGCTGGAACATCAAGGATCTTGCCGATTTCAAATTCCGTGTGGTCGATCCCGAGGAAACGGTGAATGAAGTAGCCGAAGCCGCCATGCGTGCATCGGTGGCGGAAACGAATCTCGACGAGACCTTCTCGGGCCAGGGCCGTGCCGCAATCGAGCTCGACGTGCGTGAACGCATGCAAGCGACCCTCGACAGCTATCGCGCCGGCATCCGGGTCCTCGGTGTCGAAATCGAAAAAGCCGACCCGCCGAGCCAGGTGGTCGACGCCTTCCGCGACGTGCAGGTCGCCGAACAAAATGCCGACGCCGCCCGCAACCAGGCGCGCGGTTACGCGCAGCAGGTGCTTTCGCAGGCAGAAGGTGAGGCAGAAGCCTTCGACAAGGTCTACGAACAGTATCGCCTTGCCCCTGAGGTTACTCGCCAGCGTCTCTATTACGAGACCATGGAAAGGGTCCTGAGCAAGACCGACAAGACCATTGTCGAAACGGACGGCGTGACAACCTATCTGCCGCTTCCCGAGGTCCGCCGGCGCTCGCAACAGGCGCAACCGACCACCACCGTAACCGCACCGGGAGGCCAGTAAGATGAACCGTCTCTGGGAAGATCATCGCCTTTCGATCATCGTCGCAGCCGTCGCACTAGTCGGACTGCTGATGAGCATTTATGTCGTGCCCGAAGAAGAACAGGCCGTCATCATTCGTACTGGTGAGCCAATCGGCACTGTCAACACGCCGGGCGGCGAAACGGATGCAGGCATCTACCTGCGCATGCCCTTCGTGGACCGAGTTGTCCGGGTCGAGAAACGACTGCTCGATCTGGAAATGAACGATGAGGAAGTGCTCTCGGCCGACCAGCAGCGCCTGCTCGTCAACGCCTATGCCCGTTTCCGCATCACCGATCCTGTTCGCATGGTCGAACGTGCCGGTTCGACCGATGGTGTGCGCAGCGCGCTTGAGCCGATCCTGAATTCGGTCCTGCGTCAGGAACTGGGTCGTCGCACCTTCCAGTCGATGCTGACCGCAGAACGTGGCTCGGCCTTGTCGAATGTCACTACCAACCTCGATCGTCAGGCCCGTCAGTATGGTGCAGAAGTCGTCGACGTGAAGATCATGCGCACCGACCTTCCCGAGGCACCGTTGCAGTCGGCTTTCCGCCGGATGGAATCGGACCGTGAACGGGAAGCTCGTGCCATTCGCGCAGAAGGCGGACGCGATGCTCGCATCATCCGGGCCGATGCCGATGCAGAAGCGGCGCGTATCTATGCGAACGCATACGGCAAGGATGCGAGTTTCTACGACTTCTATCGCGCGATGCAGAGCTACGATACGACCTTTGCAAGCGAAAACGGTGACGCGGAAAGCAGCATCATCCTTTCGCCGGACAATGAATATCTGCAGCAGTTCCGCGGGCGCCGTTGACGGTTCGTCGAAGAGCGACGCGTCCCAACGTGCCCGTTCAAGGCGCATTCAGCGCCGAATTGCAGTCCTGATGCCGGAACCGCAAGCCGGGTCCGGCATAGGATATGCGTGGGACCATGGTACGCCGATATAACGAGGATTGAGAAGAGGACGTGAAGCCAGTGCGTTATGCCTATTCAGTAACCGCCGCCCTGTTGGCCGGTGGTGCAGCCCTTTCGCTGGCCGGCTATCCTGCCGGCGCCCAGGTCGCCCAGAACGACGATTCGACCATGGCCCGCGTGGTCCCGCGTGCCGGTGCACCCGAAAGCTTCGCCGACCTGACCGAGCAGCTCCAGCCCGCCGTGGTCAACATCTCGACCCGCCAGCGCGTCGAGATCGAGCGCAGCTCCAACCCGTTTCAGGGCACGCCGTTCGAAGGCCTGTTCAACCAGCGCCGCGGCCAGCAGGAAGATGACGAGCCCCAATACCGCGAAGGCCAGTCGCTCGGCTCGGGCTTCATCATCTCGGCAGACGGCTATGTCGTGACCAACAATCACGTGGTCAGCCCCTCGGGCCGCGCGTCGATCCAGGAAATCACTGTCACCCTTCCCGACGGCACCGAATACGATGCCGAGCTGGTCGGCACCGACGCGCAGTCGGATCTCGCCGTACTGAAGGTCACCCGCCGCGAGCCGTTCCCCTTCGTCAAGTTCGGCGATAGCGACCAGGCGCGTGTCGGCGACTGGGTTATTGCCATCGGCAATCCCTTCGGCCTCGGCGGCACCGTGACCAGCGGCATTGTCTCGAGCGTCCTGCGATCGACCGGAGGCGGCGCCTATGACCGCTACATCCAGACCGATGCCAGCATCAATCGCGGCAACTCGGGCGGACCGCTGTTCGACATGCAGGGCAATGTGATCGGCGTGAATAACGCCATCATCTCACCCACCGGCGGCAGCGTGGGCATCGGCTTCGCCATTCCGGCTGAAACTGCCGCACCGATCGTCGACAAGCTTGTCCGCGGCGTGGAAATCGAGCGCGGCTATCTTGGCATCCAGATCGAACCGGTAAGCGACGACCTCGCTGCTTCGCTCGGCTTGCGCCGCAACCGCGGCGAAATCGTGCAGATGGTCCAGTCGGGTGAAGCTGCCGAACGCGCAGGCATCGAGCCGGGCGACATCGTCCTGTCGGTCAATGGCCGAGACGTGACGCCTGACCAGACGCTGTCCTTCCTCGTCGCGAATGTCGCGCCGGGAACAACTATCCCGGTGGAGCTCATCCGCGATGGCGAACGCCGCCAACTCAATGTCACGGTCGGCAAGCGACCGAGCGAAGAGGAACTTCGTCAGCGCCAGATGTTCGATCCGGATGCAGAGCCGGAAGACGACATGGCGCCGAGCGACAACGAGGTCATCCAGGAGCGCCTTGGCCTGCAGGTTCTCGAACTCACTCCGCAGATCGCGCGCCAGCTTGGCGCCAGCAGCGACACCGGCGGCCTGGTGATCGCCACGGTCAACCAGAACTCGGACGCAGCCCGCAAGGGTCTCCAGCGCGGCGACATCATCCTGACGGCGAACTATCGCCCGATGGTCGAGGTTGCCGATCTCGAGAAGACCATTCGCGGTGCAGAAGCGGACGGACGCGATGCGGTCCTGCTGCGCATCCAGCGCCGTGGAGCACAGCCTGTGTACAGAGCCGTGCGACTGCGCTGAGTTCAGATTACAGCACAAAGAGAAAGGCCCTCCCGGTTTGCACCGGGAGGGCCTTTTTTCTTCGCCTGCTGTCAGCTGGTCCTAGTTGCGGGGCCGTGGCTCCGGCCTCGGCGGCGGGCTGTCACGCCCGATGGCATTGTCGAGGAAATCGTCGTCGATCGCCTGCGGGGCGCCGTCCTCGCCGCGTCCGGTTGTCGTATCGGGTCGCGGTCCGGGCACGCGTTGCGGACGGCCGGGACGGTTGAACTCGTCATCGAAGTCCCGCTGCACGCCGCCATCACCCGGGAAGGGCAGGCTGCCACCGGGCTGTTCGCTGCGGCCCGGTTCGATCAGGTTGCCCTGCTCGTCGATGTAGTAATAGTCGTCGGGATCGCCGAAGAAATAATCGTCTTCCGCATCCATCTGCCATTCGGGAAGCTGCAGCTCGGTGTCGAACTCCTCCACCGGGCGATCCTTTACAGCGTAGCGCATGTAAGCGGCAAAGGCCTGCGCAGGAGCGCGTCCGCCCTGAAGCCCGCCGACGCGGCGGTTGTCGTCGCGGCCCATCCATACACCGGTCGTGATGCCGGAGGAAAAGCCCACGAAATAGCCGTCCTTGTTCGAGCTGGTCGTACCGGTCTTGCCAGCAACGGGCCTGCCGATCTGGGCAGCTCGCCCGGTTCCGGTCTGGACGGCCGTCTGGAGAAGGTCCGTGATGCCGCGCGCGACATGGTCGGGCACCAGCTGCGTGCTGCGCGCCTTACGGTGCTGGTAAAGGAGCTCGCCGTCGGCGGTAGTCACCTTGACGATACCATATGGCTCCACAGAGGATCCGCCTGCCGAAACGGCCGCGAAGGAACGCGTCATGTCAAGCAGGCGCACTTCGTTGGAGCCGAGCACCATCGCCGGATAGGTGTTGATCGGCGTGCTGATCCCGAAACGCCGCGCCATCGAGGCGACCTGTGAGAAGCCAACCTCGTTACCGAGCTGTGCCGCCACGGTGTTGATCGAATAGGCGAAGGCCGTGCGCAAGTTCGTCTCGCCGATATTGCGGCCGTTCGAGTTGCGCGGGCTCCATCCGCCGATCGACACTTCGGTATCCACTACCCGGTCATTGGGCGTGTAGCCGGCTTCGAGCGCCGCGAGATAGACGAACAGCTTCCAGCTCGAGCCGGGCTGCCGCATCGCATTGGTCGCACGGTTATAATTGGTTTCGACATAGTCGGTGCCGCCCACCAGCGCGAGGATCGCTCCATCGCGGTCGAGGCTGACCAGCGCGCCCTGCGCACCGTCGGGTGCGTTTGCCTGGACGGCGGTCGTGGCAGCCTTCTGCATACCGGGATCGAGCGTGGTCCAGACTTCGATCGGCTCGAAGGTTTCGGGCAGTAGCAGTTCGAGCTGCGGCAGCGCCCAGTCGGTGAAGTAGCGGACCGAATTGGTGCCTTGCTCCTGTTTCAGGTTTACTGCGGACACATCGACCTTGGCCTGATCGGCGGTGATGCGGCCCTGTTCGCGCATGAGGCGGAGCACGACACTTGCACGGCCCACGGCGGCGTCGACGTCGGCAGTCGGCGAATAGCGGCTCGGCGCCTTTACGAGACCTGCGATGATCGCGGCCTCGGCAGTCGAAAGCTCGGTCGCCGGGTGGCTGAAGAACTTACGGCTCGCCGAATCGATGCCGTATGCGCCCCCGCCGAAATAGACCTTGTTGAGATAGAGCTCGAGGATCTGTTCCTTGGAGAACTTCCATTCGAGCGCCATCGCCAGAACGGCTTCGCGCGCCTTGCGGTCGAATGTGCGGTTGGAATTCAGGAACACGTTGCGGGCGAGCTGCTGGGTGATCGTAGAGGTCGCACCGAGGCGATCCTCGCCCGTCGCCCAGACATAGACGGCGCGCGCAAGACCATAGGGATCGACGCCGGGATGCGAATAATAACGCCGGTCTTCGACCGAGATCATCGCGTCCTTCATCACCTGCGGGATCTCGTCCGACGAAATCCAGCGACCGTAGCTCGGGCCGAGTTCCACCAGCTCGCTGCCGTCGCGCGCGCGCACGACGATAGTCTGTGCGTTCTGCGTCGCCTTGAGCTGGTAGAAGCTGGGAAGCGAACGCGCGGCGAATGCCACGGCGATGGCAAGGAACAGCGCGCCTAGCAGCGCCAGCGCACCGCCCCATACGAAGACTCGCTTGCTCCACCGTTTGAGCGTGCTGAAGTCCCGCTTGCCTTCCGCCTCAGCGCGTGCGGCGCGTTCCGCGCGCGTTGCCCCTTTGCGGCGGCTGCCTCGTTTCGTCATGCTGGCCCTATTTCCTCAATTCTCTTGGAGCGGCATCTTGCCCCATATCCGCCACAATCTCGCATGGCGAGGCGTAATGGAATGTGAACGCGGCGTCGCGGCCCAGGAAAACTATTCCTTGTCTTCTGGCTCGAAGTCGAGCGAGGCGGAATTGATGCAATAGCGCAGGCCCGTCTGGCCGGGACCGTCAGGAAAAACGTGGCCAAGATGCCCGTCGCAATTGGAACAGACCACTTCGGTGCGGATCATGCCGTGGCTGGTGTCGCGATGCTCTTCCACCACATCGCCTTCGGCGGGCGCGGTAAAGCTCGGCCAGCCGCAGCCGCTGTCGTATTTGTCGTCGCTTTCGAACAGGAGCTGGCCGCAAGCGGCGCAATGATACTCGCCTTCCGCCTTGTTCTTGTCGTACTTGCCGGTAAAGGCCCGCTCGGTTCCCTTCTCGCGCAGGATATGGAACTGTTCCGGCGTCAGCTTCTCGCGCCATTCGGCGTCGGTCATCTTGAGCTTGTCGGTCAATGCAAGTCCTTTCCCTTGTGTGGCAGCGGTGCCTTCCCATATAGCCAAACAGGAGGCGGAGCGCACGGTTCCGGCTTTAGCTTGACGATTCGCAAGTCGGGGGCTAAGTGCGCCGCTTTCCGGCGGTCCTTCCGCCGTTTTTCGACACGACCAAACAAGATTTTCGCCGCTCTCTAGTGCGGCCTGCATTGAGGACAGACATGGCCAACACGCCGCAAGCCAAGAAGCGCATCCGTCGCAACAACCGCCGCGCCGAAATCAACGGCGCCCGCATGAGCCGCATCCGCGGTTTCGTGAAGAAGGTCGAGACGGCCTGCGAAGCTGGCGACAAGGAAGCGGCCCAGACCGCGCTCAAGAACGCCCAGCCCGAAATGGCTCGCGGTGTGGCACGCGGCGTAATGCACAAGAACACGGCCTCGCGTAAGCTGAGCCGCCTGACGAAGCGCGTCTCCGCGCTCTGATTCGCATCCGGCGTGTGCCGGATCGAGACGAAATTGAAGGGGTCGTCGCAGCTTGCGGCGGCCCCTTTGTCATGCTGCAACTGCACAGCTGCTTTGCAACGTCGGTTGCCTCGTAACATAAGTGACGCAAATCCCGCGATTCGCATCGGCGCTCGGGCCGTTTTCCTTTCAATTCAAAGACATGAACGAAGCTCTGCGGCATAGCGGTGAGTCAACAAGTTTATTTGGATTTATTGTAGTTATCCCCCTTGCGACTCATCCGGCGGGCGACTTACACAATAGTCACTCTCCGGGGGGGACAGCCCGGGTTTTCACATCGATGGCAATAGGGGGGAACTCGCGGACACCGATTCTGCGAGACGGCGGAGCCGTGCCGAACTTCCTGGCGCTAGATAATATAAAGAATAGCCCTTGGACGGGCTGCTCGGGGGATTGAAGCACGATGACAAAAGCGGGCGACATGGCCGGTAAACGGAAAGCGACTGACGACATGGAAGATCTCGAGGCGGTGAACCTGGCAGCAGACTGGGCCGACATCAGCCAGGGTCTTCGAAAGGATCTGGGTCACCAACTTCACAGCCAGTGGATCAAGCCGATCCAGCTGGGCAAGATCGACGCGGAGACGGGCACGCTGGATCTTTTCCTGCCGACCGAATTCAGTGCGAACTGGGTTAAGGACCGATTCGCCGATCGCCTCAGCCTGGCATGGAAAATCGCGCGCAGCGAAGTGCGCAAGGTTGCGATCTCGGTCCACCCGGGCCGCCGCCAGGTTGCCGACCTGCAGCTGCACACCGACGGCCGCCGTCCGGCCAATGATGCCGACACTTCGATGATGGCGATCGGTGCCGACACGCTGGGCGATTCGGGCTTCACCTCGAGCGTCGGCCTCGACGCCTCGCTCACCTTCGCAGCTTTCGTCACCGGCGAAGCAAACGTGCTGGCCTTCAACGCCGCACAGCGCATGGCCGCCATCGAAAAGCCGCAGTTCAGCCCGCTCTACCTCAAGGCCGCCACCGGCCAGGGCAAGACCCACCTGCTGCACGCCATCGGCCACACCTTCCTGCAGACGCACAGCCGCAGCCGCATCTTCTACTGCAGTGCAGAGCGTTTCATGGTCGAGTTCGTCCAGGACCTGAAGGCCAACCGGATGATCGAATTCAAGGCCCGCCTGCGCAGCTTCGACCTGCTGCTGGTCGACGATATCCAGTTCATCATCGGCAAGGCTTCCGCGCAGGAAGAACTGCTCTACACGATCGATGCGCTGCTCGCCGAGGGCAAGCGCCTCGTCTTCGCCGCCGACCGCGCCCCGCAGGCGCTGGACGGTGTCGAACCGCGCCTTCTCAGCCGCCTTTCGATGGGCCTCGTTGCCGACATCCAGCCGGCCGATATCGAGCTGCGCAAGAAGATCCTGCATTCCAAGCTCACCAAGTTCGCACCGCTGGCCGTGCCGGAAGACGTACTCGACTTCCTCGCCCGCACCATCACGCGCAACGTGCGTGAACTGGTAGGCGGCCTCAACAAGCTGATCGCCTATGCGCAGCTGACGGGACAGGAAGTCTCGCTGCAGCTCGCCGAAGAACAGCTGACCGACATCCTGTCGGCCAACCGTCGCCGCATCACGATCGACGAGATCCAGCGCACTGTGTGCCAGTTCTACCGGATCGACCGCAGCGAAATGTCGAGCAAGCGCCGTGCACGCGCCGTCGTCCGCCCGCGCCAGGTGGCGATGTACCTTTCGAAGGTGCTCACCCCGCGCAGCTATCCCGAAATCGGCCGCAAGTTCGGTGGCCGCGACCACTCCACCGTCATCCATGCCGTGCGCCTGATCGAGGACCTGCGCCAGCGCGATGCGGACATGGACGGCGACGTTCGCAGCCTGCTGCGCCAGCTCGAAAGCTAATACCGGGAATTCTCACAGCCCTTCGGTTCGCTTATTCAGAGGCGAGAGTGCTGTCCGACAGGTCCATCGCAGAGGCCTGTCGACAGTTTCCGCACAAGCTGCCAACAGGTTTTCCATGAGCCTGTCTCCAGAACGCCTTGACCGTTTCGCGCGCCATATCGTCCTGCCCGAAGTCGGCGGTGCGGGACAGGTCGCGCTGGCCGGCAAACATCTCGTGCTGGTCGGTCTGGGTGGCATCGGCAGCCCCGCGCTCCAATACCTCGCCGCCTCGGGAATCGGGAAGCTGACGCTGGTCGATGACGACAAGGTCGATGCCAGCAATCTCCAGCGCCAGACGCTCTACAACGAACGCGATATCGGTCACGGCAAGGCGATTTCGGCCAAGCGCTGGGTCAAGCTGTTCGATCCTGAGCTGGACGTCGAGATCAGCGACCGCAGGATCGATATCGAGCGCGCTGCGACATTGGTCGATGGCTCCGACCTCGTGCTCGACGGCACCGACAATTTCGCCACCCGCCTCGCCGTGTCCGATGCCTGTGTGACTGCGGGCGTGCCACTGCTATCGGCCGCGGTCGGGCGATTCCAGGGACAGGTAGGCGCCTTTGCCGGGCACCTGCCGGACGAGGCCTGCTACCGCTGCTTCGTCGGCGATGCCTTCGATGCGGAGGATTGCGACACCTGTGCCGAAGACGGCATGCTCGGTGCAATGGCTGGCTGGGTTGGCAGCTTCGCCGCCCTTCACGCAGTGCGCGTGCTGCTGGAGGGCGCGAGCGCCTTTGGCGATCCGCAGTGGAGCCGCGTGAACTTGCTCGACGGGATGAAGCCCGGCATGCGGCAGTTCACCATCGCCAAGGATCCTGAGTGCAAGGGCTGCGGAAGCTAGAAGCTTGCGCCGTCGACGAATTTGCGCGGCAGACACTGCCAAGCCTCCGGCTCGAACATCCGCATGTTCACTCCAACGCGGTCGTAGCCGGGATCGACAGCCGTCCAGTGGGTGACGCAGCCGCAGACCTCGCAATGCCACGTATCGAGCGAGCAATCGCCCTGCCGGTATGCAACAGCACTACCAGACTCCTGCAGCTTTTCAGGTCCGCAGTAATGCCACAATCCGCCCACGCGGCGGCAGAGCGAACAATTGCACTCGCTCACTTCCGACACGCTATCACGAAGGACCAGCCGGACCTTGCCGCAATGACAGCCACCGTGCAGTTCGGTCATCCCAGCATCTCGGCAACCCATTCCGGCACCAGCTTGCTCGCCCGGCCCTGCCGCGATTCCTCGAACCAGTATGATCCCTCGCTGCGTTCGAGATTGAGCTCGAGCGTCCTTGCGCCCATTTCGCGTGCATCGCGTACGAAGCCAGCGGCGGGATAGACCGCTCCGCTCGTGCCGATGCTGACGAAGAGGTCGGCCCTCCGAAGCGCGGTATAGATGCGGTCCATCTCGTAAGGCATCTCGCCGAACCAGACGACGTCGGGCCGCAGCGCCTGTTCGCCGCATCCGGGACAGGCCGACTGTTCCAGAAGGGGCTCGCTCCACTTGTGGCGCGTCTCGCATCTTGCGCACAACGCGCTCAGCAATTCGCCATGCATGTGAAGCACCCGGCTTGCTCCGGCCCTTTCGTGAAGGTCGTCGACATTCTGGGTGACGATAAGCAGATCGCCCTCCCACCGCCGGTCGAGCAGCGCCAGCGCATCGTGCGCCGGGTTGGGATCGACCCGCTGCACAGCCTCGCGCCGGGCGTCGTAGAAGCGTTGGACGAGCTGCGGATCCTGGGCAAAACCCTCGGGCGTTGCCACGTCCTCCACCCGGTGCTGTTCCCACAGGCCGCCGGCGTCGCGAAAGGTGTCGATCCCGCTTTCTGCCGAAATGCCTGCGCCGGTCAGGACGACGATGTTGCGGATGCTCTTCATTCAAGCCATGAACCATACAAACACAAGGAGGGGCAATGGCCAACATAGGTGTCATCGGTAGCAAGGGCGCAATGGGCGAAGCCCTGAGGCGCGTCATCGAGGCATCGGGCCACGATTATGCAGGCGGCGCCGACAAGGGCGACGACGTCGGTGCGCTGGCTGATGTCAGCGATGTGCTGGTCGACTTCTCCGCACCGGCCGCGCTTCAGTCGAACCTGCATGCAGCGATCGGTGCTGGGATACCGATCGTGATCGGCACCACCGGCCTTGGTTCGCAGCACCACCAGTCGATCGACGAGGCATCGCGGGCGGTGCCAATCCTTCAGACGGGCAATACCTCTCTCGGTGTGACGCTGCTTGCACATCTGGTCCGCGAAGCCGCCTCGCGGCTGGGCGATGACTGGGATATCGAGATCCTCGAGATGCACCATCGTCGCAAGGTCGATGCACCTTCGGGCACGGCCTTGCTGCTCGGCGAGGCTGCAGCCGGCGGACGCGGGATCGACCTCGACGACAATTCGGAAAGCGGCCGCGACGGGCAGACCGGCCCCCGGTCCACCGGAGCGATAGGCTTTGCAGCGCTTCGTGGAGGCACCGTTGCCGGCGAGCACAGCGTGATCCTTGCCGGCGAACAGGAACGGATCACCCTGTCGCACAGCGCGGAGAACCGCGAGATCTTCGCTCGCGGAGCGGTGCGCGCGGCAGAGTGGCTGCGCGGATGCGAGCCGGGCCGCTACACGATGGAAGAGGTTCTCGGGATCTGACGCGATGAAGCTGCGCGAGTATCTCCACCACCAGATCACCATCGGTTCCTGGCCCGACGGCAAGCTGACGGGGATGAACGTCCTCCTTATATGGGTGATCCTCGCGGCGGTCGTCGTGGGGGTGATCTCGACCGAACCGGAAATCTTGCGCGATTACCGCCAAGAGATCCTGTGGGCGGAAATCGCCTTCGGGGTGTTCTTCCTCGTCGAGTACCTTGCGCGCATTTACGCAGCACCGGAAATGGAGGGCGAAGGTTCCGACTGGGTCAAACGCTGGCGTTTCATCCGCTCGCCGATCGGGCTCGTCG
Organism: Erythrobacter sp.; assembly: GCA_013001165.1. Taxonomy (GTDB): domain Bacteria; phylum Pseudomonadota; class Alphaproteobacteria; order Sphingomonadales; family Sphingomonadaceae; genus Qipengyuania. The sequence continues at coordinate 20,969 of JABDNC010000038.1, forward strand.
ACCTCGCCGTTGTGATCGTGAGCCTCGCGCCCTTCTTCATCGCCAATGCGGCGGCCTTGCGCCTCTTGCGTCTGCTGCGCGTTTTCGCGCTAGCAAAGCTCGGCCATTTCTCCGCCGCCATGCGCGAAATCCTCGGTGCACTGAAAGAACGCAGCTACGATTTGCTGGTTTGCGCAGCGCTCGCCTTCAGCCTGCTGCTGCTCGGCGCGAGCGGGCTCTACTGGCTCGAAGGCCACCTCCAGCCCGACAATTTCGGCAGCATCCCGCGCGCCTTGTGGTGGGCCGTCATAACGCTGACCACGGTCGGCTATGGCGATGCCTATCCGGTCACCGTCGCGGGCAAGCTGATCGGCTCGCTGGTCGCGGTTGGGGGTGTTCTTCTGGTGGCACTGCCGACCGGCATTTTCGCTGCGGCGTTCTCCGATGCAATGCAGCGCCGGCGCGAGGCGCTGGCAAGGGCACTGGCCGAAATCGAAGAGATCGGGTGATCGCACTCGCATGACCAAACACCAGATTTTCGAGTTTTTCCGGCGGCTCGCCGAGGACAATCCCTCGCCCGAAACCGAGCTGGAATATGGCAATTGCTACCAGCTGGTGGTGGCTGTCGCCCTGTCTGCGCAGGCGACCGACGTGGGTGTGAACAAGGCGACGCGCGCACTCTTCCGCGAGGTCGAGACGCCGCAACAGATGCTCGAGCTGGGCGAGGATGGCCTCAAGGAACACATCAAGACGATCGGCCTGTTCAATTCCAAGGCCAAGAACGTGATTCTGCTGAGCCGGCTGCTCGTCGACGAATATGGTGGCGAGGTTCCGGACACGCGCGAGGATCTCGTCCGGCTGCCCGGCGTGGGCCGCAAAACCGCCAATGTCGTGCTCAACTGCTGGTTCGGGCAGGAGACCTTCGCGGTCGATACCCACATCCTGCGCGTCGGCAACCGCACCGGCCTCGCCAAGGGCAAGACGCCCGAACAGGTCGAGGCGAAACTGGAAAAGCGCGTCCCCCAGCCCTTCCGGCTGGGCGCGCATCACTGGCTGATCCTGCACGGCCGCTATGTCTGCAAGGCGCGCACGCCCGAGTGCTGGCGCTGCCCGGTCGTCGACCTTTGCAGCTACCGAAAGAAGGTGACGGAAAAGCCGAAAGGCAGGTGAAGCCTGCGCCCCTTGATGACCATGCGCAACTACGGCAAATTCGTCATCGAGGGGAAGAGGATATGGACACAAAGGCAAATGGTCACGGCATTCCTGTCGCGAACGACCTGATTGCCGGAGACCTGCTCGCAGCGGTCAGGCAAGGCTGGCGGGATTTCATCGCGCGGCCGCAATACGGGCTGTTCTTCGCGTCATTCTATGTAGTCGTCGGTGCGGCTCTCTACTACCTGCTCATGGTACGCGGCGAGACCCGTTGGCTGATCGCCTCGGTCGCCGGCTTCCCGCTGTTCGCGCCCTTTGCTGCGGTCGGTCTTTACGAAGTCAGCCGCAGGCTCGAACAGGGCCTTCCGACCAGCTGGAGCACGATCCTGGGCGCATTACGGGGCCGCGGCGACGAGCAATTGCTGCTGATGGGCGGCATCATTTTCGTTGGCTTCAGCTTCTGGGTGATCATTGCCCACATGATCTTCGCCATCTTCGCATCGGCTGCAGGGCTCGGCGAAGGCATCGCCTTCCTCACTTCGCAAATGGGCCTGACCATGCTCGCAGTCGGCGGCGCGGTGGGCGCAGTGATCGCCTTCATCTTCTACGCCATCACGCTGATGAGCCTGCCCATGCTGGTCGACCGCGATGTCGATTTCATCACCGCGATCATCACCAGCTTCAAGGCGCTGAGCGCGAATTTCGGCGTATTGCTGCTGTGGGCCTTCGTGATCGCGATGGCGCTATTCGCCGCGATCCTGCCGTTTTTCCTCGGCCTTTTCGTCGCTCTGCCGGTTCTCGGGCATGCGACATGGCACCTGTACCGCAGAAGCGTGGGTTAAAGCGCTACACATCGTCCGCCGAGATCATTTCCTCGCGGTCGATCTCGCCCGTCATCACGGCTACGGTGGTCGCCACGGCGGCATCGCCGCTGACGTTGGTGGTGGTGCGCATCATGTCCATGATCCGGTCGACACCGGCTACGAAGGCGATCGTTTCAAGCGGCACGCCTACTGCGCCGAAGACCAGCGCCATCATGATCAGGCCCGCGCCCGGGATGCCCGCCGCACCCACTGCGCCCAGCGTCGCGAGGATCGAGATCAGGAAGTAGTCGCCCATCGTCAAATCGACGCCGAAGATCTGCGCGCCGAATAGCGTGGCGAGGCCCAGGTACATGGCCGTACCGTTCATGTTGATCGTCGCGCCCAGCGCGATCACGAAACTGGCGACAGAGTTTGAGACACCAAGATTACGCTCTGCGCAGCGCAGCGTCACCGGCAGCGTCGCATTGGAGCTGGCGGTCGAATAGCTCACCGCCATCGCGTCCACGATGCCGCGGAAGAAATCGCGCACCGGCAGCTTGGCGAGGAACTTGATCATGCTGCCGTAGATGACCGCGATGATCAGCAGGCAGCCGATATAGTTTAGAGCCACAAGCTTGGAGAGCGCGATCAGCGCGTCCATGCCGAGCGTGCCGGCTACCCATGCCATCAGCGCGAACACGCCGAAGGGGGTCAGCTCCATGACAATCATGGTGACCTTCTGCATCACGACAGCGCCGCTATCGAAGATCTTCTGGACCGGCTCGCCGTCCTTGCCCGCCATCAGGATGCCGATGCCGATCAGCAGCGAGAAGACGATCAGCGGCAGCACCGCGACGTCCGCCATCACCTGAACCGGGCTTTCGGGCACGATCGAGAGGATCATGTCGACTGCCGTGGTCGGATTGGGTTCGGGCGTCACGCCCTTCGCTATGGCCGAGGTATCCACACC
>JABDNC010000065.1 GCA_013001165.1 Erythrobacter sp.
TGACGGCGTTACGGTCGGCATGCCCGTTCGCAGCCCCCGTGGTGTAGTAGGGCGCATCCTGGAGACTGGCGGAAGCTCCTCGCGCGTTCTCCTCCTGACAGATAGCGAAAGCGTGCTTCCGGTCCGCCGGGCTGGCGACGAGGTGGTCGCCTTCGCCGAAGGGCGCGGTGATAGCCTGCTCAGGATCAAGCTGATCAATCTCGGCATCAATCCGCTCCAGCCCGGCGACATGTTCGTCACAAGCGGCGCAGGCGGCTATTATCCGCCCGGCATCGCCGTGGCGATCGTGACTGAGTTGACCGATGATGGCGGTCTCGCCCGCATCGTCAGCGATCCGGCAGCGACCGATTTCGTCGCTATCGAGCCGATCTTCGAGCCCGAGGCCGCTCAAGGCGCGACCACGCCGATCGAAGAAGAGCTGGGCGACTGATGGAGCGTAACGATCCGCGCGCGCGCAGCGACGCATACGGCAGCAGGATCAATCGTTCGCACTCGCCGTTCCTCGCCAACGTCATTCCCTGGGCCAGCATCATGCTGGCATCGCTCCTGCCGATATTCGCGGTTGCCGCGGCACTTCCGATGGCTCCTCCGCTCGGCTTCCTGATGCTGGTCGGGTGGCGGCTCGTGCGCCCCGGATTGCTGCCGATCTGGGCCGGATTCCCACTGGGCCTTTTCGACGATCTCTACAGCGGCCAACCCTTCGGTTTCGCGATCCTGCTATGGTCAGTGACGATGCTGGCTATCGAGGCAATCGAACTGCGTCTTCCGTGGCGCGCATTCTGGCAGGACTGGTTCACGGCCGGTATATTGACCGTGAGCTATCTCCTGCTTGGCTGGGTTCTGTCCGGCGCCTCACCCTCAATGCCTTCGCTTATCGGTCTCGTGCCCCAACTTGTCCTTTCGATCCTGCTGTTCCCGATCCTTGCCCGTATCGTGGCGCGGCTCGACGAATTGCGCCTGAAGCGCTGGAAGCGCGTCTGATGGGCATCTTCGGTCGTCGCAAGATCGGCGCGAAGCCGCGCGAGCTGGTCAGCCAGACCACGCTCGAGAATGCCTTCAACCGCCGTACCTTCGTGATCGGGGGAGCGATGGGCGGGATCGGCACGATCCTGGCTGCCCGCATGGCCTATATCGCCATTGCCGAGAACGAACGCTGGGTGCTCGAATCCGAGAGCAACCGTGTGAACCTCTCGCTCATTCCTCCGCGCCGCGGCTGGATACTCGACCGCAATGGCGCGCCCCTCGCCTCCAACCGCGCCGACTTCCGCGTCGACGTCATCCCCGACCGGATGAATGATCCGGAACAGACGCTCTCATCCCTCGCCGACATCCTCGACCTGCCTGATACAACTGTGGCCGACATCACCAAGCGCATCGACGATGCACGCGGTTTCCAGCCTGTCGAAGTCGCGGTTGGCCTGAACTACGACCAATTCGCCGCCATCAGCGTGCGTCTGCCGGACCTGCCGGGAGTCGTACCGCAGAGAGGCTTCTCGCGCTTCTACCCAACCGGCCCTAGCGTCGGGCACCTGCTCGGTTACGTAGGTCCGGCATCGGCGGAAGAGTATGAGGAACGGCCCGACCCGATCCTGATCACGCCGGGGTACAAGATCGGCAAGGACGCTCTTGAGCAACAGTTCGAACAGGATCTTCAGGGTAAACCCGGCGCAAGGCGTGTCGAGGTGACTGCCTCGGGGCGCATTGTCCGCGATCTCGAGACCCGCGAGGATGTGCAGGGAGACCCAGTCCGCCTGACCATCGATGGCCCCCTGCAGGACTATGCCGCTCGCCGCATCGGCCTCGAAAGCGGGTCATGCGTCGTGCTCGATTGCGAAACGGGCGACGTGCTGTGCATGTCCTCAATGCCCAGCTTCGATCCAAACAGCTTCTCTCAGGGCATCGGCCGCGTCGAATACGCAATGCTGCGCGAGGACGAGCGCGTTCCGCTGCGCAACAAGGTCCTCAAGGGGCTTTATCCGCCCGGCTCGACGGTGAAGCCGATGCATTGCATGGCCTTCCTCGATGCAGGCGTGAAGCCCGAGGAAACCATCATGTGCAATGGCGGCCGGCGTATCGGCAATCGCTTCTTCAATTGCTGGAGCAACCATGGCCGTGTCGACATGGCGAAGGCGATCTACCAGAGCTGCGACAGCTATTTTTACCATTTCGCCCAGCAGGTCGGCTTCGAGAAAGTAGCCGAATGGGCCCACAAGATGGGATTGGGCGAAGAATTCGAGCTGCCAGTCACCAGCCAGTTCTATGGCACTGTCCCCTCGCCCGAATGGAAACTGCGCCGGCGCGAAAGCGAGTGGCAGCCCTATGACACCGTCAATTCGTCGATCGGTCAGGGCTATTATCTGACCAATCCGCTGCAACTTGCGGTCATGGCCGCCCGTCTGGCGACCGGTGACAAGGTCATGCCGAGGCTAAGGCTGACCGACGAGAAGCCGCAATTCGAGCATTTCGACTTCAGCCCGGAAGAAATCGACTACGTCCGGCAGGCCATGAGCGATACGGTCAACGGACCCGGCACCGCAGGCCGCGCGCGCCTGCCCTTCGACGACATCCTGATGGCGGGCAAGACCGGCACGGCTCAGGTCGTTTCGCTCAGCATATCCGACGGCAAGACCGGTCCATGGAAGTATCGCGACCACGGCTTGTTTGTGTTCTTCGCTCCGTTCGACAAGCCGAAGTACGCAGGCGCGGTCGTTATCGAACACGGTGGGGGCTCCGGCTCCGCCTATCCGATTGCGCGCGACGTGATGACCTACCTATTCGATCCGGCAAAGGGGCTGGAAGCCCTGCGAGCCTTGGAAGAACAGTGGGGTGGCACCGCTCAGCAGCGCCTCGATTCCAAGTATCGCGCATATGCGGCGGCGGCCGGGGCCTCGGTCCCGCCTGTCCCGACGCGTGACGAGGACATATTCGACCAGGTCGAGGCTGAAGCCCGCCTTGCAGCACGGCCCGACCGAGAGCTTGCAGAAGGCGCGAACCGGCGGCGCGAAGATGACCAGGCCAGTAGTCAGATCAGCCGGGCCCCGCCGTCAGCTCAGACACCGGAACGCCAGGCAGCATCAGCTGCTGCCGAAACCTCGCAGGAATCGGGCCGGTGAGCGGGATCGTACCGGCCCCGATCGCCCGGCAGCCGTGGCAGATGCTCTTCCCGCTGTTCGGGCTTATCGGCTTTGGCGCGCTCGTGCTCACCTCCGCAGCGGCCGGCGACTTCGATGCCTATGCGAAGTCTCACCTCATCCGCTTCCTCGTGCTTTTCGGCATGGCAGTGGTGATCTCGCGGTTGTCCAAGCCTCTGGTGAGCTTCTTCACCTATCCTGCCTACCTGGTAATCCTGCTGCTGCTGATGGCGGTGGAGATCGTCGGACAGGTCGGCGGCGGCAGCCAGCGCTGGCTAGAGGTCGGCCCGATCCGTATCCAGCCATCCGAACTGATGAAACCGGCCGTGATCGTCGCGCTTGCCCATTACTACGGCTCCCTGCCGGTCGGTATGATCCCGAACTGGCGTGCGTTGCTACCGGCGGCCGGCATTATCCTTGCACCTATGGCATTCGTGCTGTTGCAGCCCGACCTCGGCACGTCGCTGGCGATCGCCTTCGGCGGCGGCGTCGTAATGTTCCTTGCCGGACTGCCGATCAGGTGGTTCATCTTTGCCGGAGTCGCGGGAATTGCAGCGATCCCGCTGGCTTTCTTCTTCGCGCTGCAACCCTATCAGCAAGACCGTGTAACAACCTTCCTAGATCCAGAAAGCGATCCGCTTGGCGAAGGCTACCAGATTACGCAATCCAAGATCGCGATCGGGTCCGGAGGGATTTTCGGCAAGGGCTTCAACGAGGGTTCGCAGAGCCATCTGAATTACCTGCCCGAACCGCATACCGACTTCGTCTTCGCCACGATGGCCGAGGAATGGGGCCTGATAGGCGGCATCTTCGTGCTTGGCGCTTTCGCAATAATCCTTCGTTGGGGCCTGTCGGTCGCGCGCGCTGCCAGCGACCGATTCTCGAAACTGCTCGCGGCAGGCATGACCGCGACGATCTTCTTCTACGTCGCGATTAATCTGTTGATGGTGATGGGGTTTGCACCTGTGGTCGGCATCCCTCTGCCTTTTATCAGCCACGGCGGCAGTTCGATGATGACAAACATGATCTGTATCGGCGTGCTGATGATGGTTCACCGCTGGAACCGCAATGCACCGCGAACGGGGTTGATCACCTGAGGGTCAGAGCTCGATCAGGCCGAGCCTCAGACCTTTGACCGCAGCCCCCACGCGGTCGCCGACTTCCAACTTCTCGTAGATCCGCTTGATATATGTCTTCACCGTGTCCGGCGAGATTTCGAGGATCGTCGCGATATCGCTGGCGGTCTTCCCCTTCGCCATCCAGTTGAGAACCTGGCTTTCGCGTTCGGAAAGCTCGACATTCTCTTCCTTCGCCGCGGTGAGCTGGGCGATCCGGAAATGCGCGCTTTGGACGACGCCATGCAGAAGGGTGATCAAGCCGTCGGGCAAGTCCCTGGGCGGCTTCTCAAACACCATGGACGCGTAACCATCCCTGCCTTTGGGTCCGTAGAGAGCGAAACTCGCGCCGTTCTTGACACCGTGCTTGCGCATCTCGCCGAAAAACAGAGCGGCGACGGGGTCGCCAGAGGTCATGGAAATCGCCCTCTCCCAAGACAGAACTGGCGGGTTTTCGAAAGTAAGACCCGGCAGGGGATCCATCTCCTTGAACCCGGAAGACACGTAGGCCTTCTGCCACCCAAGGGGGAAGCCCCATGCATAGGCAAAGGCGTTCTTCGAGTTCGCAGTCTCGAACGGAGGGTAGATATGATAGCTGAACGCGGTTGCTCCGCGCTCCTTGGCGAATGCGCATACGTATGCGAGGAGCATCTCGCAATCGTCCAAACGCTCTAATTCCGCAGCGAATTCCTGCATTTGAAAGACGACCTCGGTCGAAGTCCCCCACAGGGGGGACTACCATGACCCCGAAAACAATATACGGGCGAGCGTTCTTACAATCAAGCGAGTGGGAGGGCGCTTGTGATTCGCAAGGGAATTGGTCGTGCCCCCGCTGGATATTGCAGGAATTGATTGCTCGGCGATTGCCGATTTTGCCGGGGACGGCGCATGCCGAATCGTGCTCGAGTCGATCTGTAATCGTAGCCAGAGCGGGCTTGAAACGACCGTCTGGGAACTCCACCAGGCCACCGGTTTGCCGCTTCATGAAGCATTCGCTGCACTGCGGACGCTGGAATACGGCAAGGTCATCGCCATTAACGACAATCCCAGCGACCCCTTCGGCGCCAAAATCCAGCTCTTGCTGGAAGGCCTGAGTGCCGTCACGCGCCGGAATGTCGCCTAAGCGCAATTAGGGCCTTTCAATCGTCGAGACAGCCGCTATATGAGCGCCTCTCCCGAGTCGGGGGCCGCCCGCCACACCGGGCGAAACGCGGAAATGACCGTGAGTGTGGACGCATAGCTCAGTTGGTAGAGCAGCTGACTCTTAATCAGCGGGTCCTAGGTTCGAGCCCTAGTGCGTCCACCATTTTCCTCCCAATCAAATGATCCGTTCCGGCGCTCCCCGGTGCGCTCGCCTGTCTGCAATCACATTCGATGTGCAGCGATATTGCTGATCACATTGTGATGTGATAGTCGCAGCGACCATGAACACGATCGAAAAGGTCCGCACCATCGTCGGCAACGGTCTCATGACC
>JABDNC010000066.1 GCA_013001165.1 Erythrobacter sp.
GCCAAGGCCGATTGCCGGTCCGTTGACCGCCGCAATCAGCGGAACGCGCAGGCCATAGAGCGCCCGCAGGATCTTGTGGATGTTGTTGCGATAGCCGTCGGCGATCTCGGGCGCGGTGCCGCCGAAATTGCCGGTCTTCTCCTTCATCGCCTTGATATCGCCGCCCGCGCTGAAGGCACGGCCCGCCCCCGTCAGGACCACGCAGCGCACATCCATGTCGGCGTTGATTGCATCGCAGGCCGCAACGAAAGCATCGCCGTCTCCTGCTGCTCCCAGCGGGTTCATGCTGTCCGGGCGGCTTAGCGTGAGGGTCGTTACATGCTCGGCATGGTCGATGGTCAGGAGGTTCATTCGGTCACGCTTTCGCTCGGGATGGTCTTCAGGAAGGATAGCACCGCCTCTTCCGCCTCGTCATGCCAGGCAAGATCGTGGCCCTTGCCGGGATAGATCACGAGCTGCGCATCGCGGCGCACCTGCGCAAGCTGGCGGGTGTGGTCGTGCGGGATCACAACGTCGGCATCCCCATGGAGGAGCAGGACCGGCGCTTCGACCGCGCCGATTTTCTCGATATTCTCGTAGCGATGGCGCAGCAGCAGGCCGGTCGGAAACCAGCGGATCTTCTCGGCCACCAGCTGGCGCATGCTTGCAAACGGGCTAATCAGGACAAGCGCACGCGGGCCGATTTCCGCAGCGAGATGCGTCGCCACCCCGGAGCCGATCGAATTGCCGATGATGACAATGTCGTCGGCGGATAAGCCGCTGCGCGCAAGGAAGGCAATTGCTGCCCTTCCATCGTGATAGAGGCCTTCCTCGCTGGGCCTACCGGGATTGCCGCGATAGCCGCGATATTCGGCCGCGAGCACGCCATAGCCATGGGGCACGAGCCTGTCGGTGGCGACCACGCTCGATACCCAGTCGGCACCATTCCCATGGAAATAGACGATGGTCGGCTTGCCGGGACCGGCTTCGCGATAGCCGGCGGAGATAACGAGCCCATCCTTGGTGGGGTAGGTGATTTCTTCGAAGCCCCCCGTCGTCGGTCCGACCGCCCGGGGTGCCGGATAGATCAGGCGTTCCTGCTGGCTCCACAGAATCGCCAGCAGGACGAGGTACAGGGTGACGGCGAGGGCGAGGATCCACATCATGATGCGGATCGGTCGGCTCAAGCCCGCGCCTCTTCTACGCCTGCGCTGTTGTGGCGCAGCGCGCTCAGCACCTTGTCGACGATCTGCGGGGCGTTGAGGCCGGCCTCGTCATACTGCTTGGCCGGATCGTCATGATCCTGGAAGACATCGGGCAGGCGCATGGTGCGAACCTTGAGTCCGCCATCGGTCAGACCTTCGTCCGATGCGAATGTCAGCACGTGGGCGCCGAGGCCGCCCACAGCGCCTTCCTCGATCGTCACCACGACTTCGTGGTTACGCATCAGCTTTTCGATAAGGTCGGTGTCGAGCGGCTTGGCAAAGCGCATGTCGGCAACGGTGGTGGACAGGCCCTTGGCCTCGAGCTGGTCGGCAGCCTTCTTGGCTTCTTCCAGCCGCGCACCGAGCGAGAGGATTGCGACCTTGGTGCCTTCGCGCACGATACGGCCCTTGCCGATTTCGAGCTTTTCCAGCTTTCCCGGGATCTCGACGCCCGTGCCACTGCCTCGCGGGTAGCGGAAGGCGATCGGGCCTTCATCATATTCGGCGGCGGTATAGGTCATGTGGGCCAGCTCCGCCTCATCGGCAGCGGCCATTACGACCATGTTCGGCAGGGTCGCAAGGTAGGTGATGTCGAAGGCTCCGGCGTGGGTACATCCGTCGGCACCCACAAGACCGGCGCGGTCGATGGCGAAACGCACGGGCAGGTTCTGGATCGCCACGTCGTGCACGACCTGGTCGTAGGCCCGCTGGAGGAAGGTCGAATAGATCGCCGCGAAGGGACGCATGCCTTCGGCGGCAAGGCCGGCGGCAAAGGTCACGCCGTGCTGTTCGGCGATGCCGACGTCGAAAGCCTTGTCCGGATGCGCCTGCGCGAATTTATCGACGCCCGTGCCGCTCGGCATGGCGGCGGTGATGGCGCAGATGCGCGGATCGTCGTTTGCCAGCTTCGCCAGCGTTTCGCCGAAGACGTTCTGGTAGGCGGGCGGGCCGCCCTTCGACTTCTTCTGTTCGCCGGTGACGACGTCGAACTTGGCCACGCCGTGATACTTGTCGGCGCTGTTCTCGGCAGGCGCGTAACCCTTGCCCTTCTTGGTGACGACGTGGATCAGGACCGGGCCCTGTTCGCTGTCGCGCACGTTCTCGAGCACCGGGATGAGGTGGTCGAGGTTGTGGCCGTCGATCGGGCCGACGTAATAGAAGCCGAGTTCCTCGAACAGCGTGCCGCCGGTGACCATACCGCGCGCATATTCTTCGGCCTTTTCGAGGCCGTCATGCACCTTGCGGCTGAGCTTCTTCGACAAGCGCGAGGCGAGGCTGCGTAGGCCGAGGTATTCGCTGCTCGAAACGGTACGCGCGAGATAGGCCGACAGTCCGCCAACCGGCGGCGCGATCGACATATCGTTGTCGTTGAGGATCACGATCAGGCGATTGCCCGCCTGTTCGGCATTGTTCATCGCTTCGTAGGCCATGCCCGCGCTCATCGCGCCGTCGCCGATCACGGCGATGCCTCGTCCCGGGCGATCCTGCATCTTGTTGGCCATGGCAAAGCCTAGCGCTGCGCTGATCGAAGTCGAGCTGTGCGCTGCGCCGAACGGATCGTATTCGCTTTCGGCGCGCTTGGTGAAGCCCGAGAGGCCGCCGCCCTGGCGCAGCGTGCGAATCCGGTCGCGACGACCGGTCAGGATCTTGTGCGGATAGCACTGGTGGCCGACGTCCCAGACCAGCTTGTCGGTCGGCGTATCGAATACGTAGTGGATCGCTGCAGTCAGTTCGACGACGCCGAGACCCGAACCGAGATGCCCCCCGGTCGTGCCGACGGCATCGATCATCTCTGCACGCAGCTCGTCGGAGAGCTGGCGAAGCTGGCTTTTGTCGAGCTTTCGAAGGTCGGCGGGGGTGTCGACTGTGTCGAGCAGGGGCGTCTTGGGGCGTTCACTCATACGAATGCCTTACACGCGGTTTTCCAAACTGTCGATGAACGGTTTGTCGCTAGAAATGCACGGTTGGGCGCAGCCTAAGCGGCGCAATCGTCGCACAGCCCGCGCAGTTCGACCACGGGCCGCACATCGGTGAAGCCCGCGTCCTTGCCTGCATCGCGGAGCGCGCCAGTAACGCGCTCATCGTCGATGTGGGTTGCCTTGCCGCAGTCATCGCAGATCAGGAATATGCAATCGTGGCGGCAGCCCGGGTGGGTGTTCACCAGATAGGCGTTCGCGCTCTCGATCCGGTTCGCAAGATTGGTGCGCACGAACAGGTCGAGAATGCGATAGACGCTGTTGGGAGCAACCCGCTTGCCGCGCGCTGCCGAGAGATTGTCGGCGATGTCGTAAGCGCTGGCAGGCTTCTCGTGCCGCGCGAGTTCCTCGAAGACGGACTGGCGCATGCCCGTCCACTGTTCGCCCGAATCGGTGAGCGTGATCCGGGCCGCGTCGATCAGATCGTCGCCCGAATGTTCCTTATGCGCGTGCGAGTGTCCTGCCATGCGAAAGAGGTAGGATCACACGGCGATGCGCGCAAGTCAGTCGCGGCGGAATTCGGCGCGGTATAGCGAGGGGTAGAGACGTTTGAGCGCCGCAACCTTGGGTGCATCCCAGCGCACGATATAGCCGTGGCGCGGGTTCTTGTCGGCGAAATCCTGATGATAGGTTTCGGCCGCATAGAAGGGGCGGGCCGATTCGATGCTGGTCACGATCGGCTTGCTCCACAGCCCGCTTTTTTTCAGCTGGGCAAGATAGGAGGCGGCGACGCGGCGCTGTTCGGCCGAAACCGGGATCAGCTCCGCATTGTAATGCGGGCCGCGGTCGGGACCCTGACGGTTTTTGAGCGTCGGATCGATCACGACCGAAAAGAAGATCTGCAAGAGCTGGTCGTAGCGCACCACCTTAGGGTCGTAAGTGACCTTCACCGCCTCGACATGGTCGGTAACGCCGGAAGATACGAGCTTGTAGTCCGCCTGCCGCTTGGTGCCGCCGTGATACCCGGACACTGCGCTGGTGACGCCCTTGGTGTGGCTGAAGACAGCCTCGACGCCCCAGAAGCATCCGCCTGCGAAAATGGCGGTCTTGAGGCCTGTGCCCTCGTTCGCCTTGCGCGCGGCTGCAGGCGCTTCGACAACCTTTTCGGCGGCGAGAGCGGGCTGCTGGCAGGCGGCTGTCGTAGCGAGGGCACCCGCGGCAAACAGGAGGGCAATGCGCTTCATCAGACGATCGCTGCCACGGCGGAGACGATCTCCGCTCCGTTGGAGACTGCGACGATAATGGCTCCGGCAAAAAAGCCGATGCCGAAATTGCGATAGAGGTCGGGGGTGAAGAGGCTCATGTTGTGTTCTTTCGCGGGAATACCCCACGTGGTTACACGTCGCCCAATTGCAACGTGCTGAATGCGATTGTTGTGAACGGTTCAGCCGATCAGTCGGCCACACCGCAGCAGGTCAGCCCGATTAGTGCCGGAAGTGTCGCATTCCGGTAAACACCATGGCGAGGTTCTGCTCGTCCGCCGCTGCGATCACTTCCTCGTCGCGGATCGAACCGCCCGGCTGGATGATCGCGGTCGCACCCGCTTCGGCTGCGGCCAGCAGCCCGTCAGCGAAGGGGAAAAACGCATCCGAGGCCACGGCGCTGCCGACAGCGCGGCTCTGGTCCCAGCCATACTTCTCGGCAGCTTCGGCAGCCTTGATCGCTGCGATGCGCGAGGAATCGCGGCGGTTCATCTGGCCTGCACCGATGCCCGCGGTCGCTCCGTCCTTGGCATAGACGATCGCGTTCGACTTCACGTGGCGTGCGACAGTCCAGGCGAAGAGGCAGTCCTTCAGTTCCTGTTCGGTCGGCTCGCGCTTGGTGACGACCTTGAGATCTGCTTCGGTAATTGCGCCATTGTCGCGCGTCTGCACAAGCAGGCCGCCGGTGATCGGCTTGACCATCAGCCCGCCGCGGCGCGGATCGGGCAGGTCGCCGGTAACGAGCAGGCGCAGGTTCTTCTTCTTGGCGAAGGCCTCGCGCGCCTCGTCCGAAACGGACGGCGCGATCACGACTTCGGTGAAGATCTCGCAAATCGCGCGGGCGGTCTCACCGTCGAGCTCGGTATTCACCGCAACGATGCCGCCGAAGGCCGACACGCTGTCGCAAGCGAGGGCCTCGTTCCATGCCTCGATCAGCGTCGAGCCTTGCGCCACACCGCAGGGGTTGGCGTGCTTGACGATGACCACCGCCGGTTCCCCGCCCGCGAATTCGGCGCAAAGTTCGAGCGCGGCGTCGGCATCGTTGTAATTGTTATAGCTCAGCTCCTTGCCCTGAAGCTGTTCGGCTTGGGCGATGCCTTTGCCGTGCGGGCCGCTGGGGGTGTAGAGCGCCGCCTTCTGGTGCGGGTTCTCGCCATAGCGCAGCTCGACCGGGGCTTTTCCGTTTACGGCGAGGAAGTCGGGGAAGGTCTGCTGCTGGTCGGCGAAAGCGAACCACTGGCTGATCATCGAATCATAGGCCGCCGTGGCTGCGAAAGCCTTGGCCGCGCACTTGCGGCGGAAGTCGAGTGAGGTCGCGCCGGTCGCTTCGAGCTCGCCGATCAGCGTGTCGTAATCACCCGGATCGGTGACGATGGTGACAAATGCATGGTTCTTGGC
>JABDNC010000074.1 GCA_013001165.1 Erythrobacter sp.
TCAGGCTGGCCGCGAGCGCGGCTGCCGTCACGTACAGCTCGGGGCGCATCAGGATCGATGGACGGCCTGCAAGCACGTCGCGAATGATGCCGCCTGCCGTGCCCGTTATCACGCCCATCAGGATCGCTGGGACGACCGGAACGCCGTATTGCAGCGCCTTGGCCGAACCGAGCACGGCGTAAGCGGCAAGGCCGAGGCCATCGGCAATCGAGAGGAACTTGCCCTCCCACCATCTGGTCGGCGTGAACCACGCAAACAGCGCAATGCCGAGACAGACGACTGCTACCCAAGGGTCGGTGATCCAGAAGACAGGCGCTCCGATCAAGAGGTCTCGGATCGAGCCTCCGCCCACACCGGTAATCAGCGCGAAGAAGACCAGTGTGACGAGCGTCTGCTTCTCTTTGGCTGCGACCAGCGCGCCGGTCAGCGCGAAGATCGCGACACCGGCGAGGTCCAGCCAGTCGAGGACCGGGGTGAGGATTTCCTCGTTCAAGCGGGCACCTTCACCCGCGCCTTGCGGCGGCGGAACATGAGGACGCAGCCGAGCAGCGAACCGATCACACCGAGGCCTGCAAACAGGATCAGGATAGGGTGGCTGGTATCTTCGCGTGTCTCCAGGTCCATGATGTGCAGTCCCCAGACGAAGTCGAAGGTCCGCCACCATTCCGTGCGCACCGCCTCAATCCGGCCGGTTTCGGTGCCGACATAGATGTGGGTGCCGTCTGCCAGCGCCACCTGCCAAACGGGCATGGCGCGGCGGAAATCGAACGGCACATTGTCAGCCTCGAACCGGGTGGCGCTCACCACTTTCTCGCCGCCGTGGATTCCCTCTTCCACGATCATCCGAGCCTCGATTTCGGACAGCGGTGACATCTTCTTGCCGTTGGCGCGGTAGCGTTCGCTCGTGCCGTCCATATAGGTGATGCGCGTGACGGTTTCCCCGCGCTCCACCTGCGTGTTCACCGAGCGCACAGGCGCGGTGCTTTCGGAAGGGAGCGAGACCGCGATATTGGTATCGGCAGGCAGGGCCTGTTCGCTCACTTCCTTACGCAGGTGGTTGCCACGCACTTCCTCGATCGGCTTGATGACCATGATGAGGCCGGTGACGGTCCACATCAGGACCGGCACGCCGACCAGCCAGCCAAGCCAGATATGCCACTTGGCGAATCTCTGCATCATGCGCGTGCGCGCCATTGGTAAAACTCCCGTCGATCCGCCCGATCCATGGGCAAGAGCGATCAGGAGTGCAAGACCTCGCCGATTTGCTCCGCAGCTGCAATGCAGGCGAGGTCCGACCAGCGTGGTCCCATGATCTGCACTCCGCACGGCAGGCCGCCAGTATCGCCGATGGGAAGCACTGTCGCAGGGAGATTTGGGAAGGTCGCTAGGCCCGCCCAGCACAGGCCCGCTGCACCCGGCACCTCGGCCCCGTTTATGTCGATTATCCCGTCGAAGATGCGCTTGTCGCTATGCGGCACGGCAAGCACGGGCGCTGGCGGGGCGAGGACGAAGTCGTAAGCCTCCAGCAGCCGCGACCACGCCATTTCATTGCGCGCCTGAATGTCGAGCATGTTGAACCAGTCGGTCGCGCTTGCGCGCGTGCCATCCTTCGCAGGGGCCCCGCGCGCCATCGCGATATTGAGCATCCGCATGTAATCGCCGTGCTGCTTTTCGAGGTCGGGCAGCAGATCGCTCGAACGGTCGACCTTCACCCCAACCTTTTCGAGCTCCGAGGCCATCGCCTCCATCGGCCCGCGTACCGCATCGTCGGTCGGGCAGGAGGGATGATCGACCAGCATGAGCACGCGGCATTTGCGCAATTCGACCGGCTGCTCCTCCAAAGGGATCGACGAGGTTATCCTCAGCAATGCCCCAAGATCGGCAGCATTGCGGGCGAGGGGGCCGGCAATCGAGAGCGCACCGTCATGTGCGCCGCGGCCTGCCATCAGCGGGTGGTCGTGGCCTTCCTTGCTGATCAGACCCCAGCTCGACTTGTGGCCCCAGACACCGCAGAAATGGGCCGGCACACGGACCGAGCCGCCGATGTCGGTGCCGAATTCGCATGGCACCATGCCCGCCGCCACAGCTGCGGCGGAGCCTCCTGAAGAGCCGCCGGGCGAGCGCTCGTGATCGTGCGGATTGTGCGTGCGGCCATAGACCGGATTGTTCGACTGCCAGTCGGCAAGATCGGGCGGAACATTGGTCTTGCCGAGGAAAACCACGCCCGCCAGCTTGAGCTTGCGGACCACCATGGAATCGCTCTTGGCGATATTGCCGGCATAGGCCTCGTGCCCCCAGCAGGTCGGCAGGCCTTCGATGTCGAAGCTTTCCTTGATCGTCATCGGAACGCCGAACAGTGGGCGGTCGTCTGGCGAAGTGCCGAGTGCCTTTGCTGCATCGCGAGCTCTTTCGAAATCGCACACGACCACGGCATCGACCAGCGCGTCGAGATGCTCGATGCGGGCAATGGCGGCATCGGTCGCCTCCAGCGGTGTCATCTCGCCACGCGCGATGGCGGCTGCGGTATCAAGCGCGCCGGGCTGGTCAGTCAGTTTCGGATAGGCCAAGCAGCTTCCCTCTCTCTCTCTCTCTCTCTCTCTCCGGCAGGTTCTACGCCAAGGTCCGGAGAGGGGCAATCTGTGCTGCGCCCCTCCAGTATGGTTCGCGATGATCAAGCGGTAGCGGGCTTTTCCTTTTCGGGCTCGGGCCTTGCGTCCTCGTGCCCGCTCGCCAGGCCCAGGGCGAGGCCAAAGCCGAGGATGGGGGCTGCCCCGTATCCGATCAGGACGCTTGGGTAATTCGACATGAGCGACAGGATCGTAAATCCGAACAGGCATCCCGCCAGCGTGTAGCGCATAGCCTTCGAAGCGGGGATGGCACGCAGGACGAGGAAGAAGGCGACCACCAGCGAAAGAAACAGCCCAAGAGCGGCGAATGGCGACAGCCCGGCGGCGGTGACTAGAACGCGTTCAACGAATTCCTGCGGCGGCGGATTGCCGCGAACCGCCATGACGATTGCGGCAAAGAAGGCGAATATGCAGGTCAAGCCGATCCGCCAGTCGCGCGTCACATCGTGAAGGGCGACTGCAGCGAACAGCAGCGCGAATCCGAGCGCCGCATCCGGCTGGAGCAGGCCAGCAAAGGCTGCGGTGAGCAGAATCGGTGCGGAGTACTCGCTATCACGCACTGCGAGAACGAGGATCGGGGGTAGCAGGAGACCGGTCGTGTGCAGGTTGAACGGCCCGACTGGCAACCACCTCGCGACACCATCCTGCCAGGGGCCGGTCAGGAGCGGGACGAACAGTCCTGCAAGCATGAAGACGGTGAGAAGGCGCCGGGTCCTCACCGCTGAAGGTGCAGAAAGGAGCAGGGCCATGCCAAGCCCGGCAACAAGGGCACCTGCGTTGATAGCGAGATAGTGCTTCGGGGCGCCCGCAAGATGAAGGAAGACTAGGCCCGCGAGGACCGGAATCAAAAGAGCGAGCAGGGCCGGTATTCGCTCTCGCAACCCGCCCATCGCTCGCCCTCCCGCTATTCGATCAGATGTGGATCGGCTTGCCCTGGACGCCCATCGCCGCTTCCTTGAGCGCTTCCGAATGCGTCGGGTGAGCGTGGCAGGTGTAGGCGATGTCTTCGCTGGTCGCGCCGAATTCCATCGCCTGTGCGGCCTGCGCGATCATGGTGCCGGCAACATTGTTGATGCACCAGACGCCGAGCACGCGGTCGCTTTCAGCCTCGGCGATGACCTTCACGAAGCCGTCGGGCTCGTGATTGGTCTTGGCGCGGCTGTTGGCCATCATCGGGAACTTGCCGACCTTGATCTTCGACTTGTCGCCGCCGAACTTCTCGAGCGCTTCTTCCTGCGTCAGGCCGACACCGGCGAATTCGGGCAGGGTGTAGACCACCCCAGGGATGATGTCGTGGTTCACGATGCCGGTCTGGCCCGCAACGTTCTCGGCACAGGCGATGCCTTCGTCTTCGGCCTTGTGCGCGAGCATCGGGCCGGGGACGCAGTCGCCGATGGCCCAGACGCCGTCGACGGTAGTGCGGAAATCGTGATCGGTTTCGATCTGGCCGCGCTTGTTCACTTCGAGACCGATGTTCTCGAGGCCGAGACCTTCGGTGTTCGGGCGGCGGCCGATGGAGACCAGCACGCAATCGGCTTCGAGCGTTTCCTCGTCTCCGCCGGCAGCCGGTTCTAGCGTCAGCGTGGCCTTCTTGCCCTTGACCGTCACGCCGGTGACCTTGGTCTTGAGCTTCAGTTCCATGCCCTGCTTCTTGAATATCTTGGCCGCTTCCTTGCGGACATCGCCATCCATGCCGGGCAGCAGCTGGTCGAGAAATTCGACCACGATGACTTCGGCGCCGAGGCGGTTCCAGATCGAGCCCATTTCGAGGCCGATCACGCCGCCGCCGATGACGACCATCTTCTTGGGCACCTTGGCGAGTTCGAGCGCGCCGGTGGAATCGACCACGACCTGCTTGTCGTTGTCGACATCGACACCCGGGAGCGGGGTAACCGAGGAACCGGTGGCGATGATCACGTCCTTGGCGGTGACCGTCTCGTCACCAACCTTGACCGTGTGCGCATCCTGGAAGGTGGCGTGGCCCTTCTTCCAGTCGACCTTGTTCTTCTTGAAGAGAAACTCGATGCCCTTGGTCAGGCCGTCGACTGCATCGAGGCGCTGCTCGTGCATCTTGTCGAGATTGAGCTTGGGATTGGTTTCGATGCCCATCTCGGCCATCGCGCCGTTCTTGGCGGCATCGTAGAACTCGCTGGCGTGCAACATCGCCTTGGAGGGAATGCAGCCCACGTTGAGGCAGGTCCCGCCCAGTGTTTCGCGGCTCTCGGCACAGGCAACCTTCAGGCCCAGCTGCGCAGCGCGAATTGCAGCGACATAGCCACCCGGGCCAGCGCCGATGACGAGGACGTCGTAGTCGTATTCAGCCATTTGTCTTTCCTCAGAGGTCGATCAGCATCCGGGTCGGATCTTCGATCGCTTCCTTGATGATCTTGAGTGCGGTGACAGCCTCGCGGCCGTCGATCAGGCGGTGGTCGTAGGACAGAGCGATGTACATCATCGGACGGATGACGATCTCGCCGTCGACGACGACCGGGCGGTCCTCGATGCGGTGGAGGCCGAGGACTGCGCTCTGCGGCGGGTTGATGATCGGGGTCGACATGAGGCTGCCGAATACGCCGCCGTTGGAGATGGTGAAGGTACCGCCCTTCATGTCTTCCATGGTCAGCGTGCCTTCCTTGGCGCGCTTGCCGAAGTCCGCGATGTCCTTCTCGATGTGGGCAAAGCCCTTGTCCTGGGCGTCACGGATAACCGGGACCACAAGGCCGTTCGGCGCCGACACGGCGACCGAAATGTCGACATAGTCGTGATAGACGATCTCATCGCCTTCGATATAGGCGTTCACCGCGGGCACGTCCTTGAGCGCAAGGCAGGCAGCCTTGGCGAAGAAACCCATGAAGCCGAGACGGATGTCGTGCTTCTTGGCGAACATATCCTTGTACTTCGCGCGCGCTTCCATGACAGCCGACATGTCGACGTCGTTGAAGGTGGTGAGCAGCGCGGCATTGTCCTGCGCACCCTTCAAGCGCTTAGCGATGGTCTGGCGCATACGCGTCATTTTGACGCGTTCCTCGCGGCGTTCGCCGGTAGCTGCA
Organism: Erythrobacter sp.; assembly: GCA_013001165.1. GTDB lineage: Bacteria > Pseudomonadota > Alphaproteobacteria > Sphingomonadales > Sphingomonadaceae > Qipengyuania. The sequence continues at coordinate 5,678 of JABDNC010000074.1, forward strand.
GGTGCAGGAGCGGGAGCCGAGGCTGCCGGAGCCGGGGCAGGGCTGTCGCCCTTGGCCTTGGCGGCAGCGATAACGTCTTCCTTGGTCAGGCGGCCGTCCTTGCCGGTACCCTTGATGGTCGAGGGATCGACGCCGTGTTCGAGAACAGCGCGGCGCACTGCGGGTGACAGGGTTTGCGAGGCATCGGAAGAAGCGGCTTCGGCGCGTTCCTGCTGGCCTTCTTCGCGTTCTTGTGCCGCACGGCCGGCTTCCTCGCCGGTTGCAGCTCCCGTGGCGCCTTCTTCCACGATTGCGAGAACCGCGCCGACTTCGACAGTGTCGCCAACTTCGACCTTGAATTCCTTGATCACGCCAGCGACGGGCGAGGGAGCTTCGACAGCGACCTTGTCGGTTTCGAGACTGACGATGGGTTCGTCCACCGCAACGGCATCGCCGACGTTCTTGAGGAACTCGCCGATGGAAGCTTCGGTGACGCTCTCACCGAGGGTGGGGACTTTGATTTCAGTGGCCATGGTGTTCGGTTTCCTCTTCGAACCCTCGATCAGTTCTTGTCGGGGCTGTTCAGCCCGAGTGCGATATTGACCAGCGCTTCCTGCTGGACCTGGTGCCTGCTGGCAAAGCCGGTTGCGGGCGATGCGGCGACTTCGCGGCCGGCGTAGGTCGGACGCATGCCGTCCTTGCCGGCCTTGGTTGCCGCTTCCTCGATCAGGCGATCGACGAAGAACCATGCACCGTTGTTTTTGGGTTCTTCCTGGCACCAGACGATCTCTTCGAGATTGGTCATGCGCTCAAGGCGCACGGCCAGCGGTTCGCCCGGGAAGGGATAGAGCTGTTCGATCCGGACGATCGACACGTCCTTCAATTCCGCTTCGTCGCGGCGCTGCATCAGGTCGTAGGCGACTTTGCCGCTGCACAGGACGAGACGCTTGATCTTCTTGTCGTCAATCTCGGTCATGTCGGATTTGATCCGCATGAAGTGGTGATCGCCCATGAACTCTTCGGCGCTCGACTTCGCCAGCGGGTGACGGAGCAGCGACTTCGGAGTCATGATAACCATCGGCTTGCGGAACGGACGCAGCATCTGGCGGCGAAGCACATGGAAGTAGTTCGCCGGGGTGGTGATGTTGCAGACCTGGATATTATCGTTCGCGCACAGCTGGAGGAAGCGTTCGAGACGCGCCGAGCTGTGTTCCGGACCCTGGCCCTCGTAGCCGTGCGGAAGCAGCAGGACGAGGCCGTTGGCGCGCAGCCATTTCACTTCGCCAGCCGCGATGAACTGGTCGATCATGATCTGGGCGCCGTTGGCAAAATCGCCGAACTGCGCCTCCCACATCACGAGGCTCTTCGGGTCCGCCATGGCGAAGCCGTATTCGAAGCCGAGCACGCCGTATTCGGAAAGCGGACTGTCGTAGACCTCGAATTTGCCGTGCGGCAGCGTGGTAAGCGGGATGTACTTGCGCTCGTCCTTCTGATCGATCCAGACGGCGTGGCGCTGCGAGAACGTGCCGCGACCCGAATCCTGGCCGGAAAGGCGCACGCCGAACCCTTCGGTGACGAGGCTGCCGAAAGCGAGCGCTTCGCCGGTCGCCCAGTCAAAGCCTTCACCGCTGTCGAACATGTCCTTCTTGGCCTTGAGCACGCGGCCCAGCGTCTTGTGGATCGTCACATCGTCCGGGACGGTGGTGAGCGTGCGGCCGAGGCTGTCGAACAGCTTCTGGTCGATCGCGGTTTCCACGTTGCGGCGGGCGGTTTCGGGATCCGCGGGCTTGTTGAGACCCGCCCAGCGACCGCCGAACCAGTCGGCGTCGTTGGGCTTGTAGTCCTTGGCGGCAGCGAATTCGTCTTCCAGATGCTGGTCGAACTCGTTGCGTAGCGCGTCGGCATCGCCCGATTTGATGACACCTTCGCCCTCGAGGCGCTTGGTGTAGATGTCGCTCACACGCGGGTGCTTGCGGATCTCGTCATACATCAGCGGTTGGGTGAATTTCGGTTCGTCGCCTTCGTTGTGGCCGAAGCGGCGATAGCACCACATGTCGATTACGATATCGCGGCCGAACTTTTGGCGGTATTCGATCGCCAGCTTGCAGGCGAAGGTAACTGCTTCCGGATCGTCGCCGTTGACGTGCAGGATCGGGGCCTGGACACCCTTCGCAACATCGCTCGGGTAGGGCGAGGAGCGCGCGAACTGCGGGCTCGTGGTGAAGCCGATCTGGTTGTTGATGACGAAGTGGAGGCAGCCGCCGGTGTTGTAACCGCGCACGCCCGAGAAGCCGAGGCACTCCCAAACGATGCCCTGACCCGCAAAGGCCGCGTCACCGTGCAGCAGCACCGGCAAGACCTGCTCGTGCTGCTTGAGATCGTCGCGAATGGCCTGCTGCGCCCTCGACTTGCCGAGCACTACCGGGTTCACCGCCTCAAGATGCGAGGGGTTGGGCACGAGGCTCATGTGCACGTCGATACCGTCGAAAGTGCGATCGGTGCTGGTGCCGAGGTGATATTTCACATCGCCAGAGCCGCCGACATCGTCGGGGTTCGAGGAACCGCCCGAGAATTCGTGGAAGATGACCTTGTATGGCTTGCCCATCACATTCGCGAGAACATTCAGGCGGCCGCGGTGGGCCATGCCGTAGATGATCTCGCGTACGCCGAGCTGGCCGCCGTACTTGATTACCGCTTCCAGCGCCGGAATCATGGATTCGCCGCCATCGAGGCCGAAGCGCTTGGTGCCGACATATTTCTTGCCGAGGAACTTTTCGTATTCCTCGCCGCGGATCACCGAGGCAAGGATCGCGCGCTTGCCTTCGTCGGTGAACTGGATCGTGTCTTCGGGTGTCTCGAACTTGTCTTGCAGGAAACGACGCTCGGTCGTGTCCGAAATGTGCATGTATTCAAGGCCGACCTTGCCGCAATAGGTCTCGCGCAGCACGCGGTAGAGTTCGCCGATGCTGACCCATTCGAAGCCGAATACGCCGCCGACATAGACTTCGCGCGCTTCCTGGCCTGCAAGGCCGTGCCATTCGAGCTTGAGGTCTTCGGGTACGTCGCGGTGCGAAAGGCCCAGCGGGTCGAGATCGGCCGCCAGATGGCCGCGCACACGGTAAAGCCGTACGAGCAGCATCGCCTTGATGCTGTCGTCCGCCGCCTGCTCGATCGCCTTGGGATCGGTGGCCTTGCCCGCCTTTTCCGCTGCGGCTTTCACCGCAAGGCGCATCTGCGTGGGGTCCAGCGCCGCGGTCAGATCCGCGTCGCTGTCGACCACCTGCTGCAACCAGTTGGGATTGCCCCAGCTGGGGCCCTGTTGCGGACCTTCCTGGTCGCCCATTTCGGGCAGGAAGTTCTGGCTCTCGTTACCCATTATCGTACCTTTCGAAGAAGGAGCGCTTGGCGGTTACGCCAGTTCCTTCAACATCGCGTCGAGCGTGGTGCCGAGTTCGCTGGGCGAGGGCGAGACGCGGATGCCCGCATCTTCCATCGCTGCGATCTTGTCGTCCGCGCCGCCCTGGCCGCCCGAGACGATGGCGCCGGCATGGCCCATGCGGCGGCCCGGAGGTGCCGTGCGGCCTGCGATGAAGCCGACCATGGGCTTCTTGCGGCCCTTGGCAGCCTGTTCCTTGATGAAGGCAGCCGCTTCTTCTTCCGCGCTGCCGCCGATTTCACCGATCATGATGATCGACTTGGTGTCGTCATCGTCGAGGAAGAGGTCGAGTACGTCGATGAAGTTGGTGCCGTTGACCGGATCGCCGCCGATGCCGACCGCGGTGGTCTGGCCGAGGCCGACCATGGTGGTCTGGTGGACGGCTTCATAGGTCAGCGTGCCCGAGCGCGAGACCACGCCGACGCTGCCCTTCTTGAAGATGGAGCCGGGCATGATGCCGATCTTGCATTCGCCGGGCGTCAGGACGCCAGGGCAGTTCGGGCCGATGAGGCGGCTGTTCGAACCGCGCAGCGCAGCCTTCACCTTCACCATGTCGAGCACGGGGATGCCCTCGGTGATGGCAACGATCAGTTCCATCTCGGCATCGATAGCCTCGAGGATGGCGTCGGCTGCGAACGGCGGCGGCACGTAGATGCACGATGCGGTCGCGCCGGTTTCTGCCTTGGCTTCGGCTACGGTATTGAACTGCGGCAGGCCGATGTGGTCGGTGCCGCCCTTACCGGGGGTCACACCCGCAACCATCTGCGTCCCGTAATCGAGCGCCTGTTGCGTGTGGAAGGTACCGGTGTTGCCGGTCATCCCCTGGGTGATGACTTTGGTGTTCTTGTCGACGAGGATGGACATCTTATTCGGCTCCTACTGTATCTGACATCAATGCCAGCCCGCTGAACTTCAATGCTTCAGTGACGGGGCTATTGGGCGGCACGAAAAATAATTTGAAGCTATCATGCTCCGGGAGGATCCCTGGCGTCCATTCACTTCGTTGGATTTCAGGTCGATCCAAAACGCTGTCTGGCTCGCGGCCAAGCAATTGCTCCCCCATGGTTGGTGCAATCAGCCGGGTTTCTCCGAAATCATAAAGCTGGCAGCCGCTTATGCGGACTCCGTCTGCGCTGACTTCGTCGAGAACAATATAGACATTCTCGCCGGCTACTACGTTCTCGAATGCTTCAAGCTCGCTCACCTTTGCGCCTTCTTGAGCAGCCGCAGCTTGCCCCAGCTGGTTCGCATGGGAGACGAACTCACTCAGTGGCCCGACCAAGTCTTCGTGTTCGATCTTGTGCCAGCCAGATGCAATCAAGCGTTCGGAGGTTGCTTCCTGATTTTCGATCGAGCCACACCCATCGCGGAATGCTTCGAACACCTTTGTAACCGGATAGGTATCATCCTGCGCCGCAGCTGGCACAGCAGCCGCAAGAACGGCGCAGGAAAAAGCTCGAAGGACGATCACGCCAGCGAACTGTCCAGGCCCTTGCAGGCTTCGAGCAGTTCTTCGACAGCGTCGGTCGAGACCTTGAGGTTGCTCTTCTCTTCGTCCGACAGTTCGATCTCGATCACTTCCTCGGTGCCGCCGGCGCCGATCATTGTGGGTACGCCGACATAAAGGCCGTCTAGGCCGTACTTGCCTTCGACATAGCTGGCGCAGGGCAGGATGCGCTTCTGGTCGCCGAGATAGGCTTCGGCCATCGCTATCGCGCTGGTGGCAGGGGCGTAATAGGCCGAGCCGTTGCCGAGCAGGCCGACGATTTCGCCGCCGCCCTTGCGGGTGCGGTCGACGATTTCATCGATGCGGCTTTCCGAAACGCCCTTGATCTTGGCGAAGTCGTTGACCGGGATACCGTTGATCGTGGTGTAGCTGGTGACCGGGACCATGGTGTCGCCGTGGCCGCCGAGGACGAAGGCATTCACGTCCTTAACTGAAACGTCGAATTCCCAGGCGAGGAAGGTGGCGAAGCGCGCGCTGTCGAGCACGCCGGCCATGCCGACGACCTTGTTGTGCGGCAGGCCGCTAAACTCGCGCAGTGCCCAGACCATCGCGTCGAGCGGGTTGGTAATGCAGATCACGAATGCGTCGGGGCAGTTGTTCTTGATGCCTTCGCCGACGGCTTTCATCACCTTGAGGTTGATGCCGAGGAGGTCGTCGCGGCTCATGCCGGGCTTGCGGGGAACGCCGGCGGTGACGATCACGACGTCGGCGCCTGCGATGTCGGCGTAGTCATTCGAGCCGGTGATCTTGGCGTCGAAACCTTCGATAGGGCCGCACTGCGACAGATCGAGTGCCTTGCCCTGCGGCATGCCCTCGGCGATGTCGAACAGGACGATGTCGCCCATTTCCTTCTTCGCGGCGAGGTGGGCGAGGGTGCCGCCGATCATGCCGGAGCCGATGAGCGCGATCTTCTTGCGTGCCATAGGGGGTGTGCGTCCTTTACGAGCTTCGCGGGACCCGAGTTTCCCACCGATATGGCATGCGCAATCGTCCCGCGTGGGTGCGCGCG
>JABDNC010000080.1 GCA_013001165.1 Erythrobacter sp.
GGATACAGAAACTACCCCACTGAAATACTCAAGACTTATTTCGCGCCACTGGAACCACAATTCCTGCAACATTTTGCCTCGCGCCTCAGGAAGTGTCAGTGAGGTGCGGACCAAGTCGTTTAAGAACGTTGTCTTGCCAACGCCGTTTCTCCCAATAATCGCATGAACATTTGTGGGCGGAGTTGAAGCCGGAACGACTTTAAACTCGAGCTCATATCCCGCAAAATCATCAGATTGATCCACCCGATACCGGAAGTGGAAGTCGGTGAGCGCAATTCCCCCGTCGAGGACTCGCTTATATTGCCCCTTAACAGCCGAGAGTGAGCTTTCTCTTAGTAGGGAAGTCTTGAAAACTTCATCGTCCGAGAATTGATCGAATATTTGCTGATCGAAAACAACGTCCGCATGACTCTGCAGTAGGCGGAACGAAATTCCTCGGAAAAATTCTCACGTAATTTCTCATAGTATTCGACGTTCAGGCCTAAAGAAAAGTATGTCTCAGGAAGCGAAGACCTTGGCCAATCCAGACTTTTGTAGGTGGGCGTCTCGGTGCCTTGGCCCTCAAAGCCGATTTTCACGCTACCAAGTTCATGGGTCACACCGTTCTGGTCTGCAACAAACACCTAGAACATTGTGACAAAAGAGAAGTCATTCCAATGGTCTATTCGTAGGTAGATTTGATTTGGCACTCCGCCGGTTGGATGACTTCCTCGCTCGATTGTGTGAATAGTCAGTTCCAAGAAGGTTCACCTCAGCCTGTGGGTTCCATACCTGCGCTCAAGCGCCGAATTTTCATTCCTCCCCCATCCGAAGAGCTGCAATAAACGCTTCCTGAGGAATACTTACGTTGCCATACTCGCGCATCCTTGCCTTGCCCTTCTTCTGCTTTTCCAACAGCTTTTTCTTACGCGAGATGTCGCCGCCGTAGCATTTGGCGGTGACGTCCTTGCGCAGGGCGGCGATGGTTTCGCGGGCGATGATCTTGCCGCCGATCGCGGCCTGGATCGGGATCTTGAACAAGTGGCGCGGGATGAGGTCTTTCAGGCGCTCGCACATGCCGCGGCCGCGCTCTTCGGCAACCGAGCGGTGGACGATCAGCGATAGCGCGTCGACCGGCTCGTTGTTGACGAGGATGTTCATCTTCACGAGGTCGCCTTCGCGCAGGCCGATCTGTTCGTAATCGAAGCTGGCATAGCCGCGACTGATGCTCTTCAGGCGGTCGTAGAAATCGAACACCACCTCGTTCAGCGGCAGTTCGTAGGTCACCTGCGCGCGGCCGCCGACATAGGTGAGGTCGGTCTGGATGCCGCGGCGGTCCTGGCACAGCTTGAGGATCGCGCCGAGATATTCGTCGGGCGTGTAGATCACTGCCTTGATCCACGGCTCCTCCACCGCGTCGATGCGGTTCACGTCCGGCCAGTCGGCGGGGTTGTGGATGTCGATGACCTTGGCGTCTTCCGTCTTCGTGTGGGCGAGGTGGACGCGGTAAACCACGGACGGGGCCGTGGTGATGAGGTCGAGGTCGTATTCGCGGCTGAGGCGTTCCTGGATGATCTCCAGGTGCAGCAGGCCGAGGAAGCCGGCGCGGAAGCCGAAGCCGAGCGCGGCGGAGCTTTCCATCTCGTAGCTGAAGCTGGCATCGTTGAGGCGCAGCTTGCCGATGCTTTCGCGCAGCTTCTCGAAGTCGGCGGCGTCGACCGGGAAGAGGCCGCAGAAGACCACGGGCTGGACTTCCTTGTAGCCCGCCAGCGCCTTTTCCGCCCCGCCCTTCACCGTGGTGATCGTGTCACCGACGCGGGCCTGTTCGACTTCCTTGATCTGCGCGGTGATGAAGCCGATCTCGCCCGGGCCGATCTCGGGCAGGTCGACGCGCTTCGGGGTGAAGGCGCCCACGCGGTCGATCAGGTGCTGCGTGCCGCCCTGCATGAACTTGACGTTGAGGCCTTTCTTGAGGACACCGTCGATCACACGCACGAGGATGACGACGCCGAGGTAGGGGTCGTACCAGCTATCGACGAGCATGGCCTTCAGCGGTGCGTCGCGGTCGCCCTTGGGGGCGGGAATGCGAGCGACGAGCGCTTCGAGCGTGTCCTCGATGCCGATGCCGGATTTCGCGCTGGTGAGGACGGCGTCCGATGCGTCGAGGCCGATGATGTCCTCGATCTCCGCCTTGACCTTGTCGGGCTCTGCGGCGGGTAGGTCGATCTTGTTGATAACGGGCACGATTTCGTGGTCATGCTCGATCGACTGGTAGACATTGGCGAGCGTCTGGGCTTCCACGCCTTGCGCGGCGTCGACCACCAGCAGCGCGCCTTCGCAGGCGGCGAGGCTGCGCGAAACTTCATAGGCGAAGTCGACGTGGCCGGGCGTGTCGATGAGGTTGAGCTCATAGGTCTCGCCATCCTTGGCGGTGTAGTTGAGGCGCACGGTCTGCGCCTTGATGGTGATCCCGCGTTCCTTTTCGATGTCCATGTTGTCGAGCACCTGCTCGGACATTTCGCGCGCGGTCAGGCCGCCGCAATGCTGGATCAACCGGTCAGCAAGTGTGGACTTGCCGTGGTCGATGTGGGCGATAATCGAAAAGTTACGGATCTTGGAAAGGTCGGTCATTGCGACCGCCCTTTAGCCGCGCGTTGACGCCCTGTCAGCAGCAAAGCGCGTGTGCTCAGCCTTCTTGCGGGCCGGTGCCCTGCTTGGGTGCATTCGACGACAGTTTGAACTGCGCATAGCTGCCCGGCGCTGCCTCGGGTGCCTGGCTGTACTTGCCCGGCGGTAGGGCCGTGAGCGGTGCACCGGCAGCAGCCAATTCATACGGGCTGACACGGTGGCGGGTGCACAGACCCCCCGCCCCGTCGTCGACCAGCTCCTGCTCGAATTCAACGCCCTGCGTATCGTCCATCGTGCGGCGCACGGTGCAGACGGCCAGCTGGCCCTGACCGAAGTCGAGCACGAATTGCGTTCCGACCGGCACGTCCTCGAGGCCCTGGATCATGGCGCCCGAGCGGGAGAGGTTGCGCAGCGTCACGTCGTAGTAGTGATCTTCGTGGATCAGGCCGATCTTGCGGAAGACCGTGCGGCGGCTTGCACGCTGGCTGCCCTGGTCGGTCGGCTCCAGCGTCCAGTCGCCGCTGGCGATGTCTTCGAGAACTGCCTCGTGGCTGATCGCTTCGGAGAAAACGAAGCCCTGCACATGGCTCACGCCGATCTTCTTGAGCTCGGCCATCAGGTCCATCGCGTGGACGCCATTGGCCACCGTTTCCATGCCCATGGCACCGGCAAGCGCGACCACCGCGCGAACAAGTTCCATGTCGCCGAGATCGTTGCCCATGACCGGTTCGAAGAAATTCGCACCGATCTTGAGCGAATTAAACGGTGCGCGGCGCAGATAGCTGAGCGACGAAAGGCCCGTACCGTACTGGTCGAGCGTCAGGCGCACGCCGAGCTTGAACAGCGCGCCAAGTGCGGCGTCGACCTTGCTGGCATCGCTGAGCAGGACGGACTCGTTCAGTTCCAGGTCAAGGCGCGCCGGGTCCATTCCGGTTTCCTCAAGCACAGTCTCGACCATCTCGACGAAACCGCTGGCCTCGAACTGAACGGGAGAGATGTTCATCGACAGGCGCAGACTTTCGGGCCAGTCCTTGGCCTGTTCGCACGCCTTGCGCAGGGCCCATTCGCCGATCGGAATGATGAGGCGGCTTCCCTCTGCCACCGGCAGGAAGGTTTCCGGCTGCACGCGGCCCCGATCCTCGTCTTCCCAGCAGAACTGCGCTTCGAGGGCGACGACCTTGTTGGAATCGAGCGCGACGCACGGCTGGTATTCAAGCTTGAAGTCGCCCGCCTCGATCGCCTGGGCGAGATCTTCTTCCATGCGCTTGCGAAGGTTCGCCTCGTGTTCGAGGTCAGCCGCATAGAAGCGGAACTGGCCGCGGCCGCCGTTTTTCGAGGCATAGAGCGCAAGGTCGGCAGCGCGCGTCAGGTCTTCGCGTTCGAGACCATCGTAAGGTGCGATTGCAATACCGACCGAACAACCGATGGAGCAGCGACCTTCCTCGACCGAATAGGGCTGCGCGAGCATCTGGATGATCTTTTTCGCGATCTCGCCCAGTTCGCCGCGGTCATCCATGTCGGGAATGAGGATCTGGAACTCGTCACCGCCAAGCCGTCCGATTTCGCCGCGACCCGCGACGACCGAATTCAGGCGTTCGGCGACCTGCTGTAGCAGCTGGTCGCCAGCCGCATGGCCGAGCGTGTCGTTGACCTGCTTGAAGCGGTCGAGGTCGAGCATCATCAGCGCGGCTGCTCGCTTGGCGCTGCGGAAGGTTTGCAGCGTGGAGTCGATGCGCTGTTCCATGCGGTGACGATTGGCGAGGCCGGTCAGTGAATCGAACTTGGCGAGGCGGCTTGCCTCCTCCTCTGCGCGGAATTCCTCGGTGATGTCGCTGGCGGTTCCGCGGAAGCCGAGGAAGTCCCCCGCCTTGTCATACATCGGGCGGCCCGAAAGGCGCACAACAAGGTCCGAGCTGCTATCGCCCGTCTCGACCGTGAGGCCGGAAAAGCTCTTCCGCGTGCCGAGCTTCAGCCCCAGCGAGCGCGCATCGCCATCGCCCGCCACGGGGGCAAAGACATGCTGGAAAGGAATCTCGAATGCATTGGCGGCCTGCCCCCCCATCGCCTCGAAAATGGCCGGGCTGAGGTAGGTAAGCACGCCCTTGGCATCGGTCGCCCAGAAACAGGCAACACCCGAGCTTTCGAGCTGTTCGACAATGGCCAGCTTCTCTTCACCCGAAAATTGGGGCGCGAGAGGCATTCTTGCGTCCGGTCCATGCGAGGTCTCGGACGTTTTGCGGCCTTTGAAGAATTCGGTGAAGGGCATGGCCCCCATGTTCGCTAGACCTCGTCAAAGCCAGTTTGGTTCATCTGGCCTAGCGAGAAATGGTTATTTTTAGACTAACGCGGGCGTCTTCGGGAGCATGTCGGAGACGTGATCAGGGCTTCACGACTTTCGCTTCAGCGAATGCCGGGATCGACCGGCCACCGCCATCGCCCGTAAGCATGCCATAGGCATCCTGCGGCAATGCCGCGAGCGGCTTGCCGGCAGCCTCGATTGCGTATGGCGAGACACGGTGGCGCGTACAGAAGCCATCGGCACCGTCGCTGATGAGCGGAGTTTCGAACTCGACGCCCTGCGTCTGCTTTGACGAACGGCGGACTACGGCCACGGCGAGCTGGCCGCCACCGAAGTCGAGCACGAAATTCGTTCCGACAGGTACATCAAGCAGCCCTTCGATACGGGCACCGGTCTTGGAGATATTGCGGAGCACCACCTGATAGCGGTGGTCGTCATGAATTGCGCCGATCGTGCGGAAGACGGTCTTGCGTTCCGAACGCGAACGTTCCGGTCCGCGCGGTTCGTACTTGAGGTCTCCTTTCGAGAGGCTTTCGATCGCCTCCTCGTGCGGGATCGGGCGCGAGAAAAGGTATCCCTGGATATGCGT
>JABDNC010000089.1 GCA_013001165.1 Erythrobacter sp.
GAACTCGACCGGCGCGAAGGCGTCTCGGGCCTCGAGGAAAAAGCGAGCAGGAGCGAATAGCCATGCCGATCGATCCGACGCTGCCCTATGATGACAACAACATCTTCGCGAAAATCCTCCGCGGCGAGATTCCGTCGACCAAGGTCTACGAGGACGAGTGGGCGTTTGCGTTCGAAGACATCAATCCGCAGGCCGAAGTGCATACGCTGGTGATCCCCAAGGGGCGCTATGTCAGCTGGGACGATTTCAGCGCGAAGGCGAGCGCGGAGGAGATTGCGGGTTTCATTCGCGCTGTTGGAAAGGTCGCGCGGGACAAGGGGCTGGTGGAGCCGGGCTACCGGATGATGGCCAATATCGGTGCGCATGGCGGGCAGGAAGTGCCGCACCTCCATGTCCATATTTTCGGCGGACAGTTCCTCGGGCCGATGATCGCGCGATAATTTCGCCGCAAGCAGGACTCGTTTCACCGCCGTTCATGTCCTGAAGCCGAAAGGCGGCTTTGCAGTGAATCTTCGCTGCGCTAGAGCGCCAAGCCGAATGTCACTGCCCAATTCCCCCGACGGTATCATCCAAGGCGACCGGCACCTCTATGCCGTGCGCGTCTATTACGAGGACACCGACCTTTCGGGCATCACCTACCACGCGAACTACCTGCGCTGGTTCGAGCGCGCCCGTTCGGACCTTTTGCGCCGTCTGGAGATCGACCAGCGCAGCGCGATAGAGGCGGGCGAGGGCGCCTATGCCGTTTCGGAAATCAACCTCAAATACCTTCGCCCCGCGAAGCTCGACGACGATGTCCTGATCGAGACGAGCTGCACCGAGCTGAAGGCCGCGTCATGCCGGATGCACCAGCGCGCAATGCGCGGAGATGAATTGCTTGCCGAGGCACACTTGCGCGTCGGTTTCGTTTCACCAAGCGGCAGGCCCATTCGCCAGCCCGAAGAATGGCGCGAGGCATTCGCGCGCTTCGTCAATTCGAGCGGAGATCAATGACCAACCTCCCCCTGCTTTCCGTCGGCGCGCCCACCAGGCTCGATCCGCTCCAACTGTTCCTCGATGCCGATATCGTGGTTCAGGCCGTCATGTTCGGCCTGATCCTCGCCAGCATCTGGGTCTGGACAATCATCGTCTCCTTCAGCCTTCGCATGCGCAAGCTCAACGCGACGACACGGGACTATGAAACCGAGTTCTGGCAGGCCGAGAGCTTCGACCGCTTCATGTCCGAACGCGGTAACCGCGACATTCCCTCTGCCCGCGTGGCGCAGGCTGGCGTGGCCGAATGGCGGCGCTCTTCGCGCGGCGAGATCCGCGACCGCGAAGCTGTTCGCGGCCGGATCACGACGGCGATGGAAAGCCAGGTCGCTCAGGAAGCAGACGACATTGCGGTGCGCTTGAACTTCCTCGCCACCGTGGGCGCGGTCGCACCCTTCGTCGGCCTGTTCGGCACGGTCTGGGGGATCATGAACAGCTTCTTCCAGATTGGTGCGCAGGAAAGCTCCTCGCTCGCCGTCGTCGCGCCGGGCATTTCGGAAGCGCTGTTCGCAACTGCCATCGGCCTGTTCGCGGCAATTCCGGCGGTCATCGCCTACAACCGCTTCAGCCATTCGGTCGAGCGCTTCGAGGCGCGCCTGCACCGTTTTTCCGACAAGCTGAACGCCAGCTTCAGTCGCCAGCTGGAGCAGCGCTGAGATGGCGATGGCGCTAGGATCCGGCAAAGGGACGCGCAGGCGCCGCGGACGCGGTGGCCGGCGCCCCATGTCCGAGATCAACGTCACACCATTCGTGGACGTCATGCTGGTGCTTCTGATCATCTTCATGGTCACCGCGCCGCTGCTGACTGCCGGTGTCCCGATCCAGCTGCCCGACAGCCGCGCCAATGCGCTGCCGCAGGAGGCCCAGCAGGTCTCGATCAGCATCGATAGCGAAGGCTATGTCTATATCGACGATGCGCAGGTGCCCGTCGGCGGCCTGCCGCAAGCGCTCGAGGCGATCCCGCGTGCGGGCGAAGGGCCGGATGTGACGCTGCGCGCCGACCGTGCGCTCGACTACGGGCGCGTGATGGCGGTCATGGGCGAATTGAACCGCGCCGGTCTCAACCGGATTTCGCTCGTTACCAACGGCGGTCAATCCAGCCCGCCGGTCAACGCGGGTTCACCTTCCGGGGAATAGCCAGAAGTCATGGAGAGGACAGGCATCAGAACAGAGGAGCGCACCGGACTTATCGTCGCGGTGACCCTGCACCTGTTACTGCTCGCCGCGATGGTCATCCAGGGATTCTTCCCGGCTCCGCAGATCGACCGGACCGAGCGCATGACGGTCAGCCTGATCGATGAATTCGGCCTCGAGGCAACCGCGCCCGATCCCGTGCCGGAAAGTCGCGCCGCGATCGCTCCGGAGCTTTCCGATACCCCGAGGCCGCCGGTTGCCGATGCACCGCCGCAGCCGACCGAGAACCGCGCTGCGGTGCGAGACAACACGCCGCGCCCGCGACCCGAACAAGCGCGCCAGCAACCGCAGCCGCGTCCGACCGAGAAAGCCGGCGGTTCGCGTATCGGTGACAATTTCCTCGAAGGACGTGGCTCGAGCGCCAACACCAACGAGACTCGCGCTCCGGCTGCCACATTCGGCCGTTCCGAACGGGCTGCCTTGTCCTCGGCGATTACCCGAGCCTTGCGCCCGCACTGGAGCGTGCCTTCGGGCGTCGATAGCGAATTGCTGGTTAGCGTCGTGGCGTGGCGCCTCAATCCCGACGGGACGCTCAATGGCCGTCCGCGACTGGTCAGCCAGAGCGGCATCAACGATTCCAACCGTGCGCAGGCTGCCCTACACGCCGAACGCGCAATTCGGGCGATCCAACTCGCCCAACCTTTCAAGCTTGACGAGAGGTTCTACGATCAGTGGGACGAACTCGAATGGCAATTCGACAGAAGGCTCTGAACGATGAAATTTCTTACAGCCCTGGCCCCGTTGATCGCGCTCGCCGCCGCCCCCTTGGCCGCCCAGAACCAGGATCTCGGCGAACCCATGGGCGAAGGTCAGGAAGTCGAAGCAGTCGCTGTCGAGGGCGATGATGGCGACGGTCCTCTTCGTGGCACGGTATCGGATGACAGCTCGCTCGACGATCTCGGCATCGCGATCCCTGCATTCGCGACCGACCGTAATGTGAGCACGCCCGCCAATGCGAACGGCACTGCCGCACTGGGCGAAGAGCTTGCCCGTGTCATCACCGCAAACCTGCGCAACAACGGCCTGTTCAAGCCGACCGGGCCGGATTCGCTGCCCAAGCCGGAGTTCGCCAACATCACTTCGCCCGTGTGGTCGACCTGGGGTGTGCGGGGCGCGGAGATGCTTGTGCATGGTTATGTCCGCGCGCGTAGCGACGATCGTCTGACCGTCGGTTGCTACCTCTACGACATGGCTCTGCAGCAGCGCCTCGTGGCAGAGGGCTGGGTGGTATCGCCCGCCGATTGGCGCCGTGCGGCGCACAAGTGTTCGGACCTCATCTATGCGCGCCTCACCGGCGAAAGCCCGTTCTTCGATAGCCGCATTGCGTACATCGCCGAAACCGGCCCGAAGGATAACCGCACCAAGCGCCTTGCGATCATGGACAGCGACGGTGCAAACCACCGCTTCATCACCACGGGTCGGTCGACCGCGCTGACGCCGCGCTATTCGCCGGACTACAAGCAGCTCGTCTACCTGAGCTACGTCGACGGCAATCCGCGCATCTACGTCTATGACATCGGCACCGGTCGCCAGACGCTGGTGACGCAGAGCGAGAACCCGACCTTCGCCCCGCGCTGGAGCCCGGATGGCCGCTGGATTCTCTATTCGATGGCAGTGGGCGGCAATACTGATATCTACCGTGTCTCGGCGCAGGGTGGCCGCAGCGAGCGGCTCACCGACACGCCGGGTATCGACATCGGCGGGTCCTATTCGCCCGACGGCAGCCGGATCGTGTTCGAAAGCGATCGTTCGGGCAGCCAGCAAATCTACATCATGGATGCAGACGGTACGAATCAGCGCCGACTGACTTTCTTCGGCGGGCGGTCGGCAACGCCCGAGTGGAGCCCGCGCGGCGACCAGATCGCGTTCACGCACATCGCCGGCGACTTCAATATCGCCGTAATGAACCCGAACGGTCGCGGTTTGCGCAAGCTGACCAATGGCTGGCAGGACGAAGCTCCCACCTGGGCGCCGAACGGGCGGATCATCCAGTTCTTCCGCACGGCGCGCAACACCGGCGCGACCTCGCTGTGGCAGGTCGACCTGACGGGTGAAAACGAGCGGCGCCTGCCGACGCCGGTCGACGCTTCGGACCCGGCCTGGGGACCGATCTTGCCGTAAATGCATTCAAGTTTCGTGGGGACGAAAAACGGGGAAAGGTGCCCGAGTGTTCGGGCGCGCAATCCAAAAGTCGGGGGCAAACCGATTTCCACCGCTGTTTATAAGGGGACAGCATCATGAATACCCGTATTGCAACTGCTGTAATGCTCACCTCGGCCCTCGCACTGGCAGCCTGCCAGAAGAAGGCTCCCGAGGAACTTCCGCCCGCGCCCGAAGCCACCGCGGCTCCGGCGCCCACACCCGCGTCTACCGGCCCCGCGGTCGGCAGCATGGAGCACTTCATCGAGGCTGTCGGCCGTGCGAACACGGTCGTCTACTTCGACACCGACCGCTACAATATCGATGCCGAAGACAGCGCCAAGCTGCAGACGCAGGCGCAGTATTTCAGCCAGTACTCTAACGTCACCTTCACCATCGAAGGCCACACTGACGAGCGCGGCACGCGTGATTACAACCTCGCCTTGGGCGAGCGTCGTGCGAATGCGGCGAAGAACTACCTCGTCTCGCTCGGTATCCCGGCGAGCCGGATCCGCACGGTCAGCTACGGCAAGGAACGTCCCGTGGCACTCGGTTCGAACGAGGCCGCATGGGCACAGAACCGGCGCGCAGCGACGGTCACGATCAACTGATTGTCGAAAGGGGCAGGGGCGCTCTGGCGTGCCTGCCCTGAGCGCCGCTTAGCCGGCGGCGTTTTCTACGACCTGAGGGGCCGAGGCGGCGTGCACGCCGTGCTCGGCCTTTTCATTGCCACCGATGCTGGTCGAAAGCGCGAAAGCGGCCATGCTCAGCACGGCGACGGTGGCGGAAAGGGAAAGCTGCTTGCTCATGTCGGGGCCTGTAGATCAAAATTCGTTAAACAATGTTTGCAATGCAACATTTCGAATTGAAACTGGTTCCACCATCCTTGCGCAAACCGCCAGCGTCCCTAGATTGACCGCCATGCCAGCTCGACCAACAACGTGTGATGCCTAAGGCCCGCCGGTCCAACGACTGGGGCTTTCCCCGCTGGCGTGGTTATGACGAAAGCCGCGAGGCGGCGACTGTGCGCCTGTGCGATCGCCATGGGTGCGAGGAAAAGGGCGATTGCCCGGCTCCCAAGGCGCCCAACAGTCCCGATCGCTGGTACTTCTGCCAGAAGCATGCGGCCGAATACAATTCGGGCTGGGACTATTTCGAAGGTCTCGACAAGGCCGAGAAAGAGGCACGGGCCAAGTCCGAACGCGCCGAGAACGCCGGCTACGCCGAGGCGCAGCACTATGGCTGGAGCGGGTCGGGCGACGGTTCGCGCAGCGCCGACGAAATGCGCGCGCTCGAGGTGCTCGAGCTCGAGGCCGATGCCGACTTTGCCGCGATCAAGAAGGCTTGGCGGGTGAAGGCCAAGGCGGTCCATCCCGACGTGAAGCCGGGCGACAAAGAAGCCGCCGACGCCTTCCAGAAATACCAGCTCGCCTACGAAGTTCTCAAGGCGGCGGAAGAGCGCCGCGAATGGAAGGGCTGAGCGCCCGGGACTAGCGCCGCTTGTATGTAAGCGACAATGCCGCGTTAACCACTTCTTGCCGATTCCCGGGTAACGTTCTCAGGCGACTTGGAGTTTTCATGCAGACACGTACGACCAATCGACAGGGGACCAACATCGTCCTGAATTGCCGTGTGCCGGTGCAGCGCGCGCAAGCCCTGTTGTGCGATATCTCGCCGACTGGCTGCCGGATCGAGCTGTTCGATTCCTACGTCAACAAGGGCTCGACCGTCTTCTTCGAAATCGATGAGAAGAACGAGTTCGCCGGCCAGATCGTCTGGGTCCGGGGAAGCGAAGCGGGCGTCCGCTTCATGCATCGCCTCAGCCCGGCGGCGATGCAGGTGCTCGAGCTCGCCTGACGATCAGGTCCTGATCTTAGGATCGGGATTGTCGTTCCACCACGCCACATCGCTGAACGGTCGCGCATCGATCTCGTGCGTCCAGCAGTTCTTCGGCTGGTGCGCGAGGTGCCAGTAAGTTTCTGCAAGTGCTGCGGGGTCGATCACACCGTCCTCGCCTTTCGATGCCTTATAGGCCTCGAACCTGTCTCCGAGCAGTTTGCCCAGCGTATCGGGCGCATCGACAGACCCGTCGACTACCACATGCGCGACATGCACGCCCTGCGGCCCGAACTCGGCGTTGAGCGTCTGGCATAGCATCCGCCGCCCACCCATGGCGGCCGCATGACTGTGTTGCCCCGCATTACCCCTGACGGCGGCGGTCGCCGAAGTGACGAGGATAGTCCCGCTCCCGCGCTCCACCATGCGAGGGGTGAGCGCGTGGGCGAGGCGGAACAGGCCGTAGCACCCCAGCCTCCAGCCGAGTTCGAAGGTGCGATGCGGCGTATCGGCAAGATCGCGGTTCCCGATCTGTGCACCGAGATTGTAGAGCACGGCCTCGATCGGCCCGATATCACTTTCGGTCCGCTCGACCAGTTCCTCGATCGTGCCGTCGGCTGCCGCATCGAGCAGTGTTCCCGAAGCGCTTCCGCCGGCATCCTCTATCTGTGCGACCAGTCTCGCCAGCCCGTCTTCGTCGGAGCGCCGGGCGAGGACCGCGTGATAGCCACCTTGCGCAAATCGGGCCGCCGCACGGCCGCCGATTCCTGCGCCCGCGCCGATCACCAGGAAAACCTTTTGAGCCACCTTCGCCTCCTTACAGCCGCGCAACGATAGCCTTTGCGAGCCGCTCCCCCAAACCGGGGCCCTGTTCGGGATAGAGATAGGGCTCGATAGCCTCTGCTTCCATCACGGCGAGTTCGCCCGAATGCAGCCGCGCCATGTCGATCCGGCAGTAGAGCAGGTCGTCGAAGGGTAGGGCAGCCTCGACCGCTTTAGCCCCCGCCAGATCTCCTGCCGAAGGCGTGAAGTCGGTCTCGTATCCGCCGTATAGCGACTGGATCCGGTACTCGCCCTCCGCGGACCGTTTCAGGACGCCGTGGCTGAATTCCCCATCGATGAAAAGGAAGGTGTATTCGCCCTCTTCCACGACACTGGGGAGGAACGGCTG
>JABDNC010000126.1 GCA_013001165.1 Erythrobacter sp.
CAGCCGGTGAGTCGTCCCCTGTCTATGATCGCGCGGGAGGTGCAGGCCACGCCTTCACCGTCGAAGGGACGCGAACGGACACCGCGCTTGCGCAGCGGTTCCTCGAGAATCCGGATCGAGGGGTCGAACAGTTCGTCCTCTTCGCGCCCCAACAGGAAGGTCGACTTGCGCGCAACTGCGGGCGCTCCGATCGCACCGAGGAGATGTCCGATAAGTCCGCCGCCGATACGGGGGTCGAAAACGACCGGGTATTTTCCGCTCGGCATGGAGCCGGCATTGAGCCGCGCAACTGCGCGCCGCCCCGCCTCTTCACCGATCTCGGCCTCGCTGGGAAGGTCCGACCGGAATCGCGCGCCGCGCGAAGCGTAATCGGTTTCCATCGCCCCGCCCTCGCCCGCGACCACGCTTGCCGACAGGGTATGGCCGCTGCCCGAATAGGCGCGTCCGAAACCGTTCGATGTGGCAAGCGCAACGACCGAACGATCAAACCCTGCGCTTCCGCCGTTGCTGTTCGTGACGCCCTCGACACTGCGCGCAGCATCCTCGGTCGCGAGGGCCGCCTCGCGCAGGGATTGCGGCTCGGGCCGCTCGGGATCGTCGAGATCGAGATCGGGCAACTCGCCGGAAAAGAGCGCCTCAGCAGGTGCGAGGCCGGCATGCTCGTCTTCTGGCGCATGGCCTGCCATTTCCACGGCACGCTTTGCCAGCGCCTTCAGGCCGTCAGGCGCGAAGTCGCTGGTGTTGATCGAAGCGGACCGCTTGCCGACGAACACCCGCAGCCCGATTTCTTCGCTCTCCGAGCGCTCGACCTCTTCCAGCCTGCCGAGGCGCATTGACACGCTTTCCGAAGAATTGGCGCGCGCTATCGCATCCGCGGCGTCAGCACCCATTTGCTGCGCCAGCGCGACGAGGTCCTGACAATGCGCCAGTGCTGTCTTGCTATCGATCATATCTTACTGAAACTCCGAAACCCGATTGCGGGTCCGGGTAGGTAGGCTTGCGCGCTTGCTCAAGCGGTCGCTGCAAAAATCGCCTTGGCGATCGCCGTGAGGAGGAAAGGCAGACCGATCGCAATAACCCAGAGGAGGATCTGGTCGCGACGGAAAGCGCCGGAAAGCGCTTCGTCATGCGCTTCTTCGTCGGAAAGGTTGACCCAACGGCGCTCGAACCAGCGGCAGGCGGGAATGATCGCAGCGACCAGGAACACGAGCGCGAAATAGGGAAGTGTCGACGAGACCCCTTCCTTGATCGCATTGACGGTCACGAAGATCTGGAGCCCGGTATAGACGATCAACGCGAGTGCGACATTGTCGCTCATTGCCTTGCGCCAATCGTGCAGGTGGCTGCTGTTGCCGTCACCGTTGTTAGGCGTGTTGTCGATCGCCTCACCCATCGATCTACTCCCCCGTGAATTTCTCCAGACGCCCAACCTTTCAAAAATGCGGGCTTCTGGCAAGCGATGACGCGATTCATGCGCGGAATCATGCCGTCTATGCACGAATCCTGCCAAGTTGATCGAATTCATGGGTCTCGGGGGTTTTCCTGAAGGTCCGGCATGCTATGGCGCTGGCCATGGCCGAAGATCTCCTGAGCGCGGACAACGAAGCTGTCCATGATGCAGCACCCCCCATCCCGCAGGGCGGGCTCGAGGTAATCTCCAT
Source organism: Erythrobacter sp. (assembly GCA_013001165.1). Taxonomy (GTDB): domain Bacteria; phylum Pseudomonadota; class Alphaproteobacteria; order Sphingomonadales; family Sphingomonadaceae; genus Qipengyuania. Next base: position 1,662 of record JABDNC010000126.1, read on the forward strand.
CGCCAAGAGCTACGACAAGCGGCAGGTCCTCACCGATATCTCGCTGACAGTGGGCAAGGGCGAAGTGCTCGGCCTGCTCGGACCCAACGGCGCCGGCAAGACGACCTGTTTCTATTCGATCATGGGCCTCGTCCGCCCGGATTCGGGCCGCATCCTGATGGATGGCGAGGACGTGACCAAGCTCCCGATGTATCGCCGCGCGATCCTCGGCCTCGGCTACCTCCCGCAGGAAACCAGCATTTTTCGCGGAATGACGGTCGAACAGAATATCAATTGCGTGCTCGAAATGGTCGAACCCGACGCCGACACGCGTGCCGCCGAGCTGGACCGCCTGCTCGACGAATTCGGCCTTACGCGGCTGCGCGAAAGCCCGGCCATGGCGCTGTCGGGCGGTGAACGGCGCCGTGCGGAAATCGCCCGCGCGCTGGCGGCCAAGCCGTCGATCATGCTGCTGGACGAACCCTTTGCCGGTATCGATCCGCTTTCGATCAGCGACATCCGCGATCTCGTGAAGGACCTCAAGACGCGCGGCATCGGCGTGCTGATCACCGACCACAATGTCCGCGAGACGCTCGAGATCGTCGACCGCGCATGCATCATCTATGGTGGACAGGTCCTGTTCGCCGGAACGCCCGAGGCATTGGTCGCAGACGAAAACGTCAAGCGTCTGTATCTCGGCGAAAACTTCACGCTGTGATGACGGCGCGCGCCTGGAGTTGAGGTCATGGCGCTTGGCCCGAGGTTAGACCTACGGCAGACCCAGTCTCTGGTGATGACGCCGCAGCTGCAGCAGGCGATCAAGCTGCTTGCGCTGTCCAATCTCGAAATCGAAACCTTCGTGTCCGAAGCTCTCGAGAGCAATCCGCTGCTCGACGTGGGCGAAGTGACCCGCGAAAAGGGCGAGGATGCCGGTGACGCTCCGGCCGGGGAGCACGAGGCCACCCCTGATTTCGATGGCGACAGCGCGCTCGATATCGCCAACTACGCGCAAGACACCGAGGCCGCGCCCGGCGACCGCGGTGACTGGTCGGAGACCGCCAGCGCGGGCCTCTCGGGAGAGGCGCTTCCCGACCTCGAAAACCGGTCGAATGACAGTATCAGCCTGCCGGAACACCTGATCGCCCAGATTGGCTCGCTTTCCTATAATGCCCAGGAGGCCCTGATCGCGACGCGCATCATTCACGAGCTTGACGAGGCGGGCTACCTGCATACCTCCTTGCGCGACCTTGCCGACGAACTCGGCGCCCCTCTGGTCGAGGTGGAGGACGCGCTCGAGCTGGTTCAATCGCTCGATCCGACCGGGGTAGGCGCGCGAAACCTTGGTGAATGCCTCGCGCTGCAGGCGAAGGAAGCCAATCGCTTCGATCCCTGCATGCAGCGGCTGATCGAGAACCTCGACCTGTTGGCGTCAGGCGACATCGCCCGACTGCGGCGCCTGTGCGAAGTCGATGACGAGGACTTCGCCGATATGCTGGCCGAGCTGAGGAGTTATGATCCAAAGCCCGGCTGCCGTTATGGCGGCGAGGCCGAGGCAGCGATCGTGCCCGACGTACTGGTCACCCCGGGCACGGACGGCGGCTGGCAAATCCGGATCAACGAGGCCAGCCTCCCGCGCCTCGTCGTGAACCGAGAATATTATGTCGAACTCGAAGCAGGTGCGCGCGATAAGGCATCCCGCGCGTGGCTCAATGAACAGCTGGGCGAGGCCGACTGGCTGATCCGCGCCCTCGACCAGCGGCAGAAGACCATCCTCAAGACGGCGAGCGAGATCGTGACGCTGCAGGAAGGCTTCTTCCGGGAAGGCGTTTCGGCGATGCGCCCGCTCACCCTGCGCGAGGTCGCCGAGCGAATCGACATGCACGAATCGACCGTCAGCCGCGTAACGAGTAACAAATACCTCTCCTGCCCGCGCGGCACCTTCGAGATGAAATATTTCTTCTCCAGCGGAATTGCAGCGGCCGATGGCGAAGGAGCCAGCAGCGAGGCGATCAAGGCGCGCATCAGGGCGCTGTGCGATGCAGAGGACCCGAAGAAAGTCCTTTCCGACCAGAAGCTTGCGGACATATTAAATGAAGAGGGCCTCGACCTCGCGCGGCGCACCGTGGCGAAATATCGTGAGGCTATAGGCATCGGCTCGAGCGCGCAGCGCCGCCGCGAGAAGAAGCTTCGCAACATTTGATAAGGCGACTGGTGCACCCCCGTCACAGTCGAAAAAGTTAACGGCTTTTACCTCACGTTAACCTTTTCCATTCACACCCATATTGGTTAACGAAGGACATCGCCCCTCATCGGGGCCGGGGAAACAGGGCTAGGGGGACTAACCCATGCGTGTACTGCTGATCGAAGACGAGCCGACAACCGCCAAGGCGATCGAGCTCATGCTCACTACCGAAGGCTTCAACGTCTATTCGACCGACCTGGGCGAGGAAGGCCTCGATCTGGGCAAGCTGTATGATTACGATATCATCCTGCTCGACCTGAACCTGCCGGACATGCACGGCTACGACGTGCTCAAGAAGCTCCGCGTCGCCAAGGTGCAGACGCCGGTTCTTATTCTCTCGGGCATTGCCGAGATGGACAGCAAGATCCGCAGCTTCGGTTTCGGCGCCGACGATTACGTCACCAAGCCGTTCCACCGCGAAGAACTCATTGCGCGCATCCACGCCGTGGTGCGCCGTTCGAAGGGCCACAGCCAGTCGATCATCCGCACCGGCAAGCTTGCCGTGAACCTCGATGCGAAGACTGTCGAAGTCGACGGTGCCCGCGTCCACCTCACCGGCAAGGAATATGCGATGTTGGAGCTGCTTTCGCTCCGCAAGGGCACCACGCTGACCAAGGAAATGTTCCTAAACCACCTTTATGGCGGCATGGACGAACCCGAACTCAAGATCATCGACGTCTTCATCTGCAAGCTGCGCAAGAAGCTCAGCCACGCATGCGGCGGCGAAAATTACATCGAAACCGTCTGGGGCCGCGGTTACGTCCTTCGCGATCCGAACGAAGAGGCTGAGGCCGCCTAAGAAACAAAGTCGCTTTTCGCGACGGGAGGAGGCCCCGGTCACCCAATTGGGTGCCGGGGCTTTACCTTTGAGGAAGAACAGATCGCCGATTTTCTGTTTATTGGGAACGGCTTGTGCTAAGGATTGTTACGTAATTCAGCTATGTGAGTTACATCACTAAGTGCTTTCAACAGGGGGAGTTTTCAGTCGAGCGCAAGGGGGCTGCGCACGCGACGCATTTGCCGGATACCGGCGGAGGATTTCGCAATGCCAGCACTTAGACAACCGAAGGTAGCGATCGTCGAGGACGACGAAATCCTTGCCTTCATGCTCGATGAAACCTGCAAATCTGCCGGATGCCAGGTTGTCGGCCGCGCGGCCAATGCCCGCGACGCGCTGCGGCTGCTACGCGATGCCCCGCCCGACTTCCTGATCCTCGATTTCGCACTCGACGGCGAGCATGACGGTCTCGAGGTGCTTGAAGCCGTCAAGCAGGCCAGCCCGGACATGTTCACCATCCTCGTGACCGGATGGGACCTCAACGATATCGCCGCGCGCCTCGACGGGATCGAACCCGATCGCATCCTGCGCAAGCCGGTGATGCCGCATGTGCTCACCAGCCTCATCGAGACCAGCTTCGCCGCGAAGCAGGACCGCCGCGACGAAGCCGAGCCGGTCACCCGGCACTAGGACGACCTATTCGCGCGAATTGCCCTTAAGCCCGTTCGCGAGGTCCAGCCCGCTCGGCTCCTGGAAAATGCGCAGGCCGAATTGCGGCAGGATCGCAAGCATGTGGTCGAAGATGTCCGCCTGGATCGCTTCGTACTCATTCCAGTTCACCGTGTCCGTGAAGCAGTAAATCTCCAGCGGAAGCCCCTGCGGGCCCGGCGGAAGCTGGCGGACGAGCAGCGTAAAGCCCTCGCCCGCGATCCGCGGATGGCTTCTCAGATACGCGATCACATAGGCGCGCAGCGTACCGATATTCGTTATCCGCCGCGCATTGATCTCGTCGATACCGCTGGCAAGCTCGTGCCTGTTCCATTCGGCGATTTCTTCCTCCTTGCGGGCAAGGTAGGCATCGAGAAGCTTGAAGCGCCTGAGATCGGCGAGCTCCTCGCCACCGAGAAAGCGAACGGAATTCTGGTCGATCACGAGGCTGCGCTTGATCCGCCTGCCCCCACTCTCGCTCATTCCGCGCCAGTTTCGATAACTGTCCGAGATCAGGCGGTGCGTGGGGATGGTGGTGATTGTCTTGTCGAAGTTCTGAACCTTTACCGTATGTAGCGCGATATCGATTACATCGCCGTCGGCACTCATGCTCGGCATTTCGATCCAGTCACCGACCCGCAGCATGTCGTTGCTGGTCAGCTGGACGCTTGCGACGAGGCTGAGGATCGTGTCCTTGAAAACCAGCAGCAGGACCGCTGCCATTGCGCCAAGGCCGGACAGCAGCAGCAGGGGGGATTCGTCGATCAGGGCACTGACCATGACGATAGCGGCCCCGAAATAGATCGCGATCTTCAGGACCTGAAGGTAACCCTTGATAGGCCTGCTCTTCGCCTCGGGACGACGACGGTAGACCTCGTCGACATAGTCCAGCGCGCCGCTGATCCCCATCGCTACCGACAGCACGATCAACGCCTCGGCGACATTGTGAACGACTGTGACGATTTCCGGCAGCAGGTTCGGGATGTGCTGGATGCCCTGCGAAATCAGCAGCAGCGGTGCGGCTGTTGCGGCCCGCGCAGCAGCTTTGTCTGCGGTCAGGCTTCGGGTATCGAGAAATGGCGCCGCAGCGCGCAAGATCACTCTCTTGAGCAGCCAGTTTACGGCCCATGCCGCCAGCGCGAGCGCGACGAGTGCGATACCGGACTGGAGCCAAAGGGCGAGTTCGGAATAGTTTTCGAGAAAGGAATCCATGCATGGCGCGCCTAGCGAAAGGAACGTCTGCACCTCAACCCTGAAATGCTGGACAATCCGCGCTGATATCGCCTAGCGGGCACGCCATGTCAGCATTCAAGGAAGGTGATCCGACCACGCTCAACCGGCTCTATGGCCGCAGCCAGGGCAAACCCCTGCGCGCCGGTCAGCAAGAGCTGGTGGACAAGCTCCTGCCCCAGATCGCGGTGCCTGCGGAAGGTCCGGTAACCTCGGAAACGCTGTTCGGGTTCGAGCGCCCGCTGCATTTCGAGATCGGATTCGGTGGGGGCGAACACATGGCCTATCGCGCCGACCTCCTGCCCGATCACGGTTTCATCGGCGCAGAGCCTTTCCTTAACGGTGTCGCGCAGGCGCTGACGCATGTGCATGAGGGGACCCTGGCGAATGTTCGCATCCACCATGGCGACGCGCTCGACGCCCTCGCCCGTGTGCCCGACGGCGGACTGACCATGCTGTACCTGCTGCATCCCGACCCCTGGCCGAAGAACAAGCATGCCAAGCGCCGGATGATGAACGACGGTCCGGTGGGCATGTTTGCCGACAAGTTGAAACCGGGCGGCGAGTTCCGGTTCGGCACCGATCATCCGGTTTACCTGCGCCATGCCCTGATGGTGATGCGGCGCTTTACCGACGTGTTCGAATGGGTGGTGGAGGATCGCCATAGCTGGGAAAACCGGCCCTCGGGCTGGTGCGAGACGCGCTACGAGCACAAGGCCCGCAAC
>JABDNC010000157.1 GCA_013001165.1 Erythrobacter sp.
GCAGTACGCTAAGCTGTTCGAGCTGGAGAACGTGGAACTGACCTTCAAGCCGGACGCGCTCAAGAAGATCGCCGAGAAGGCCATCGCCCGCAAGACGGGTGCCCGCGGCCTGCGCTCGATCGTTGAAGGCATCCTGCTCGACACGATGTTCGACCTGCCTGACATGGACGGCGTCACGGAAATCGTGATCGATGCCGATGTCGTCGAAGGCAAGAAGGACCCGATCCAGGTTCACGGTCCGAAGGAAGAAGCCGCTTAGGCACTCCCTTTCTCTAAATTTTCTAAGCGCCGCGCAGTCGAGGGACTTCGCGGCGCTTTTCGTTCGGGCGAACAAAAAACGCCCCGCCGGACCGATGGGGTGGTCTGGCGGGGCGAGGACCGTCGCTCGACGGTTGTTGGTGACCCGGAGCGACGGGAGGGGAAGGAGACGTTATCCGGGAAGGAAGACGCCGTTCGTGACGTGGATCACACCGTTGGTGGTCTTCACGTCCGCCATGGTCACCGTGCTGGTGCGGTTCGCACCGTCGGTGATCACGATGTTGTTGTCGCCCGAGAAGCTGGCGGTCAGTTCCTCGCCGGCGACGGTTTCGAAGGTGTAGCTGCCGCCATTCTGCTGGATCGCTGCGGACAGCTTGGCTGCGGGCACGCGGCCGGCAACGACATGGTATTTCAGGATGTCCTGCAGGTCGTGCTTGTTCTCCGGCAGGAGCAGCGTGTCGACCGTTCCTGCGGGCAGCGCTGCGAATGCATCATCGGTCGGTGCGAAGACCGTGAACGGACCCGGCGAGGCGAGCGTGTCCACGAGATCGGCGGCCTGGACGGCTGCGACCAGCGTGCCATGCACACCGGTGCTGACGGCGGTCTCGACGATATTCTTCTGGGCCTGGGCCGGCTTCGACTTGTGATGGTCGGCTACGGCCGGGGTGGCGGTTGCCATTGCGAAGCTGCCCATTGCGAGGACGGAAGCGACCGCAGCGGCCTTGAGCGGATTGGAAAACGACATTGTGTAACTCCTTGTGTTAACAAGTCCCGTCCAACTTGTGCATGGAGTTACGCAGGCCGTCTCAGGCCGGATGCAAAGATTTTCAGATTTTCTGCAGGCGCCCCTGTGCAACCACCGGTCCAGCGGCTGCTTCGGGCGGTTTTCCGCCCAGCGGCTCACGCGTAAGAAGCAGCGGAGACCCGTCTGCCATCTTGGCTGCAATTTCGGGCGAAAGGGCCACGCGGCGCTCCTCGCCCGGGGCAACCACGCCTAGCGACATCAGCGGACTGTCGTCCTGCGGGTCGAGCCACAATTCGTGATCGTGGACGCCATCGGCGGTCAGCCCACTGGCCGAAACGAACAGCTCCTCGCGTTCGGGCAGGTAGGTGACCGCAAGCCGCAACGCGGTGTCGCCGATCGGGATCGAGGCCGCGAGCGGTGCGGCTTGCACTGTGTCAGGGCCGGCGACCGGTGCAGGCGTTTGCGAAGGCGACAGCACCAGCAGAGATACGGCTGCAACGGCTGCTGCTGCGGCAAAGCCCGTCGCCATCTTCCAGCGCCGGATGCGTGCATTGAGCGAGATAACCTCTGCACTGTCCGACGCACCATCTAGATCGGCAAGAATGCGCTGCCAGACTTCTTCGCGCGGGGTCTGCGGGGCAATCTCGTCGAGCAATGCGGCGAGGCGGTCCTGCCAGAATGCGACATCGGCTGCGAAGGTGGCGTCTGAAGCCTCGCGTGCACGCGCCGCCAGCAGTTCCTCGCCTTCGAGCAGGCCGAGCGCATATTCGGCGGCCATCACGTCGTCGGGGTGCGGATCATCTGTCATCGACCGACCTCCAGACATGTCTTCAGTTTCATCAGCCCGCGCCGGACCCAGCTCTTGATGGTGCCGAGCGGCGTACCGGTATTCTCGGCGATCTCCGCATAGGTCGAGCCGTCGAAGAAAGCCGTCCGGATCGCGTCGCGCGATTTGTCGTCGAGCTTTTCGAGACAAGTGTGCACGCGTTCGTCGCGCTCGGCATCGATCAGCATGTCTTCAGCGAGCGGCGCAGGGTCGCTCACCGGCGCCGCTTCTTCTTCGGGCACGCTGCCGCCACGCACCTTGCCCACGCGCAGGCGGTCGATCGCGCGATTGCGCGCGAAGGTGGCCAGCCAGCTGATCGGGCTCGCCCGTTCGGGGTCGTAGCGATCGGCACGGCGCCAGAGTGTGAGGTAGACGTCCTGCAAGGCGTCCTCTGCTTCCTTTCTGTCCTTCAAGATACGGAGGCAGATTCCAAAAAGTTTCGTCGAAGTTGCGCGATAAATTTCTTCGAGTGCCGCGCGGTCGCCACCCGCCAGCCGCGCCATGGCGGATTTCAGCCTTTCGCGGGCCTCGGTGGTGGCGCGTTTCATCAGCAACCCGTGTCGCAGTGCAGGTGCGAGCGCTCGATCTGGATAGTCGCGTGGTCGATCCGATGATGGGTTTTCAGCTGGTGCGAAATCTCGCGCAGAAACGCGTCTCCCGGGTGCTCGCCGGGTATGACGAGGTGCGCAGTGAGCGCGGTTTCGGTCGTCGACATCGGCCAGATATGCAGCTCGTGGATTTCCTTCACCCCTTCCAGCCCTGCGAAATAGGCGCGTACCGCGCTTTCGGAAATGCCCTTGGGCACGCCGAGCAGGCTCATGGCTAAGCTATCCTTGAGCAGCCCCCAGGTTCCCCAGGCGATGACCGCGACGATGAGAAGGCTGACCAACGGGTCGATCCAGAGCGACCCTGTCCACAGGATCGCAATACCTGCGATGACCACGCCGACGCTCACCAGCGCATCGGCCGCCATGTGCAGGAATGCGCCGCGAATATTGAGGTCATCATGCCTTCCGCGCAGGAAGAGCAGGGCAGTACCGGTGTTGATCACGATCCCGATGCTTGCGACGATGATCATTGTCGTGCCTTCGACCGGTCCGGGCTCGGCAATGCGGTGGATCGTCTCGAAGGTGATCGCGCCGATCGCCACCAGCAACAGCCCCGCATTGGCCACGGCGGCAAGGATGGTGGAGCTCTTGTAGCCATAGGTGAAGCGTTCGGTCGGCGGCTTCTTCGCCGCGATGCTGGCTCCCCATGCGAGGAGCAGGGCGAGAACATCGGACAGATTGTGCCCCGCATCGGCGATCAGCGCCATCGAACCCGAGATCCAGCCATAGGCTGCCTCGACGATGACGAAACCGGTGTTGAGAATTATGCCGATCAGGAAGGCGCGACCAAAGTCGGCAGGGGCATGGCTGTGCCCCCCATGGCCATGGTGATGCCCGTGCCCGTCGTGGTGGTCGTGGCTGTGACCTAGTCCCAATCAGGCTCTCCCCTCTGCCCAAGCCGTCAAAGCGATGTGACCACTGTGCTCCGCTCAATCAAGAAAAATCACGTAAAAACAGAATGATACGGAATAACAAGCCGTTGATGTTATAGTATTACACGTTTCGCGCAAGCTTTAAGCCCGTGAAACTGCACGGCTTTTGAATTTGGCCTTTGTGGTTATTCGTAAACGCAGGCATCGAGCCCGTCGCGGGCGACGACGCCGATACGCGCCTCGATCGTCCGTCCGTGGCCTCGCAACCAGCCCCTCGGATTGGTCACCGAACGTTCCTTGGGGAGCGGGAGGGCGGCCGCCATTCTGGCAGCCTCCAACCGCGTCAGCGAGTTGGCGCTCTTCTGGTAATAGCGCTGCGCCCCGGCTTCGGCGCCGTAGGTCCCGATGCCGGTCTCCGCGACATTGAGATACACTTCCATGATCCGCCGCTTGCCCCAGACATGCTCGATCAGGAGCGTGAACCAGGCCTCCAGACCTTTTCGGAAATAGCCACCGCCCTGCCACAGGAAGACGTTCTTCGCGGTTTGCTGGCTGATGGTCGAGCCACCACGGATGCGGCCGCCTTGGGCATTGCTTGCCATCGCTTTTGCGATCGCTTCGGCATCGAACCCGTCATGGCTGCAGAACTTGCCGTCTTCCGCCGCGATTACCGCGCGCACCAGATTGCGGTCGATATCGGACAGCGGCTCCCAGTCTTTGGTGATGCCATTGCCGTCCATCACCATCGTCGCGGTAACTGGCACGGGCACAAACTTGAACAGGGCCACCAGCACGAAGCTGAAGGCGACGAACCCGATCGCGAATTTGAACAGGAAGAGTGTCAGGCGGCGCAGCATCGCGTGGTCCTTACGCAAAAGCGGCGCGGAAGGTCCATCCTCCCGCGCCGCTCCATATCTATTTATCGGCGATTACGCGACGCCCGGCAGCAGCCTTTCGCCGGCGATGGCCTTCATCGCCTTCTGCAGCTTCTCGAACGCACGCACTTCGATCTGGCGGATGCGTTCGCGGCTTACGTTATAGACCTGCGAGAGCTCTTCGAGCGTCTGCGGGTTTTCGGTCAGGCGGCGTTCGGTGAGGATGTGCTGCTCACGCTCGTTCAAGGCATCCATCGCCTCGACCAGCATTTCGTGGCGCACTTCCTTTTCCTCGGCATCGGCGACGGTTTCGTCTTGCAGCGGACGATCGTCCGTCAGCCAGTCCATCCATTCGCCCGAGCCTTCTTCGCCATTGCGCATCGGCACGTTGAGCGAACCATCGCCACCCATCATCATCCGGCGGTTCATGTTGACCACTTCCTGCTCGGGCACGCCGAGGGTGGTAGCGATCTCGTTTACATCGTCCGGATGCAGATCGGTGTCTTCATAGGCATCGAGGTTCTTCTTCATGCGGCGCAAGTTGAAGAACAGCTTCTTCTGCGCGGCGGTGGTGCCCATCTTCACGAGGGACCACGAACGAAGGATGTATTCCTGGATGCTCGCCTTGATCCACCACATTGCATAGGTGGCGAGACGGAAGCCGCGATCGGCTTCGAATTTCTTCACGCCCTGCATCAGGCCGACATTGCCTTCGGAAATGAGGTCCGAAACGGGCAGGCCGTAGCCGCGATAGCCCATGGCGATCTTCGCCACGAGACGCAGGTGCGAGGTAACGAGCTGCGCTGCAGCTTCGCTGTCTTCGTGCTCTTCATAACGCTTGGCGAGCATGTATTCCTGCTCTTGCGTCAGCACGGGATATTTCTTGATCTCGGAGAGATAGCGGTTGAGGCTCTGCTCACCGCCGAGCGCCGGTACGCTCAAACTTCTGGTACTGCTCACTTTAACCCTGACCTTTCTTGCGTCGACCTCTTTCGCCGGACCCCTGATGGGCATCCGTTCTTTCGGGCCACGCGGTTACATATAGCGGAAGCTGCCTTAACTTGCACTGACTTTCGTCGATATCAACGTGCGGTTTCGTCGATCAGTTCCCGCATGTCGGAGGGGAATTCGGCGCAGAAATCCAAGGTTTCACCGCTGATAGGATGATTGAATCCGAGTCGCGCCGCGTGCAGCGCCTGACGCCTGAATTCCAGTGCCTCCAAGACCCCGCGAAGGGCTTTCGGAGTGCGCCCGTAAACCGGATCTCCCAATAGCGCATGGCCGATGGATGCACAGTGAACGCGCACCTGGTGAGTGCGTCCGGTTTCGAGCCGGCATTCGATCAACGACGCATGATCGAGGCGCTTTATGGTCTCGTAATGCGTGACGGCATGTTTTCCCCGCGTGCTCTCGTCGGGAAGCACCGCCATCTTCTTGCGGTCCTTGTCCGACCTGCCGATCCGGCCGTATACCGTGCCCGACGGGGGATTGGGATGCCCTGCGCAAACGGCGAGATAGCGGCGTGTGATCGAATGGTCGGCGAACTGTTTCGCGAGTCCCTCGTGCGCGGCATCGCTCTTGGCGACGACCAGCAAGCCCGAGGTATCCTTGTCGATCCGGTGGACGATACCCGGCCGCGCAACTCCATTGATGCCCGAGAGCCTGCCCGCGCAATGGTGCAGCAGCGCGTTGACCAGCGTGCCGTCCGGATTTCCGGCTGCAGGATGGACGACCATCCCGGCGGGCTTGTTGACCACCAGCAGGTGATCGTCCTCGAACACGACATCGAGCGGGATATCCTGCGGCACCGTTTCGAGCGGTTCGGGCGGGGGCAGGGCGATGCGATAATCCTCACCGCCGGAGAGCTTGGCGGAACCCGACTTTGCCGGTTTGCCGCCGATTTCCACCACACCTTGCGCGATCAGGCCCTTCACACGCTCGCGCGACAGCCCGCTTGCCTCCGCCAGCGCCTTGTCGAGGCGTCCGGCATTTTCGAGCGTTCCGGTGAGGACATCGGGCGTGGACATGCTAGGGCCATGCGCGATGGCGCTCCAAGTCTCAAGCGAAGTTGTCGAACGGCTGCTGGCCGAAGCGGGCAGCGCGCACCCACGTGAATGCTGCGGCATCCTGCTGGGCGAGGGTGATCGTATTGCTGCGATAGCGACCGCTCGGAACGTGCATCCCGCGCCCGAAACGCACTTCGAAATCGACCCGCAGCTACTCGTCGATGTGCATCGCGCGGCGCGGCAGGGCGGGCCGCAGGTAATCGGCTATTACCATTCGCATCCGAACGGTAGGGCGCAGCCATCTGCCACCGATCTGGAGCTTGCCGCGGGCGACGAGGCAGTCTGGGCAATAATCGCGGCAGGTGATGTGCGCTTTTTCCGCCGCGGGGCTGGCGGTTTCACCGCGCTTCCCTATGAAGTTCTGGACAGCTAGAAGGCTGCGCCTAAAGCGTATCTACGGGATTTTTAATGAAAGACAGTGAATCGATCGACCTTGCGGCAATGCTTTGCTCGCGCCTGTGCCACGACATGCTCAGCCCGGTCGGCGCGCTCAGCAATGGGCTCGAATTGCTGGCGATGGAAACCGATCCCGAAATGCGCAAGAGCGTGATCGAACTGCTTGAGCAAAGCTCGAAGACCTCGACCAACAAACTCAAGTTCTTTCGCCTCGCATTCGGCGCGGCCGGCGGCTTTGGCGACCGCGTGGACGTGGAAGAGCCCAAGGCGCTGATCGATGCGCTGGTAGCGGATAAGGACAAGGTCGAGGTCAACTGGGCGATCGAGACGGCCAACCTCGCCAAGCCTGCGGTCAAGGTCCTGCTCAACTTCGCGCAGATCGCCATCGATGCGCTGGTACGCGGCGGATCGCTGGACATCGGGGCCGAAGTCCGCGGCAAGAACTGCGAGATCGTGGTCCGCGCGACCGGCACGAAGATCGGCTTCGACGACAGCATCGGCAAGGCGCTCGACGGCAGCCTGGCGCATTCCGAACTCTCCAGCCGGACGGCGGCGGCACACATGATCGCGCTGCTTGCCGAACAGGCTGGCGGCGGCCTGCAATACGCCCGGACCGACGAGACCTTGGTGCTCGGCGCGGTCCTCCCCGAAGCAGAAGGGCTGATCGGGTGAGCGGCAGCGAGCTGGTCCACGCAGAGCGGTTGTCGCCCAATTTCGACGACCGGAACCTGCCGATCAGCATGGTCGTCATCCATTACACCGAAATGCTTGGGCCCGAGGCCGCGCTCGAACGGATGTGCGATGGCGAGGCGAAGGTCAGCGCCCACTACCTGATTGCCGAAGACGGCACGGTTACCCGGCTTGTGCCCGAGGAGAAGCGCGCCTGGCACGCAGGCGTCGCCTATTGGCGCGGTCACAAGGACGTGAATTCGGCCAGCATCGGGATCGAACTCGACCATCCGGGCCACCTTCACGGCTATCGCGACTTTTCCGAAGCGCAGTTCGAGGCGCTCGTCCCGCTCGTGGCGCGCATGGTCAAGGAATACGATATTCCGCGCGCCAATGTGGTCGGTCATTCCGATGTCGCGCCGCAGCGCAAGATCGACCCGGGCGAGCTTTTCCCGTGGGACCGGCTCGCCGAATACGGCCTTTGCCTCCCACGCCCGGAAAAGCTCGAACGTGGCGATCCGTTCGACAATGACGCGAGCTTCTATCTCGCGCTCGAACGCTTCGGCTACGACATTTCCGACGGTCACAAGGCGGTGGAGGCCTTCCAGCGCCGCTGGCGCCCGGAAAGGATCGACGGCGTGATCGACGGCCAGGTGCGCGCGATCCTGTTCCAGCTCCTGCTTGACCGCGACCGGGGTGTGGCAAGGTAATCCAGCCCGCCACTGGGTTGTAATCGGACATTTGCCAACGCGCCCCAATAGTCTATTCAGCGCTTCGCCAGGGGGCCGGGCAGCCGCGCTTATGCGAGGAAAGTCCGGGCTCCACGAAACAAGGGTGGCGGGTAACGCCCGCCGAGGGCAACCTCAGGGAAAGTGCCACAGAGAGCATACCGCCGATGGCCCGCAAAGGATCAGGCAAGGGTGAAAGGGTGCGGTAAGAGCGCACCGGGGTTCTGGTAACAGCGCCCGCATGGCAAACCCCACCCGGAGCAAGGCCAAATAGGGGCGGCGCGCCGAAAGGCAGATGCGTTTCGTATCGACCGCCCGGGTTGGCTGCTCGAACCATGGAGCAATCCATGGTCCAGACGAATGGCTGCCGCCGCGCGGCTGGTGTGCAAGCATACCGCGTGCGGAACAGAACCCGGCTTACAGGCCCCCTGGCACTTTTACGGAACCATGCGCGTCGCTCGGCGATTTTGCCGATCATGAGCTCCACAACACACCGCAGCGCTCTGCAGCGCCTCGCCATCATCCTCGCCGTTTTCGTACAGATCGGCGCCACCTTCCTGCCGCAGCTCGGCTTCGGCGAACCGATCGGCGACCGCTCGGACAGCGTTCGCACGCTGATCACGCCGTCGGGCTGGGCCTTCGCGATCTGGGGGCCGCTGTTCTTTGGTTCTGCGGTCTATGCCATCTGGCAGGCCTTGCCGGGGCAGCGGGACAACGTCCTGCTCGACCAGATCGGCTGGCCGTCCGTCATCGCGCTTTCGATGCAGGGCATCTGGGCGACCTATACGCAGTTTGCCAACCTGACCGCTATCTCGGCGATTATCATCCTGACCTCGCTGATTGCGCTGCTGGTGATCGTGCGCAGGATCGTTGCTTTCGAACGTCCCATGAGCCGCGCCGAGCGGATCATCGTGGCGGTGACCTTCAGCGCGCTCGCAGCGTGGCTGACGGCTGCCAGCATCGTGAACATTTCCGCGACGCTCGCTTATTACGGCATCGGCGGCAATTTCCAGTATCCGATGATTACCTCGATCATCGTAGCCATTGGCGGCGTTATCGCAGCAATCGCTGTCGCACGCAGCCGCGGCAATCCGTGGTATGCGCTCGTGTTCTGCTGGGCGCTGCTGGCGATCTACTTCCGCGGCGGGCAGGAAAGCGGCGCGATCGCGCTGGCCTGCCTCATCTCGGGCGTGCTCGTGGTTGCAGCGGTCGTGCTCGGCCTGAAGCAGCGCGCCAACCGCCACCACTGGTTCGGCTGACCGGAGCAGCGTTCAGCCGCGTCCGATGCTCGTATATTCGAAGCCTGCCGCGCGGACTTCGTCCGGACGGTAGATGTTGCGCAGGTCGATGAGGACTGGCGCCTTCGCGAGATCTTTTACGCGGTCGAGGTCGAGCGCGCGGAAAGCGTCCCACTCGGTAACGATCGCGATCACGTCGGCATCCTTGATCGCGGCATAGGGATCCTCGACCATGGTGACCTCGGGCATCAGCGGCTTGGCCAGCTCCATGCCTTCAGGGTCATAGGCTTCGACCTTTACGCCTGCGTCGGTCAGCGTCTGCGCCACTGCGATCGCGGGGGAATCACGCATGTCATCGGTGTTGGGCTTGAAGGTCAGGCCGAGGAGCGCAACCTTCTTGCCGCGTGCATTGTCCGCACCGCCGAGTGCGTCGAGCACCTTGCGGCCCATTGCGCGCTTGCGGGTGTCGTTGACCTTGACCACTGCTTCCACGATGCGCGTCGGGCTGTCGTAATCCTCAGCCGTCTTGAGAAGCGCGAGCGTGTCCTTGGGGAAACACGATCCGCCATAGCCGGGCCCTGCATGGAGGAACTTGGAACCGATGCGGTTGTCCATGCCGATTCCGCGGCTGACGTCCTGCACGTCCGCGCCGACCTTTTCGCACAGGTCGGCCATCTCGTTGATGAAGGTGATCTTCGTGGCGAGGAATGCGTTCGCCGCATACTTGATCAGTTCGCTCGTGCGGCGGCCGGTGAACAGGATCGGCGATTCATTGAGGAACAGCGGGCGGTAAACGGCGCGCATGGTCTCGCGGCCGAAATCGTCTTCGGCGCCGATGACGATGCGGTCGGGGCGCTTGAAATCGCCGATGGCCGCGCCTTCGCGCAGGAATTCGGGGTTGGAGACGACCGAGAACTTGTGGCTCGTGCCGCTGTCCTTGAGGATGCGCTCGACCTCGTCACCCGTGCCGACCGGGACGGTCGACTTGGTAACGACGACGGCGTCGTTCGCGAGGTTCTGACCAATTTCCCTGGCCACGGCGTAGACGAAAGAGAGGTCGGCATGACCGTCGCCGCGGCGGCTGGGTGTGCCGACCGCGATGAAGATCGCGTCCGCGCCCTTGATCCCTTCGGCAAGGCTGGTGGTGAAAGTCAGGCGGCCAGCCTTGACGTTGCTGCCGACGAGCTCGGCAAGCCCGGGTTCGTAGATCGGCATGATCCCGTCATGCAGGCGATCAATCTTTGACTGGTCCTTGTCGATACAGACGACGTCGTGACCGAAATCGGCGAAGCAAGCACCCGAAACGAGGCCCACATAGCCCGAACCAACCATTGCGATCTTCATCTACGCGTCCACCTTTTCGATAGAAATTGAGCCATCTTCGCCCGCGACAGCCTGAATGATGCGGCGCCTATCGCCTTCGAGAACCATCGCGGTCAAGCGCCCTGTCCGGAAAGCACCGGTGTCGATACCGATGCGATGCTCGCGATCCTCGACATTCTCGAAGATCGTATGGCCATGAATGATGACGTGGGTGAGAGGTTCTTCGTGGCTCAGGAACCGCTCGCGGATCCACAACATGTCCTTGCGCTGCTGCGCATCGACGGGGAAAGCCGGATTCACCCCCGCATGGACGAGAGCATAGTCGCCGACGAGGATGATTTCCTCGAATGATGCGAGGAAATCGCGATCTTCCTGCGGGACGATCTTGCGCATCACCTTCTGGACTTCGGGGACCTTGAGCTTGTTGTATTCCTTGCGCTTCAGCCCATAGCTGACAACCGTCTCACGCCCGCCGTGCTTGAGGAAGTGCCGCAGGATCTCTTCGTTCTCGAAGCCCTGGAGGAACATTTCCTCGTGGTTCCCGGCAAGATAACGCACCTTGCGTTTCTTGCCCCACTTGCGGGCGAGCTTGATCACTCCCGCGCTATCGGGGCCGCGATCGACGAGATCGCCAAGGAACACCACCGTCGTATCGGCAGGCCCCGCCGTGGCATCGTCCTGCTCGATCGCATCCTTGAGCTCTTCGAGCAGGTCGCGGCAGCCGTGTATGTCACCGATGACATACCAGCGTTCGCCATCGGGCACGCGCGCGATGCGTCGTGCGGGCGGCGCCTTGCCGAAGAGTTTGCGGATGGTTTCGAGCATGCTTGCTATGTGCGGGGCCACTTGGGGTGGAGACCACTTAGGGGTCTGGCTCGGAGCCTACAAGCTTTGCCGGGGGGCTGGCTTGCTTTCGCAGTTGCACAATAGCCACGCTATATGTTGCAGTAGCGAAAAGTTTTCCCGAACATCTTGCGCGACTCCCGACACTGATGCACGATCATTTCGATTTCGCCTGAGGATCCTTTCTCAATAAATCCAAGGCCCGGCGAAAACGCAGGTGGGACGAAGCACCAAACCGAACCTTTAAGGAGTTCGACATGCTCACGTCCTTTCGCGGCACGCTTGCCGCTTCGATTACCGCACTCTCCCTCGGCGTCGCTGCACCGGCGATGGCCCAATCCGCCGACGAGGCGGAGGATTCCACCGAAGACAGTGCCTACACCGTATCCGCCAATGTCGCGCTGACGACCGACTACCGTTTCCGCGGCGTGTCGCTGTCAGGCGGCGATCCCGCAATCCAGGGCGGTCTCGACGTCGGCCACGAAAGTGGCTTCTATGTTGGCGTCTGGGCTTCCTCGATCGAGGGCGGCGATGCCTATGGCGAGATGGAATTCGACATTTACGGCGGCTGGTCGGGCGATGTCGCCGAAGGCGTCACGGTCGATGTCGGCCTGCTCTATTACGCCTATCCGACCGAGGAACTGGGCCTCGATACCGATTACTGGGAGCCTTATGCTTCGGTCGGTTTCAACCTCGGCCCTGCTGAAGCCACGGTCGGCGCTGCCTATGCCTTCGAGCAGGATTCGCTCGGCGGTGACGATAACCTCTACCTCTACACGGACCTGGGCTTCAGCCTTCCGTCCACTCCGATCTCGCTGAGTGCCCACCTCGGTTATACCGATGGCGTACTGGCTCCGCCGCTTCTGGCAGGCACCGGAGACGACAGCGGACTCGACTGGTCCATCGGCGCGAGCGTTTCGTCCGGTATTGTGGAAGTCGGGGTTGCCTATGTCGGCGTCGAAGGTCCTTCTATCGACGGATTTACCGATGACGCGATTGTCGGGACGATCACCGCCAGTTTCTGAGAATTCGCTGGCGATGGTTGGGGGCGCGCTTTCGGGTGCGCCCCTTTTCCTTTGCGCGGTGCACGCCTAGATGGCCGGCATGGCCAAATATCTTCACAGCATGATCCGCGTTTCCGATCCGGAAGCGACCGTCGCCTTCTTCAAGCTGATCGGCCTCGAGGAAGTCCGCCGCTTCGACAACGAGAAGGGCCGCTTCACGCTGATCTTCCTTGCCGCACCGGGACAGGAGGGCGTGGCCGAGGTGGAGCTGACCTACAACTGGCCCCCGGAAGACGGCAGTGCGCCCGAAGAGTATTCGGGCGGCCGCAATTTCGGCCATCTCGCCTATCGCGTGGAGAATATCTACGACACGTGCCAGCGGCTGGTGGATGCGGGCCACACGATCAACCGCCCGCCGCGTGACGGGCACATGGCTTTCGTGCGCACGCCGGATGGCATCTCCATCGAACTGCTGCAGGACGGTTATCTCGACCCGGTAGAACCTTGGGCGAGCATGGAGAACACCGGCAGCTGGTAAGCCGCCGGCAATTCAACCGCGAGCTTATTCCTCGACGTAAGGGTTCTTGGCGTCGTCCGGATGTTCGGAGCTCAGGCGCAGGATCGTATAGCCGAGAATTGCCGAAAGCAGCGAGCCGAGCAGAATACCGAGCTTCGCCTCGTTGATCACGTCGGGCTGGCCCACGAAGGCGAGCCCGCTGATGAAAAGCGACATGGTGAAGCCGATACCGCAGAGCACGCAGACCCCCCAGATTTCCTGCCAGCTGGCCTCGTCGGGGCGGGGCGCGAACTTGAGTTTGTCGGCGAGCCAGATCGCGGCGAAGATACCCACCTGCTTACCCAAGAACAGGCCGCAGGCGATTGCCAGCGGCAGAGGTGCGAGCAGGCCCTCGAGGCCGATTCCCGCAAGCGGGACGCCTGCATTGGCAAAACCGAAGACCGGCACAATGAGATAGGCGCTCCACGGCGCGAGGCCGTGTTCCATGCGCTCGACCATGGTCTCGTCGTCCTTGCCACGCATCGGGATGGTCAGCGCTGCCGCAACGCCCGCGATGGTGGCATGGATGCCGCTGTTGAGGACGAAGTACCACAGGACCAGCGCGAGCAGGATGAACGGCCAGTAGCTGCTCACCCGCAGGCGGTTGAGCGCAAGCATGGCCACGATCACGCCGGCGGATGCTGCCAGCCAGACCATCTTGATCTCTTCGGTGTAGAAGGCCGCAATCACCAGGACCGCGCCGATATCGTCGACGATCGCGACGGTCAGAAGGAACAGGCGCAGCGACGCGGGGCAGCGGCTGCCAAGAAGGCCGAGGACACCCATTGCAAAGGCGATGTCGGTGGCTGCGGGAATTGCCCAACCACGCAGGAACTCGCTGTCACCGCCGACGATGCCGACATAGAACAGCGCGGGCACGGCCATGCCGGCAATGGCGGCAAGGATCGGCAGGCGGCGCTGCTGTGCGGTCGACAGCTGGCCCTCGATCCATTCGCGCTTCACTTCCAGTCCGACGACGAAGAAGAAAATCGCCATCAAGCCATCGTTGATCCACAGATGCAGGTCATACAGCTTCGGAATCGGGGTGAAGGCCAGCTTGCCGTAAAACAGCTGCTGGTACTCGTCCGCGAAGGTAGAATTGGCTGCCAGCATGGCGGCCACAGCCACCAGTATGAGCAGGATACCGGCCGAGGCGTCGCTGACGAACAGCGCGCGGACGGGGGCGAATACAATGCGGAATGCTGAAGGACGTTCACTCATGTCGGGAGGCTCTCTTTCTCAATCGATGCCCCGTTGCAAGGGGGGATTCCCCGCGATAGGAGTGCGGCAGGGGAAAAAGGGGTCGTAACCATCTCGCAGATAACGCTTTTGGAGGTCTTGGCGCTCGTCCAGATCGAGCTGCTGCTGTTCGCAGCCGTCTTCTTCGCAATCGGCTTGGCCGATGAACTCGCGATCGATCTTGCCTATCTGTGGTGCCGATTGACGGGCAAGGCCCGCACTCGCCGGGTGCCCGAAGATGCCCTTCCGAAGAACATGTTGAGCGGAATGGCCGCGGTATTCATCCCGACATGGCGCGAAGATGCCGTCATCGGCTCCACTCTCGCGCATGCACTGGCCGCTTGGCCGCAGGATGACTTGCGCATCTATGTCGGCTGCTATCGCAATGATGCCGAAACGGTCGCCTCGGTTGTGGCCGCCGCTCGCGGGGATGATCGCGTAAGGCTTGTCGTGGTTGGCGAAGATGGGCCGACCTGCAAGGCCCACTGCCTCAACCGGCTGCACGAGGCGCTCGCCCAGGATGAAGCACGCTCAGGCAAGAAAGCGCACATGGTCGTGCTTCACGACGCAGAGGATATGGTCGATCCTGCGGCGCTCACAATTCTCGACCACGCGATCTGGAACGCGGATTTCGTGCAGCTGCCCGTCATGGCGCTGCCGCCGTCCGATTCCCCGTGGGTTGCCAGCCATTATTCCGACGAGTTCGCCGAGGCGCATGCGAAGAACATGGTCGTGCGCGACGCCTTGGGTTGCGCCATTCCGGGCGCGGGTGTCGGTTGCGCCCTTTCCCGCGAAATGCTGGAGAAACTGGCACGGCAGGCCGGCGGGCAGCCCTTTGCGCAGGGCGCGCTGACCGAAGACTATGAACTGGGCATGAGAGTTGCCGCAGCAGGTGGTTCGAGCCGTTTCCTCAGGCTGCGGACCGAGGAAGGGCGATTGATCGCCACACGCGCCTATTTCCCCGACGAGCTCGTCACCGCGGTGCGCCAGAAGACACGCTGGACGCACGGCATTGCATTGCAGGGTTGGGACCGGCTGGGTTGGCAGGGCAATGCCCTCCAGCGCTGGATGACATTCCGCGACAGGCGCGGGCCGCTGGTCGCACTGTTGCTTTTCATTGGTTACGCGCTGCTCGTGTCCGGAACGGTCGCCGCTTTCGCATCAAGTATAGGTATCGTCCCCTCTGTAGATCTGTCTACGGGACTGGAGGGCCTGCTGATGCTCACCTTTGCAGGTCTGTTGTGGCGGACGGGGCTGCGCGCCGTTTTCACCGGTCGCGAATACGGCATTAAGCAGGGACTTCGCGCTATCCCGCGTGTCGTCGTTTCCAATGTCATTTCGATCATGAGCGGCAGGCGCGCGCTTGCCGGATACATTCGGACATTGAGGGGCGCGCCGGTAGTCTGGGACAAGACCGAGCACAATGCGCATCCCGCCCAGCTATTCGCTCAGGAGAAGACTGCATGAACGCTCGGGCGAATCCGACAAGAGGCAGGCCGCTCGTATTCCTCGCTTCGGTCGCGCTGATCTGGGTGGCAGTGCGCGCAATCGCTTTGCAAATGCCGGAAAGCCCTGCCGCTCCGGAAGCACCAGCGCCAGAGCAGCTCGCGGCAGCCCCGAGCCCTGAGGCGGCAGTCGATGCACCCTTTGCGGCCGGGCCCACTAGCGAAGAGCTCGCCGCAGCCGAGACGCTGGTCGAGGGGCTCGAACCGGTCCCCGGCGCACACGAGCACAGCCTTTTCATCGACAGCTCGGTCGCTGCCGGTCACGACATGCTGTGGATGTCCGCGTCGCAGGATTAGAATCCTCGCGACACTTCGAAATCGCAGTTAGGCAGGGACGGACAATGGTTCGGCTTTCATACAAGGTCGCCCTGCGATAGGGCGATCCCTATGGACGTCTACCTGCCAATCGCGAACCTCTCGGTGAACGGTCTCTGGATCGTCGCCCTCGGTGCGCTGACCGGCGTCCTGTCGGGCCTGTTCGGTGTCGGCGGCGGGTTTCTGACCACGCCGCTGCTGATCTTCTACGGCATCCCGCCTACCGTCGCTGCAGCATCCGCTTCGACGCAGGTCACAGGGGCAAGTGTTTCCGGCGTCATCGCACACAGCAAGCGTAAGGGGGTCGACTACCGCATGGGTGCCGTCATGGTCGGCGGCGGAATTATCGGCGCAGGCATCGGCGCGCTGCTTTTCCGGTTCTTCCGCGCGATCGGTCAGATCGACGTGGTCATCAACGCGCTTTACGTCGTGCTGCTCGGATCGATCGGCATACTGATGGCGCGCGAATCATTGCAGCTGCTGCGTAAGTCTAGCGGCACGAATCAGGCAGCGCGCAGGCGGCATCACCCGTTGGTCGCAAATTTGCCGTGGCGCTGGCGGTTCTACGGCTCGGGCCTTTACATCTCTCCGCTCGCGCCGCTGATCGTGGGCATTGCGGTGGGCATTCTGACCATGCTGATGGGCGTGGGCGGCGGCTTCATCCTCGTGCCGGCCATGCTCTACATCCTGGGAATGAGCGCCAACGTCGTGGTCGGCACCAGCCTGTTCAACATCCTGTTCGTCACCATCGCCACCACGATCATGCACTCGCTGACCACGCGCGCAGTCGATATCGTTCTCGTTGGGTTGCTGCTGATCGGGTCGGTTACCGGCGCCCAATTCGGTTCGCAGCTTGCAGTGAAGGCCAAGCCCGAGATCCTGCGGCTGGTTCTTGCCAGCATCGTGCTGTTGATCGCCTTCCGCATGTTCCTCGGCCTGTTCTACCAGCCCGATGAAATCTACACGGTTTATCCGCTGTGAGGGCGCTGCTGCTTCTCTTTGCCGCGCTCATGCTGAGCGGGCAGCGCGATCCGGTGCTGGTACCCGAGGTTTCGCAGCACGACGTGCAGGTCAGGCAGGGCTTCACCGGCACCGAGTTGCTGCTGTTCGGCGCGGTCCTCGACCCGGCGGGCAGGGCGGGGCAGGACTATGACATCGTGGTTGTCCTCAAGGGCCCGTCGGAACCGATCCGCCTGCGCGAGAAAGAGCGTTTCGCAGGTGTCTGGGTGAACGCCGACAGCAATGACTTCCGCTCCGTGCCGAGCTATTTCGCGGTCGCATCCTCGCGGCCGATCAGCGAGATCGTCGATGCCAAGACCGCTGCGATCTACGAATTCGGTACGGGCTATATCCAGATGTCGCCCAGCGGCAGCATCAATCCCCAAGAGCAGGAGCGCTTTTCGCTCGGCCTCGTCGATTTGAAGCGCCGGCAAGGGCTTTACAAGGAAGACTTCGGCGGCGTGCAGATCAGCGAGGGCGTGCTTTACCAGGCGCGCATCTCCCTGCCGTCGAACGTGACGACCGGCACTTATTCGGCGGAGACCTTCGCAGTCACGCGCGGCCGGGTCATCGCGTCTGCCGTGTCGGAGGTCGAGGTGCGCAAGGTCGGGTTCGAACGCTTCGTCGAGCTGAGCGCGAACCAGTACGGCCTGCTCTATGGCTTCGTCGCGGTCATGCTTTCCGTCCTGATGGGCTGGGGCGCAGGCCGGTTGTTCGCCCGCCTTTGATTGCTGTCCTTAGCGCACCATCGTTGACGCGATTTTAACCGTTTTCCGCCATCACGCTGGTCGAAGGCGCATGTGCGTCGAACGAGGGCCAGGGCAGAATAATGAACGACATGGGCAACGGAAATTTCGGTTCCTACGATCCGCAGCGTCAGATGGAGGCCGAACAGCCTCAGAGCCGCAGCAACAGCCTGCGCGACCGTATCCGCCGTTCAGCCGACAGCGAACAGGCCACCGCCACCGGCCAGTCGCGCTCGGGCTATGTCCACCAGCCGCAGGGCGATCAGGCACCTGCGCAGGCCGAGCCCCAGGCGGTACCGCAGCAGGCCGTCGAAGCCGAAGCGCCGGTGACGCCGCAACCGGAACCGCAGGTGCAGGCTCCGGTCGAAGCCGCTCCTGCGCCTGCTCCTGCCGCTAAACTTGGCGACGCGCCGCCGCGTCCTTCGGACCTCGCACCCAAGCCTGCCCCTGAACCCGAGCCGAAAGAGCCCGTGGAAGAGGAGCCCATTAGCGACAATGCCATGCAGCCTATCGGCGTCGTGCTCGAAATCGCAGGTTCAGGATCGATGATCGCCATCGATCTCCAGCGCCTGACCGAATGCGGCGAGGATAGCGACCCTGCAATCGCGATGGCCGGACAGGTCGGTTCGCAGATCAAGATCCGCATCGGCAACAGCTGGCTGCTGGCCAGCGTCCGCAACCAGAAGCAGGACCGCAAGGCCGGCAGCATTCTCGCCAATATCGACTTCCTCGGTGAGGGGATCGAGGAAAAGCTGACGGGCAAGCTCCACGGGTTCCGCCGCGGTGTTACGCGCTACCCGGTCCCGGGCGCGCTGGTCTATCCGGCGTCGACTGCCGACTTGAAGCAGGTCTACGCCAGCGATGGACGCAGTGCGGTCACGATCGGCAAGGTCTATCCGACCAAGGACATTCGCGCCGGCCTGTACGTCGACGCCATGCTCGGCAAGCACTTCGCGCTGCTCGGTTCGACCGGTACCGGTAAGTCGACCAGTGCCGCGCTGATCCTGCACCGCATCTGCGAGGCGGCGCCCGAAGGTCACATCGTGATGATCGACCCTCACGGCGAGTATTCGGCCGCGTTCCGTCAGACGGGCGTCATCCTCGACGTTTCGAACCTGCAGATGCCGTATTGGATCATGAATTTCGAGGAGCACTGCGAAGTTCTGCTCACCAGCAACGGTAACGAGCGGCAAGTAGATGCCGACATTCTCGCCAAGTGTCTCCTGAAGGCGCGCAGCAAGAGCAAGCTGGCCCAGACCATGGGCAAGATCACAGTCGATTCGCCTATCCCCTACCTGCTTTCGGACCTCTCCAACGAGATCCAGGACCAGATGGGCAAGCTCGACAAGGCGACGAACTCGGCGCCCTACATGCGCATCAAGAACAAGCTCGACGAGCTCAAGGCAGATCCGCGCTACCAGTTCATGTTCTCCGGCATGCTCGTGGCCGACACCATGGCCGAGTTCATCTCGAAGATTTTCCGCATGCCCTCGAACGGCAAGCCGATCTCGATCATCGACGTTTCCGGCGTGCCTTCGGACGTGACCTCGACCGTGGTCGCAGTCCTCAGCCGCCTCGTGTTCGATTTTGCCATCTGGGGCCGCGAGGAAAAGACGACGCCGATCCTGCTGGTTTGCGAAGAAGCGCACCGTTATGTGCCCAACGAGAAGAATGCCGACGGCAACTCGGTCGGCACCATCCTCGGCCGAATCGCCAAGGAAGGCCGTAAATACGGTATCTCGCTGGGCCTCATCACGCAGCGTCCTTCGGACCTTGCCGAAGGTGTGCTGTCGCAGTGCGGCACGATCATCTCGATGCGTTTGAACAACGACCGAGACCAGGACTTCGTGCGCGCGGCCATGCCCGAAGGTGCACGAGGCTTCCTCGACGCGATCCCGGCACTTCGTAACCGCGAGTGCATCATCTGCGGCGAGGGTGTGGCCATTCCCATCCGCGTGAGCTTCGACAACCTCGAAGAGGTCAAGCGTCCGGCGTCGGAAGACCCGAGCTTCGTCGAAATGTGGAACAACCCGGGCGGCGAGGAAGACATCGTCCAGCGCACCGTACAGCGCTGGCGTTCACAGGGTTAAGTCCCGCGAGTGTCGCCAAACAAATGAATATGCAAGCGGTCGCTCATGCGGAAGCCATGCTTCAGGCAGAGGTCCGCTAGCCACTTCTCGCGCGTTCTCAATGTCTCGCTGTCCGTGCCTTCGGGCATGAGGAAGACGTGACCGGGCTTGAAGCGGTAGCGGTCGCGAAGAGCCAGCACCTCGTCGACATCCGAAGGTTCGGCAATCACGAACTTGAACCATGCGCGCGGGTCGGTGGCATAGGCATCGAGCCGTTCGGGGATCAGCGCGAGGTCTGCCGGATTGCCGCTGTGCGACAGCTTCGGGCTGACGTTGAACTGGTCGATCCGGATATCGAGCGCGACGGGTGCCTTGGTGGTTCCGTTGGTCTCGATCTCGACCGAGATATCGGGCAGCAGGTCGAGCAGTTTGGCAAGTGCAGGCGCCTGCAGCAGCGGCTCGCCTCCCGTGATGACGAGACGTTCCTGACCGAGCGTCTGGATGTGCGCGGCCACCTCTTCCTCGTCCAGCGTGATCTGGTTCGCCTTGCGCTCGAAAGTCACGCCGTCGCGGTGCGGGCGGTTATCTCCCTCAAAATGCCAGGTGTAGGCCGTGTCGCACCACTCGCAGGCAAGATTGCAGCGCGACAGCCGCATGAAGGCGACCGGCATGCCAGCACTCGGGCCCTCACCTTGCACGGAGGCGAAGATCTCCGGCCCGCCGTCGTCATCGGTGGCGAGGACGAGCGCCATGTCAGCTATACACCGTCACTTCGACGCGCATGCCTTCCGGATCGCGGAAGAATGTCGCGGTCTCGCCTTCGAATGCCTGCTTTTCCGGTATTTCGAAGCCGGCTGCGGCCATGCCATCGCGCACGGCATCGAGCGCAGCCATGTTGGGTGCGGTAAAGCCCAGGTGGTTCAGGCCGGGCGCATAGCGCTCGTAATCCGAAGTGCTGGCCTTGGCCTGCTTGAAGTCGATGCTCAGCTCGTCATCGCTCGTCCACACGTGGTCGCGCGTCTTGGTGAAACCGATGAGGTCCAGCAAGGCCGCGTACCAGGGCAGGCTCGCCTCGTGCGAGCGAACCAGCACCACCATGTGATCGAGCTTCATGCGCCTAACCTAGGCGCGTGAGCGCGGCCTTCAAGCGTTCGATCTCCGCCGTGTGGTGCGCGTAATCGGCGCGTGCCTTCTCGACGGCCTCGGGCTTGGCGCGTTCGACGAAGTTGGCGTTGTTCAGGCGTCCCTCGAGCGATTTGGCTTCCTTGGTCGAGGCCTCCATGGCTTTGGTGAGGCGCGCCTTCTCGGCCTCGATATCGATCACGCCTTCGAGCGGGACGATAAAAGCATCGTCGCCCGCGGCAACCTGCATTGCGGCACCTCCGGGTGCTTCGGCGAAGTTCACCGGCGTGAGGCGCGCGAGGCGTTCGATAGCCGCTGCGTTCTCCTCGACGACCTTGCGGCCCAGCGTCGATGGCGAGGGGCAGAATGCTTCGAGCTTCGCGCCCGGGGCAATCCCGAGCTCGTTCTTGGCCGTGCGCACCGCGCTGGTGAGCGCGATCATCCAGTCGATCTCGGCCTTGGCTTCTGAATCGACCTCTGCCTGCGGATCGGGCCATTTGGCGGTGATCAGCGGGTAGTCCGGACGGTCGCCCTGCTTCGACCACAGTTCTTCGGTGATGAAGGGCATGAAGGGGTGGAGCATGACGAGGATCTGGTCGAGCGCCCAGCCGGCGACCGCCTTGGTTTCCTCGTCGAAATTGCCCTTGATGAGCTCGATGTACCAGTCGCAGAAACGGTCCCACACGAAGTGGTAGATCGTGTTCGCGGCGGCATCGAAGCGCAGGTCGGCCATCGCCTGTTCGAGCGCATTCTTAGTCTCGACGACTTCGCCGATGATCCACTTGTTGACCGCCTGCGTCGCGGCGGGAGCCTCAATGCTGGTGCTCGCGCCAATGCCGTTCGACTGGCAGAAACGCGTGGCATTCCAGAGCTTTGTCGCGAAGTTGCGATAGCCCTCGACGCGCTTCTCATCCATCTTGATGTCGCGGCCCTGGCTTTCCATCGCCGACATGAAGAAGCGGAGTGCATCGGCGCCGTACTGGTCGATGAGTCCGAGCGGGTCGACGACATTGCCCTTGGACTTGGACATCTTCGCACCGTCCGCTGCACGCACGAGACCGTGGAGATAGAGCCGCGGCCAGGGTGCCTTCCCGGTGAGGTGCATGCCCTGCATCATCATGCGCGCATCCCAGAAGAACAGGATGTCGAAGCCGGAGATAAGCAGGTCGTTGGGATAGTGCTTGTCGAGCAGGTCGGTCTTGTCCGGCCAGCCGAGCGTGGCGAAGGGCCACAGCGCGCTTGAGAACCACGTGTCGAGCACGTCCTCGTCGCGGGTGAGGGCCATGCCTTCACCGGCCTGCGCCTGCGCTTCTTCCTCGGTCATGGCCACATAGGCCTTGCCCTCGGCGTCGTACCACGCGGGGATGCGGTGACCCCACCAGAGCTGGCGGCTGACGCACCATGGCTGGATGTTCTCCATCCAGTTGAAGAAGGTCTTTTCCCAGCTCTTCGGGACGATCTCGATCGTGCCGTCTTTCACCGCCTGAATCGGAG
>JABDNC010000169.1 GCA_013001165.1 Erythrobacter sp.
GTTCAGACAATGGTCGTCGAACCCGAATTGCTCGCAGAACCAGTAAAAGCATTCGGCACCATTGCAGCCAAGCAAAGCAGTTCGATCGGAGCGCTCGCAGAGGGGCCGGTTGAGCGCATTTTCGTAAAGGTCGGCGACAGGGTATCGCGGGGCCAACCACTCTTTCGTATCCGTCAGGCTGATTACCAGCGGCGCGTCGCCGAAGCGCAGGCCGCCGTCGATCTAGCTAGCGCCCGAGCGATCGAGGCAGAACGGCGCTACGAGCGCGTTATTGCGCTTGCACCTAAGGGTTTTGTATCAAACGCGCAGGTCGATGCGGTCGAAACGGAACTTGCCGTTGCACGAGCGCAAAAAACGCAGGCTCAGGCAGTGTTCGGCACCGCGCAGCAAGCGTTATCTGATACCATCACGCGAGCGCCTTACGATGGCGTTGTTACCGCTCGGTTGGTCGATGAAGGGGTCTACCTCAACAACCGCTTTTCGATGGGCGGTCAATCAGCAGCGCTCCAATTGCAGGAGCTCGGAACGGTCGCCGCCATCGTGAACGCGCCACAGGAATATGTTGACGCCTTTCGGCGAAATATGCCCGCTCGCGTCTACATCGAAGGGTTCGACGAGCCGATTGATAGCATAGTCTATATTATCAACGACCGGGTCGACCCTGAGAGCCGGATGGTCGAATTGCGGCTGCCGATTGCCAATCCAAATTATCGCATCAGCTCAGGTTTGGGGGCTCGCGCTGAAATCAACGTCCCACCCGTTTCGGCGATAATCCTCCCTCGAACCGCAATCCGTGGCGATAGTGCTGCCGCGCACGTTTTCATTGTTGAAAACGGGAAGGCACATGGGCGCGAAGTTACTTTCGAGAGCATCGATCTTGATCGGGTGCGCATTCTTTCAGGCTTGGCCGCAGGGGATGAATTGGTCCTCGATCCGCCTTCGACTTTGCGTGACGGTGAACCAGTAGAGTCCCGCCAAATGAGCGATGCAGACTGATATGTGGCTCGCTGACGTATCGATCCGGCGCCCCGTCTTCGCTACGATGCTGATCGCCTCGCTCGTGGTGCTGGGACTTGTTTCGTTCAATCGGCTCGGCGTCGACCTTTTCCCAAAGGTGGAGTTTCCATACGTTTCAGTAACGACGGCGCTTCCTGGCGCCTCGCCCGGAACCGTGGAGACCGAAGTTACCGACATTGTCGAGGAACAGCTCAATACCATTGCGGGATTGCGTCAGATGCGGTCGACCAGTGCGGAGGGTGTGAGCATCGTCAATCTCGAATTCGAACTCGAGGAAGATGCCGATGTGAAAGCGCAGGAGGTGCGCGACAAAATGTCGCGGCTTGGAGCCGATCTGCCTGCCGATTCCGAATCACCGGTCATCGAAAAGGTCGATCCCGATGCCGCGCCTATTCTCTCGGTTCTCATGTCGGGGGACATGCCCGCTCGTGACTTGACCGCTTTCGCAGACGAGGAGGTCAAGGAGCGTTTACAGCGCGTCCCCGGCGTCGGTTCAGTCGAGCTGGTCGGCGGACGCAAGCGAGAAATGCGTATCTGGCTCGATGCGCCGGCAATGCGTGCTCGCGGAGTGACTGCGGACGACGTACTCGGCGCAATTCAGCGCGAGAACTCCGAACTGCCGGGTGGTCGGTTGGTCACCGAGGGGCGCGCGCGCCAATTCGGTGTCCGCATACTCGCCGAAGCGGATAGCGCGGCAGAATTCGCGGCCATACCCATCGCCTATCGACCCAATGGCCAAACCGTTCGGATCGGCGACGTCGGGCGGGTAGAAGACTCGATTGAAGACGAGGCCAGTTATGCTCAGCTCGACGGTGAACCAGGCGTTGTTCTTGAAGTCCGCAAGCAAAGCGGTGAGAACACAGTCGCCGTCGCCGAACACATCCGCGCCGACATTGAGGAGCTGCGAGCTTCGGCACCAGAAGGCGTCACCTTCGTCATCGCGCGCGACACTTCTCGCTTCATCGAACAGGCCATCGGAGACGTGCTGTTCGACCTGTTAATTGCCGTGGTTCTGGTGGTCGCGGTGACATTCCTTTTCCTTCTCAGTTGGCGCGCTACGATCATAGTATTGCTGGCGATCCCCACTTCGATAGTCGCAAGCTTCATTGCCTTTGCGGCGTTCGATTTCACGATCAACATGGTCACTTTGTTAGCGCTGACGGTCGCTATCGGCCTGCTGGTCGATGACGCGATCGTCGTCGTCGAAGCAGTTCAAAATGATGTCGATGAAGGTGCTGACGCAACTGGAGCGGCTCACGCAGCCACTAAGCGGGTTGCGTTGGCTGTTCTGGCTGGAACTTTTGCGACTTTGGCAGTGTTCGTGCCAATCGCGTTTATGGAAGGAATAGTTGGCCGCTTTTTCTTTCAATACGGTCTTGCAATCGTCTTCTCCGTCAGCGTCTCGATGCTGGTTGCCTTCACGCTCACACCCGCGCTTTCGGCCCGGTTGCTGCGTCCCGAAGGAAAGGAGAGCGGCTGGTTCGCACGCATAGAGCGATTCCATGTCGGGATGCGACAACGCTACGAAAGGCTCGTATCTTGGGCGATCCGCCGCCGCTACGTCGTACTAGGCGGCGCCCTTGCCAGCGTATTCGTGGGGGGGGTTTTTGCGGCGCTCGTGCCCAGCACATTCATGTCCACTACGGACCGCTCGGAATTTCTCGTCACGATCAAGCTACCGCTCGGCACAGGGATAGCCGGGGCAAAGGATGCAGCGCAGCAGGTGGATGCCGCTCTGCGCGAAAATCCCGAAGTCGAACTCGTTTTTGTCAGTGCGGGCAGCGGGACCAATCCAAAGATCAACGAGCTCGATATCTATGTCGGCCTTTCGCACAAACGGTCACGCGACGTGACGCAAGACGATATAATGACCTTCGCACGCCAGGCAGCACTCGACGGAGTCCCGAAGGCACGCCAAGTCGCGGTGGAGGAAGTCCCGTGGGTTTCCGGTGCCGGGGTCGGACAGACCGCGATAGAGCTGATCATCACAGGGCCGGATACCGCCACAATCAATCGCTACGCGCAATGGCTCGAAAGCGAGCTGTCCGCGCGATCTGATTTCGTAGACGTGCGCTCCACATACGAGGGTGGCAGACCTGAGTTGCAGATCGCGCTCGACCGTGATCGGGCGGCGGATCTCGGTATTTCTGCGCGCGACCTTGCGGCAGCTTCGCGGACACTCGTAGGCGGGAGCGATGCCGGGACGTTCGAGACGGGTGGACGCCGCTACGACGTTCGGGTCCGGTTGGAGGAAAGCGAGCGACAGCGATTGAGCGACATAGAGGCGCTGCCCCTCAGGACAGCGCAGGGCAGTCTGGTCGATTTGGCAGCAATTGCCGACATTGATGTCACGCTGAACGCCGCAGAAATCGAACGCATTGATCGATCGCGCCAGATTTCGGTGCTCGCCAATACCGCGCCGGGTGTTCCGTTGAGCGTGGCCGTCTCGGATTTAGAGGGCTTGCTTGCCGCCAACCCACCGCCAGCTGGACTGTCTACCCAAATGGAAGGCACAGCGCGCCGCCTCGCTGAAACGAGCGAGGCCATTATCTTTGCCTTCATCTTAGCGATTGTCGCACTCTACATTGTCCTCGCAAGCCAGTTTAACAGCTTCGGGCAACCGATCATCATCATGCTCACCGCGCCGCTGTCCTTCTCGGGCGCGTATTTTCTCATGTGGGCAGCAGGTCAGGAAATGAGCTTGTTTGCGCAAATCGGCATGATTGCGCTTATGGGTATCGTGATGAAAAACGGCATCCTGCTTGTCGATCGCGCCAACCAGTTCCGCGATGCTGGCAAAGATGCTGCTGCGGCCATGCGCGATGCCGCGCCGGAACGGCTGCGACCAGTCCTCATGACCGCGCTGGCTGCCGTTTTCGGAATGATGCCCGTCGCATTGGCACAGTCAGACGCTGCGGAATGGAGAAACCCCATGGGATTCATCATTATCGGCGGTCTCACGACATCTACCTTCCTGACATTGTTGGTGATACCCGCAGCTTATGCGGCAGCCTCGGATTTGCGGAAGCTCGTGAGCAACTTTCGATCCTCGCTCTTGCATGGACCGTCCTAGGTCGAAGCGTTGGCTCAACCGTTACCGGTTTTGTGATCGGCGCAGGGTAGAACAAGCATTGTCCGCATTCACCTCCAGAAGCGGACGCTGGGCCATTTGAGATCAGCGCCCAACTCCAGTCAGATCTCAGTTTTCTCAGCGAGAGTAAGAGCATCTTCAATGTCGACACCAAGATACCGCACGGTGTTCTCGATCTTGGAATGACCGAGCAGTATCTGGATTGCACGTATGTTGCCTGTGGCTTTGTAGATGATTGAAGCTTTGGTCCGGCGCAGTGAGTGGGTGCCGTATTCCTCAGGACGCAAGCCAATAGCCGTCACCCACTCATCAACAAGCCGCGCGTACTGTCGCGTGCTCAAGTGGCGTGTTTGATCAACTCTGCTCGGGAAGACGAAGTCCTCCACGTCACCACATCTGAGCTCGAGTCACGCAAACAGGCTTGCACGCGCATCTGATGCGATCTCAAACTGAACAGGTCGACCTGTTTTGCGCTGCGTGATTGTTGCTCGCGTCCGGATTTCCGGGCCGCTGACTAGGTCGCCGATTTTGAGCTCGACGAGATCACAGCCTCGCAGTTTGCTATCGATCGCCAAGTCAAACAGAGCGCGGTCTCTTATGCGCTCCTCGCGATCAAGAAAGAAACGGATCGCCCAAATCTGCTTTTGATTGAATGGACGCTTGGGACCGATCTTAGCACCGAAGTTCCAAGGCACTCGGTTTTGAGAAGCAGGATCAAATTGTGAATAGGTCATTGTCATTCTCCTTGGCCGGAATGGCCGCAGAGAATGTCCGCTTTCGGGAGCTAAGATCTCGGATGGCTACGTCCGACATTGGGGCGCATTGCCGCCGTTCGCGCTCCTGACTAATCGGCAGGCCTCTGGGCGAAAGCTCTGTCATCGAAGGATCGGGAGAAAAAATCCGAAAATGGTTCTGCGAAGTGACGACTGCTCGCGCTTTATGCCCGTCAATCTCCGTCCATGATATGCAATGACATATGATTAGTCAGCCATATATGTCGCTACAGATTTCTCTTGCTTTTTGAGAAACCTTTGTATATGCTAAAACATATAAACGTCGATCAACATATGCAGAACTATATTTATGAGCACGGCAATCGAAGACATCGCCGCAAGCATCAAAGCGGCTCGGATAGCAAAAGGCTTTACCCAGAAACAGCTGGGTGAACGGGTAGGCTTGCCCCAAAGCCACATCTCCAAAATCGAAGGCGGGAATGTAGACCTACAGATTTCCAGCCTTGTCGAAATAGCGCGCGCGCTCGACCTCGAACTGAAGCTTGTGCCTCGAAGGACCTTACCGGCAATCGAAGGCGTTGTGCGCTCACAGCGCGAAAGAAGCGGGGCCAGTCGAGCGCTTGCAACGATTGCTGAAGCCAGCCGGTTCGCTGAGCGAGTACGGGAGAGCTATCCGAGCGTCACCGAGGTGAATGAGTTTCAAGGCGCACTTAAAGATATCCAGACCGTCAATTTCAGTCCCGAAACGCTCAAAGCCATCGAGCAGGCCTTGCAACCCGTCGCCCATCTGAAAAAGCATCTTCAGGACCTCGGCTGGGCGCTTGAGCAAAAAGAAGGAACGAAGAAACTCGCCCAGCAGATCGCGGCATCCACACGTGCCCTACGGCACGTCAGAAACCTGCAGGTTCACTCAATCGATCGAGATAGTGCCCACAGACTGCCTGCTTACCGGCTTGAGGACGACGCCACATGATCAACGCAGCGGCTCTCGATATCTTT
>JABDNC010000188.1 GCA_013001165.1 Erythrobacter sp.
GCTGGCGATTTCGAATTTTCGCTCGCCGCCTATCGCAACTGGTTCGACAACTACATCTACCTCAGCGCGAATGGCGAAGAGGAAGACGAGCTTCCGGTCTTCCTCTACCTCCAGCAGGACGCGACCTATTCGGGTGTCGAGGGCGAGGTGGTCTGGAACTTCTACAACGGCGACAACCTCGACCTGCGCGCCGATTTCCGCGCAGAATACATCGATGCAGAGCTGGATGACGGCAGCAATGTCCCGCGCATTCCGCCGCTCGGTCTCCTCGGTGCGCTAGAAGCCGATGCGGGCGACTTCAGCTTGCGCGGCGAGGTCGAATGGTTCGGTGCGCAGCGCGATGTCTCGCCCTTCGAGACCGAGACCGACGGCTTCACACTGCTGAACGCAAGCGCCAGCTGGCGCCCGCTTCGCGGCGATCCGGCTGTGACGGTCATTCTGAAGGCCGAAAACCTGCTCGACGAGACGGCGCGCCGACATTCGAGCTTCACCAAGGATTTCGTCCCCCTGCCCGGCCGCAACGTCAGCCTGGCAGTTCGGATGAGCATCTAAAAGCGGGCTAGCCCTCGACTTCGAAGCTGAGGTGGGCGCGGTTGCGAAGCCGTTCCACCAAGGCTTCGCCGAGGAATGAGCCGGGCGTGCCGACACCTCCCTCGGCATTGCTTTCGAGCAGCGCCATGCCGGTTTCACCGAGCATGCGGCTGGTCGAGCCATAGCCCGGATCGAACTTGCCCTTCACCGCGTATCTGATCGACTTTCCGTCGGGCCATTCGCCCGTAAACAGGACATCGTAGAACCCGTTCTCGCGCTCTTCCTTGGTCGGGCCCTCACCCGGCTTTGGCGGCTTGGCGCCGAACGGATTCTTCATCATCTCGACCATGGCATTGGCGGCAGCCTTGCCCGCATCGCCCGGGCTGGTGAGCACCATCTCGTCGTAGCGGAAGTCTTCGCCGTAAGGATGGCCGAGGAGGAAGTTCGTACGGTGAACGTTCTTGGTGTTGATCGGGGCCATGACGAAAGGCGCGGCCCATTTGCCGAGCTCGTCTTCATACCGCGGCACCATGCCCGAAGGCTGGTCCGGCCCTTCGAAGTCAGGCGTGAGCGCGAAGGGATCGCGCAGCATGCCGATGATCTTGGGGTTTTTCATAGCCGCCTTCATCGTCGCGCCGAGGCTGGCGGCAGTACCGCCTGAAAAGGTACCCTGCATGGCGCGGACGCGGCCCTTCACGCGCGGAGCGGGCGAGCCCTCACGAGCCTTCGCTTCCTTCTGGAGCATCAGCACGCCGAGATCGAAGGGGATGGAATCGAAGCCGGACGAGAAACAGATGCGCGCTCCGCTTTTCTTCGCCGCATCGTGGTGCTGTGCGATCTTTTCGGCCATCCACGCAGGTTCGCCGCACAGGTCGGCATAGTCGGTGCCGGTTTTCACGCAGGCTTCGACCAACGCATCGCCATAGAGCTGATAGGGGCCTACGGTGGTGAGGACGACCTTGGTGCGCTTGCACATGGCCTCGAGGCTGGCTGGGTCGGATGCATCGGCAACGATCATCGGCGTCGTGGAGGGCGCTCCGATCTCGTCGCGCACTGCGGTCAGCTTGTCTTCGCTGCGCCCGGCCATCGCCCATTTGGGACCGTCTGCGGCGCTGCCGTACTCGCGCACGAAATGCTCGGCGACGAGGCGTCCGGTATAGCCGGTCGCGCCATAGACGATGATGTCGAATTCCCTGTCAGCCATGTCTCTTCTCTCCACTGTGTGCGGAAAGATGTGCGCGCAGCCGCGCGAAGAGTCAAAGACGCAGGGTCAGCGCCGAACTGCGTTCAGAGGCGGGGCAGGGTAACGCCGCGCTGGCCCATGTATTTGCCCGCACGGTCGGCATAGGTAACCTCGGGCCGCTCGTTTCCTTTCAGGAACAGGAACTGGCAGGCGCCCTCGTTGGCGTAGATCTTCGCGGGCAGGGGCGTGGTGTTGGAAAACTCCAGCGTCACATGGCCTTCCCAGCCCGGCTCGAGCGGCGTGACGTTCACGATGATCCCGCAGCGCGCATAAGTGCTTTTGCCGAGGCAAATGACCAGTACGTCGTCGGGAATACGGAAATATTCGACCGTGCGCGCGAGCGCGAAGCTGTTGGGCGGGATCACGCAAACATCGGTCTGACGATCGACAAAGCTGGTCGCGGCGAAATCCTTCGGGTCGACGATGGCATTGTCGATATTGGTGAATATCTTGAACTCGTCCGCCACCCGCGCGTCGTAGCCGAAGCTCGAAAGACCGTAGCTGATGTTCCCCTCGCGGCGCTGGGCCTCTGTAAAGGGTTCGATCATGCCGCGGGTCGTTGCCGCCTCGCGGATCCATTTGTCGGAGAGAATCGCCATGGCGGAATAGATTCCGCATGGGCGGCCCATCGGCAAGCGGGAGGGGAAATTAATCCCCTCCCATCTGCTGTCGCAAGGCTCAGGCGTCGGAGAAGAAGGCTTCCTCTTCCCACCGCTGCCAATCGCGGTTGTAGCTGAACTCGATCCAGTCATAGGCATTGTCGAGCACCCGCGTCTCGCGCACGCCGAAGGAATTGGACGCGCCCTTGGTGAAACGGATAGATCCGGTTGCACCCTCTTTCACGAATCGAATGCGTTGGCCGTCGACATATCCATGATCGGCCCCGCCAAGCGTGGTGCGGGCAAGCGTCATGTCCGCGATAATCCCGCTGGCCATCTCCACCGTCATGCGTGGCGCACATGGCAATATCTCGCCCGAGCCGGTGATCTGCGGCAGCTTGTACCAGCCGCGCGCCCAGAAATTGCTGGTCGGTTCAGCGGGCGCATAGTGGACGCGGGGCATCGATATCGGAGCGCCGCCGCCGTTCGGCACACCGCCACCCACCGTCTCGCCGGAGATATGCAGCTCGCACGAACGATCGACATAGCCGGTCCAGAAACAGCCGAGCCATTGGTTGCCTTGCTCTGCTGCATAGCGCGTGCGGTGATGCGAGAGTCGGATGCGCACATGCGACGGCGGAAGCTTGTAGATGCCTGCAGGTGCGCCGGGCATCGGCTCGGTCAGCGTATCGACCCCGTAGAACTCGAGCGCGTGGATGCCGGTCTTGCGGTCCAGCCACGATTCGATCGACAGATCGGTGTCGCGCAGCGCCAGCGCCTCGCCGCCGTTCAGGGAAATGCTGCAATCGACTGTCCGG
This sequence comes from Erythrobacter sp., assembly GCA_013001165.1. Lineage (GTDB taxonomy): Bacteria > Pseudomonadota > Alphaproteobacteria > Sphingomonadales > Sphingomonadaceae > Qipengyuania. The sequence goes on from JABDNC010000188.1 coordinate 3,192, forward strand.
ATGCTGCCGCGCACCCAGCTGGCGAAGCGCAGCGAACGGATATCCCGAAACTCGCAATTCTCGAGCAGCGTCATCGGCGGTGCAGCGGTTTCGTCCCGCGTGGGATAGGCCTGGGCGTAGAGCACGCCGTTGGTCGATCCGCTGCCGAGCCCCATCGCGTCGCAATCGTGCCATGTGCAATTGCGATAGACGGCCCGGCTTTTCGCCACGTCCTCCTGCGCCTGGAAGCAATCGCCAAAGCTGCTGTCGACGGCCAGTATCTCCGCGTCGACACCTGGATTGAGCGCGCTGCCGTTGCTGGTGGCAAAGCGGCAGTTGTGAAGTTCGATGCGTTCGACTGCATCGGCCTCGCCCGCCGTGAAGAAGATTTCGCCTTTCCAGCCCACCATGTCGGTGTCGCGGCAAATGATCTCACCCACGAAACAGTCCTGCACCCACAGCGCCTTGTCGGTGATATCCCAGCCATCGCCGGTCTGCGCATCGGCAGGCCATTCATAGGCGCCGGTATGCTGCCGGTTGCCCTTCAATACGAGGCGATCGATTTCCAGTCTCCCGATGCTTCGCTGGCCAGCGCCGGGATTCGCGATATCGCCCTGCAGGTAGAGAGCGCCACCCCGCCAGACCGCAAGCGCGGGATCGCTGCCGGAGGTCGCGACCAGCTGGTATTCGCTCTCCGGATCATCGCCATCAAGCGCGCGGAAATCGAGCACGGTGCGCCGCGCGGCATGCCCTCTGAGAGCGATGGATCGACGCACCACGAGCGGATGGCCGTCTTCGGCGCGCTTGTCCTCTGCCGGCGACAGGCGAGGCGGGCAATCTAGACGATAGGCCGGTGCTTCGAACCGAACCTCGGCAGCATCGTTTGCATGCGCGTAGTCGATCGCGGCCTGGATCGCGGGTTGGTCGTTCACCGATCCGTCACCGGCAGCACCGCCCTGTTCGACAGCGAGCGAACTCCTGTCGGGCAACAGGCGGAAGATCCGGTTGTTGGCGGTCCTCGTCACGAAGCGGGGATGGGCGGCGAGCAGTGCATCGTTGCACAGGGTGTCGCAGATATAGCGCGCTGCACCCTTGCCGGGGATGGTGTGACCGGTCGTATCGATCTGGACGACTTCCGCCGGAGGAGTGCGCGAAGCAAAGTCGGTGAACAGCGCAGGCAGGGCCTGCGCGGCGCGATTGGCGAGCCCCAGTGCGGGTAGCGTGAGCGCGCTCATTGCGACAGCCTGTAGCTCAGCGTGCCCGAAGCGATCTTGCAGTCGAGCCAGAGCGTTGCGCCTGCCTCGCTTTCCTCCCAAACGGGTTCGCACGCGTTGGCCGTGAAGATGCCCCATGCGCCGCCTGCAAGCGTCAGGGGATGGAGGGTCGAACCGGCATCGGTGGATCGCCTGACGGTGACGCTGCCGGTCCAGTCGCCCGACAGGTTGCAGTAGATCGTGGAAAGGGCCGAGGGCGCGAAAGGGCCGGCAAGGATATCGCTCGATGCCTGTCCTTCAAGCGCCGCAGGTGCCGCGGGCGGTGTCGTCTGCACCGGAAGCGGGCGCGTGTCGGACACCAGCGCGAGATTGCCCGATCCATCGTCGAGGCCTAGCGCGAAGGCGGTTGCAAAGCCCGCGGGTGTCTGGAGGGGAATGGGATCGCTCATCGTTTTCGGTTCCTAGTTTGGATAAGATGAGCCAATCCGGTTAATCACCTGCTCGGCGGTAGGAAAATGCTTTTTGGCTTTCGCATTCAGCCCGCTAGAGACTTGCAACGATGCAGGTCGCGGTCTTCCATCCCGGTACCCAACACAGTCGCCAGACCGCGCTGGCGCTGCAACAGCTTGGCAGGCTGGCGTTCCTTGCGACCGGGTTGTTCGATCATCCCGGCAGCCGCATACGCCGAATGACAAGCGCCTTGCCGGGTGCATTGTCTGCTCCCCTCCGTGCCGAATTGTCGCGCTTTGCATCTCGCGGCCTTGATCCGGCCAAGGTCAGGGCCATGGCGCGCTACGAATTGCCGGAGAGGATCGCTTCGAGGCTAGGGGCGACAGAACTCGCCATACGGCTGGACGCGGCGCTCAACGCTGCTTTCGGACGAAAGGTCGCGGGGATGGCCGCACGCGAAGGGCCAATGGTCCTGTGGGGCTATGACGGATCGTCCGAGACCGCTTTCGAAGATCCGCGCGCAGCCGATTGTTACAAGATCCTCGACCGCACCATGGCCGACAGCCGTTCCTGGAACGAGGAGCGCGAGCGCATCGCCGAAACTCATGGCGACTGGCTCGGCAAGGGCTCACCGGCCTGGGGTGTGAACAAGATCGCGATGGACGATGCGGAATTCACGGCCGCCGACAAGATCGTGTGTGGCAGCCCGTTCGTGATGGACACGATCCGCACCTATTCACAGGTCGAGGGCGTGGCGGACAAGCTCGAGTTGCTGCCTTATGGTTTCGATGCGGCGCTGTTCGGGAGCGATGTCGAACCGGCCTATCTCCCCGAGCCCGAACCGCTTCGCTTCCTGTTTGCCGGGCAGGTATCGGCTCGAAAAGGTGTCCAGCATGTCCTCGAAGCATTCGACAAACTCCCGAAAGGGTCGGCGCGGCTGACCCTGCTCGGACAGGTGGCTATGCCCGGGCATAGCCTCGCCCGCTACCGCGACACGGTGGATATCGTGGGAGCGGTTCCGCGCGCCCAAGTGCCGGCCATCATGCGCGAACACCATGCTCTCGTGTTTCCGAGTCACAATGAAGGCTCTGCGCTCGTGCTGCCGGAGGCGATGGCTTCGGGCCTCGCGATCATCCAGACGGCCGCCGCGGGTCTCGGCGCCAGCGATAGGAGCGGTTTCGTTCTGGGTCGGCCCGATGCGGGCGGCGTCGAAGAAGCGATGGCGACGCTGATCGCGAACCGCGACCTGCTTCATTCGATGCGCCTCGCGGCGATCGACGAAGCGCGATTGCGCAATGCCGACAGCTACCGCGATTCTATCGCCGCGTTGCTCGAGAAGCTTGGTCTCTAGCCGAGCAAACGCTCCATGCCTTCTTCGAAGCGATCGACGATAGCGCCTTTCGCCCAGTGCGATGCGGCACGCTCCTGCGCCTTTTCGCCCATATGCGCGCGATAGCCGGCATGCCCCGCGAGTGCCTCGACCGCTTCGGCGATTGCATGCGGTGTTTCTGGCGGCACGACGATGCCGCAGTCGACCAATTCGCGGGCAATGCCGGTGCCGGGCTGGACCGTCGCGACGACCGGCCTGCCGGATGCGAGCATGTTGCCCAGCTTCGAAGGCAGGACGAGGTCGGCAGCATCGCGCAATTGCGGCAGCAGGTGGATGTCTGCCAGCTTGAGCAGGTCGCCGACCCGCTCTTCCGGCTGGAGGTCGCGGAAGCTAACGTTGGGCAAGCCCTTTGCGAGGGCTTGGAGATTGGCGCGGTTGGGCCCTTCGCCCGAAATGACGAAAGCGATGTCCTCGCGCTCCCGCAGCATCGCAGCCGCCTCGATCACCACGTCGAGGCCCTGCTTGTTCGCGATATTTCCGGCGTACAGCGCGACGGTTTTCCCATCGAGGCCCCATTCTCGGCGCAGCGATGCGCCATCGCCTGCCTCGATGCCCGATGCATGGTTGGCCCAGTTGCGCATTTCGATGATGCGCTGCTCGGCCACACCCTTGTCACGCAATAACTCGCACATGGGGTGGCTGATCGTGGAGATGAGATCGGCCCGGCGCAGCATGCGCTGCTCGAACTGGGCGGCAGCATCGGCCGTGCGGCTGGACTTGCCGATCAGCCCGGTTGCAAGCGCCGCTCCGACCTCGAAATCCTGTATGTGAAGCCACAGCGGCACACCGGCTCGCCGCGCCATCCGCGCGGCAACCGGCGCGGCGATCATCGACGGCGCGACCGTGAAGACAAGGTCCGGCTTCATCTCGCGCCTTGCCCGGCGCGCGGCAGGATAGGCGCTGCTCGCGAAGCTGGCATGATGGGCCATGCGCTTGCTGCCGGTGGGATTGGCCGGGATGTAGTGCGGGCAGCGCATGATTTGCACGCCGTTCTCCACGCTCGCTTTCCAGCGCCGGTGGTACTGCGGGTAAAGCTTCCAGTCGGGATAGTAGGGCTGGCCGACGATAGCGCGAACTTCATGTCCGCGCTCGACGAGCGCCTCTGCAAGACCAGCAGTATAGGGCCCGATGCCGATCGGCTCGGGTGCGTAGTTCAATCCGATGAAGAGTATCTTGCGGCCCGCCATACTGGCGTCACGCCGCGTGTAGGCCCTTGGTCGACCTCGCCCCTCCGTCCTTCGCCACCAGCCCGTCGAAGATCGCATCGATAATGTGGGCGAGCTTGTCCTCGCTCAATCGGTCGCCGAGCATGGCAATGCTGTAGGGCTGGAGATAGGTCGAGACGATCTGGTTGATGACCGATCGCGCGAAATCGACATCCATGTCCTTCAAATGCCCTTCGGCCTGGGCCTCCGCGATGATCTCGCACAGGTAGTGGTCGCCAAGGTCGATATAGCTCTGGGCATACTCGAAAAAGCGTTCGCCCAGTTCCACATAAAGGCGGAAGGCAGCCGGGTCTTCATCGAGACTTCGCTGCAGCCGGATGAAGCGGCGGGCGATAAACTCGTACATCTTTCGCCGAGGAGGCAGGGCGCTCGCCATGACCTCGTCCATGATCTCGATATAGGGAGCGAACCATTCGGCCGTGATGGCTTCGAACAGGTCCCTGTCTTCGGGGAACACCATGTCCAGACGCGAACGGGCGATCTTGAGTTCGGCCGCAAGTCGCAGCCGGGTGACTTCTTCCCCGGTACGCTCCATCAGCGCCATCGCCTCGCGAGCGAAGCGGCTGTGCATCTGTTCGATCTCGTCTTCGCTCACGGGCGTCTGTTCCCCTCAAGAATGGCGCCAATGTAGCCATTCACGCGGAAGGTTAAACCCCCGCTGCGCCTTGATTAAGCGCTTTTCTTGGGCGGCATGGGTATGAAGGCGGAGGTGCGCTTCTTGTATTCCTCGTAGCCGGGGCGCGAATGCTTCATGCCCTTCTCGAGCAATGCCGCGCCCGACCACTTCACCAGCGTGAAGGTCAGGAAAAGCGGTCCGGCCACGGTCCACAGGGCGACTTCCCAGCTGACGCTGGCGACAACAAGCCAGATGCCCCACCAGGCACAAGCATCGCCGAAATAATTCGGATGGCGGGTGTAGCGCCACAGGCCCTTGTCCATGACCTTGCCCTTGTTCGAAGGGTCTTTCTTGAACTGCGACAACTGCCAATCGCCGACCCACTCGAAGAAGATGCCCACGAGATAGAGTGCGAGACCGGCAATCGTCAGCGCGGTCACCTGCTGCGCGGGATCGCTAGAAAGAATGCCGACCTGTGCGGGCGAGGAGACGAGGAACAGCAGCACCGCCTGCCCCAGCCAGATCTTGGTTAGAGCGGCAAAGGCGAAGCGGCCTTTCTCGCGGTCCTTCCTGAGCATGCGTTCGTAGCGCTTGTCCTCACCCTCCGCGCGCCAGCGGCGGAGGAGGTAGATGCCAAGGCGGAGGCCCCATGCGGTGGTCATCGCCAGCAGCAAATGTGCAAGGATGCCGCGCTCCTCCAGCTGCAACCAGCTGGTGAAGGCCATCAGCGCCATGCCCGCGCCCCAGAAGCTGTCGATGAAGGACACATCGTCGATCTTCACCGAGATGGCCCAAAGGACCAGCACGACAGCCACCAGCACGGCGGCGTTCACAAGCAGCATTTCAACCATGGGCGCGTTCCTCCTCGATCAGCTTCCGGGCCTGCGCCTCGAGCACCTCGAAACGGTGGTAACCCGGGAGCTTGGATTGCATGAAGCGGGTGATTTCGGCGAGCGTCTCGCCATAGCTTTCTGTCGGAACGATGGGCGGACCGAAGCCCAGCGTCATCGTGTCGTTGTTCACATAGGCAGGCACGATCGGCACGTTTGCCGCGCGGGCGATATGATAGAAGCCGGATTTCCAGCTGCCGTCGGTCGAACGTGTGCCTTCTGCGGCTATCACCAGCGCTAGGCGCTCGCGTTTGGCGAATTCTTCTGCAACCTGTTCGGTGACGTTGGCGCGCTTCCTCCGGTCGACAGAGATGCCGCCCATGTCGAACATGAAGTTGCGCATCATGCCCTGGAACAACGTGTGCTTGCCCATGAAATTGGGCTGCACGCCTTCCTCGGCGGTGGCGCCGATGAAGAAGACGAAATCCCAGTTGGAAGTATGCGGCGCACCAGCGATCACGAACTTGTCGAGATCGGGTAACCCCCCCTCGATCTTCCAGCCCTTCCAGCGATAGAGCACCATTATGACCCGTCGCACGATGCGGCTCAGCAGCGACGGCTTTCGAAAATTGGCTTTGGGCATTCTCTCTCCTGCTTCGGCACCTAGCAGTTACGCTAGGGAAAGCGAGAGGGGTGCACGGTTTTTCGCCGATTACATCCGGAACACGCCGAACTGCGGCTTCTCCGGTATCGGGGCCTCCAGCGTTGCCGCAAAGGCGAGCCCGAGTACGTCGCGGGTCTGGACCGGATCGATCACGCCGTCGTCCCAAAGACGAGCGGTGGCATAATAGGGATTGCCTTCGTCCTCGTATTTCTGGCGGATCGGGGCCTTGAATGCCTCGGCCTCTTCCTCGCTCCAGTTGTCGGCATCGCGGTGGACGGTAGCGAGAACTGACGCGGCCTGCTCGCCACCCATCACCGAAATGCGCGCATTGGGCCATGTGAATAGGAAACGGGGGCTGTAGGCGCGGCCGCACATGCCGTAATTGCCTGCGCCGAAGCTGCCGCCGATCACCACGGTGACCTTGGGCACGGTGGCAGTGGCCACTGCGGTGACGAGCTTCGCCCCGTGTTTCGCGATGCCTTCGGCCTCGTACTTGCCGCCGACCATGAAGCCGGAGATGTTCTGCAGGAACAGCAGCGGAATGCGGCGCTGGCATGCAAGCTCGATGAAATGCGCGCCCTTTTGCGCACTTTCGGAGAACAGCACGCCGTTGTTGGCGAGGATCGCCACCGGCATGCCCCAGATATGCGCGAAGCCGCAGACCAGCGTGTTGCCGTAAAGCGCCTTGAACTCGTGGAATTCGCTGCCATCGACCAGTCGGGCGATGA
>JABDNC010000189.1 GCA_013001165.1 Erythrobacter sp.
CGCCTGTATCGCTGCCACACGATCATGAACTGCGCGAATGTCTGCCCGAAGGGTCTCAGCCCGGCCAAGGCGATCGCCGAAACCAAGAAGATGATGGCCGAACGCGCCATCTGATCCGTGGCTCTTCCCGACGACGTATTCGAACACGGACCCGATCCGGACAATCCGGGCTGGCGCCACTGGAACCTGAAAGACGATACGCTGTTCAACGGCGCCGTGATGGGCAAGCTCATCACGCGCGTCGATGACGACGGCCGCCATGCCCGCCTGCGCATGTTCCCCGAGCGCAAGCACGAGAACCTACAGGGCATCATCCACGGTGCCGTTACGCTGTCTCTGATCGACATCTCGCTTTTCACCACAATGCACACGATCGGTAGCGGAAACGCTGGCCCCTCGGTCACACTCGAACTTTCGACGCAATTCGTCGGCGGAGGTAAGCCCGATCAGCCGCTCGATGCGGTCACCGAGATCGTCCGCGAAACCGGCAGCATGGTTTTCGTGCGCGGTCAGGTCGAACAGGCCGACCACATCGTCGCTTCCTTCTCCGGTATCGTGAAGAAGATGCGCCCGAAATGACGGGCATGCAGGCGAGGTATGAAAAGCTCGTCTCTGCGGGGGAGCTGCGCAGCGATAGCGACCAGCGTCGTGCCGTAGAGCGGCTGGACCGCCTGCAGAAAGACCTCGAGGCAGAGACTTCTGGCGGGCTGCTGAGCCAGCTATTCCGCCCGAAGAAGACCCGTCCGCAGGGCGTCTACATGTGGGGCGGCGTCGGGCGCGGGAAGTCGATGCTGATGGACCTCTTCATCGAGACGCTCGGCATCGACGAAAAGCGCCGCGTCCACTTCCACGAATTCATGCTCGAGGTCGATCGCCTCATCCGCGACGAGCGCAAGAAGGAGGCCGGCGATCCGATTGCCCCGGTCGCGGCCCGGCTCGCAGCTGACATCCGCTGCCTCGCCTTCGACGAAATGGTGGTGAACAACACCGCCGACGCCGCGATCATGGCGCGGCTTTTCACTGCACTGATCTGCGATGAAGGTGTGACCATTGTCACCACCAGCAACCGGCCGCCCAGCGACCTCTACAAGGACGGTCTCAATCGTTCGCTTTTCCTGCCCTTCATCGATCTCGTGCAGGCGGAACTGGACGTGATGCCGCTCAATGGCCCAACGGACTACCGTCTGGACCGGCTTGGCGATATCGAGACCTGGCACACACCGCTGGGCGACGAAGCGACCGCGCAGGTCCGCGAGGCCTTCTTCCGCCTGACCGACTACAAGCCCGAGGATGCAGACAACGTCCCCAGCGGCGAGCTCGACCTTGGCGGCGGCCGCACGCTTTATGTCCCCAAGAGCCTCAAGGGCGTCGGCGTATTCAGTTTCAAGCGACTGTGCGGAGAAAATCGCGGTGCGGCGGATTACCTTGCCATCGCCCACTCCTATCACTCGGTAATCGTCGTCGGCATCCCGCAGCTTTCGCCGGAAAACCGCAACGAGGCGATCCGCTTCACCAAACTGATCGATGCGCTCTACGAAAACAGCGTGAAGCTATTTGCGACCGCTGCCGCGGACCCGGAAGACCTTTATCGCTCGGGTGACGGGGCGTTCGAATTCGAACGGACCGTCAGCCGCCTGAAAGAAATGCAAAGTGCGGACTACATGGCCCGCGGACACGGTCTCTCAGCCTAGGCCGCGTCGCGCGTAGCGCTGCTTTCGAAATAATCGATCATCATGCTGAGCACGTGGCGGAGCGAACGCTCCTGCTCGTCGAGACGAGCCTCGATCTTCTCCAAACGGGCGTCGACATCGCCGTCGCTTACGCCCGATTGCCGCACTTCGCCCAGATCCGCAATTTCGCGCCGCAGGGTGGCAATGGCCTTGTCGCGTTCGCCAAAGGCGCTTTCGATGGCCTCGATCTGCGCTTCGAGCAGGCCGCCACCGTCATTCTGGTCGTCGGTCATCGGTTCTGCCTCCTCATGGCTCTGCGGTGCCGGGTGATCCTCTACAATGCTTGTCGGCTCGACCACTGGGGTCGGAGACTTGCGCTGCTGACCGGCGCTGCGCCCGTGCATTTCATCCACGACCTCATCGAACAGATCGACATCGAGACGACTGCGCGACTGGGCAGCAGCCCGCATCAGCAGACGTGACATCAGGCGATTAACTAGGCGCGGAATTCCGCGACTCTCGGCATGGATGTGCCCCCATATCGCAGGGTCGAAAGCAGGATTATCCGTCCATCCGACATGTGCCAGTCGATGCTTGACGTATTGCTCCACTTCCTCCGGCTGCATCGCGTCGAGATGGTGAGCGGCGATAACACGCTGGCGGATCTGTTCCAGCTCGTCCCATTCCTCCAGCAACTGGCGAAATTCGGGCTGTCCCAGCAGCAGCATCTGGAGAAGCGGCTGCGATCCGAGGTGGAAATTGGAAAGCATGCGCAATTCTTCGAGCGCGCCTACCGACAGGTTCTGCGCCTCGTCGACGATCAGCATGACCTTGCGGCCCGCGCGCGCCTCTTCGTGAAGAAAACTTTCGATGGCGGTAAGCGCTGCCGCCTTGTCGCCCGAGGGAACGGAGAAGCCGAAACTGTGCGCGGCCATGGTGATCATGGCATCGCCGTCGAGGCCGCTGGTCACGACCTCGCCGATGGTCACTCGCTCGGGATCGAGCTTGTTGCGCAAGTGCCCGACCAGCGTTGATTTGCCCGCCCCCACCTCGCCGGTGATGACGATAAAGCCTTCGCCCTGGTTCAGGCCGTAACCGAGATAACTCAGCGCCTTCTTGTGCGTCACGCTCTCGAAAAAGAACGCCGGATCCGGCGTCAGCTGGAATGGCCGCTCTGAGAAACCGTAAAATTGCTCGTACATGGTCCCGGTCCTGTCGGTCCTGTGTGTCGCCTGTCGTGTACGCGTGTTTACGCCCTAATTATGGTTAAAACGTTGATGAGTTTCTCAAACCAGCATCTCGGCAGCAGGTCCCTGCCCAAGAAAAGCACTAGGTGACGCGCTGGCGCCATAGGCTCCGGCGCAAAAAACTGCCACGATATCATCTACTTCGGCATGCGGCAGGTGCGCCTTGTCGGCAAGCCGGTCGAGAGGCGTGCAAAGGCAGCCGACAACATTTGCCGTTTCGACCGGTTCGGCATCGAAGCGCGTGGCGATCGCGAGCGGGTAATTGCGCCGCACCACCGTGCCGAAATTGCCCGAGGCAGCAAGCTGGTGATGCAGACCGCCATCGGTCACGAGATAGGTCTCGCCGTGGCTTTCCTTGCGATCGACGATACGCGTAAGGTAGACCCCGGCCTCGCCGACAAGATAGCGCCCTAGTTCGATAAATAGTTCTGTTCGTGCAATATCTTGTTCGTGTTTTTTGAAAAGTTTTCCAAGGGCATCGCCGACCCCTGCGATGTCCAGAGGCTCGTCCCCATTGAAATAGGGAATGCCGAAACCGCCACCCATATTGAGTTTGGGCAGTCCTGCCCCCGCGTCGTTCGCCAACCGAAGCGCAAGCTCGAGGACATTTGCCTGCGTTTCGATCACCGCTTCGGCAGACAGGGCCTGGCTACCGGTGAAAATGTGCAATCCGCGCCAATCGCAGCCCGCGTCGATAATGGTCCGCGCCAGTCCGGGCACCCGCTGCGCATCGACGCCGAAGGGCTTAGCACCTCCTCCCATTTTCATGCCCGAGCCCTTGAGCTCGAAATCGGGGTTCACGCGGATCGCAAGGCGAGGCTGCAATCCAAGCCGTTCAGCGATTCCCAGAGCCCGCCGTGCCTCGTTCTCGCTTTCGAGGTTTAGCGTGACGCCAGCCTCGATCGCAGCCTCAAGCTCTTCGTCCCGTTTTCCCGGTCCCGCAAAGCTTACCCGCGAGCCGTCGATGCCGGATTCTCGAATGAGGTCGAGCTCACCGCCCGAGGCGATGTCCAGCCCGTCGACCAAGGGCGCAATGAAATCGAGAAGCGCAGGATAGGGATTGGCC
>JABDNC010000205.1 GCA_013001165.1 Erythrobacter sp.
GTGTCGAGCGCAGCCAACTGATCGTTCGAAAGGTCTGCCGGCAGGTTATCGAGGAAGCGCATCTGTTCGGCAGCAGTCCAGCCGGCATAGGCTGCAGGGATGGTGCCGTCGGCGGCGTAGGCTGAAACGGCTCCGTCGACTTCGCCGAAGGCGGCCGGATCGGGCTTGGCGACATTGGCTGGCAGGCCCGGCTCGAAAATCCATTCGCGCAAAGTGAGTGCCTCGCCCTCCGCCTCGCTCGCGACGAGATTTGCCATCATGTCCTCGTAGAACATTTCGCTGGTCGCGGGCTGGAAGGCGTGGTTGTCGAACCACTGGCGCAGCCATGCATCGAAGCGCTCGCGCCCGACAGTGCGTTCGACCGTGCGCAGGAAGAACGCGCCCTTGTCATAAGCGATCGCGCTGCCGAGCTGGTAACCGCCATCGGTGCTGAGCGCGGTGCCCGGAGCATCCTCTCCCACCTCGGCCAGCGTTTCGAGGATATTGGCATACATGAGCGCGGCCTCCTGTTCGGCGCGCTGCTTACCGTAGACTTCCTCGACGATGCGGTTCTCGAAATAGGTCGTGACGCCTTCATTGAGCCAGCTGTCGCCCCACACTGCATTGGTCACGAGGTTGCCCGACCAGCTATGCGCCAATTCATGCGCGACGAGGCCGTTGTTCGAGCGGTCTCCGGCGATGAAGGTCGGCGTGAGGAAGGTCATCACCGGGTTTTCCATACCGCCATAGGGGAAGGCCGGCGGCAGGATGATCATGTCATAGCGACCCCAGCGATATTCGCCGTAGAGGCCCTCTGCGGCAACGACCATTTCCTCAGTATCGGCGACTTCCCGATAGGCGCGCTCAAGGACGGAGGGCTCTGCCCACACACCAGTGCGCGGGCCGATTGCCTTGAAGTCGATGTCGCCCGCCGCCAGCGCGATCAGATACGTCGGGACCGGCTTGTCCATCACGAATGTGAAAGCGCGGCGACCATCGCCGAGATCTTCTGGCTCGCCTTGCGCGACACCGCTCATCACCACGTCGAGCGGCATGGGCGCGGTGATCCGCGCTTCCCATGTCTGGCGGATGCCCGGGCTGTCCTGCGTCGGAATCCACGTCCGGTTGAGGATCGCCTGACCCTGGCTGAAGAGGAAGGGATGCTCGCCGCCCGCGGTCTGCTCGGGCGTGAGCCACTGGAGCGCCGCTGCTTCGGGGGCGGCTTCATAGGTCAGCGTGATCCGGCGCGGGTTTCCGGCCTCTTCACCGATGGCGATCGATACGGGCAGGCCCTTGCCGTCTTCACCGGTCCCGTCGCCGGTGTGGAAGTAGAGCGGCTTCCCGTCGGCATCGGTAACAGAGGTTATCTGCAAGCCTTTGCTGTCGAGGACGAGTTCGTCCGCATCTTCGCGGGCAGCGATGTCGAGTGTGGCCGTGCCGCTGACACGCTTGGTGTCGAAATCGAGATCGAGGTCGAGCGCGACATGCGTCACCCGCGCCACCTGAGGCTGCGCATAGGTCAGCGTGTCGAGAGCCTCGGGGCCGGTCAGGATCGGCGAGACCATCGGCTCCGGTATGGCAGTCGAAAGTTCGGGCTGGACCGCCGTGCCGGAACAGGCAGTGGTAGCGAGCAGGATGGCAAAGCTCGATGCAAGGTTTAACGCGGGGCGACGCATGTTTTCTCTCCGGGTAGGTCATGGCCTGCACGAGGGCGGCCTGAGCGAGTGTGCCGCGTCCTATCAACGATCTCGCCGCGGCTTTCCACCCCGCGCACTGAAAACGTACCCACGGACTCGCCAAACGCGCTAGAATGCCTATTGATAACGTTCACAAGAACACTGGGAGGCCCTAATGAACCGCTTTTCGACATTCGCACTGACCTGCGCGCTGGGCGCCGCAGCGATGACTGCCGGCTGCACGGCGGGGGCTGACACCGAAACAGCCGAGGCCGGCGATACCGCGACCGACCGTGAGCTTCTGTTCGCCGACGAGTTCAATGCGGACACGCTCGACCGCGACAATTGGATCGTCATCGGCACCGATTTCTGGGTCAATAACGAACAGCAGGCCTATATCGACGACCCATCCGTCATCGCCTTCACCAACGAAGCCGAAGGTGCAGACGGCGGCGCGCTGATCCTGCGCCCGGTGTTCAAGCCGGGAGAAGATACCAAGGCGGAGCGCGATGCGCCCTTCGTTTCGGGCCGCATCGAGAGCCAGGGCAAGTTCGACTTCACCCACGGCCGCGCCGAAGCGCGCATCAAGCTGCCGGACAATGTCGGCGTCTGGCCCGCCTTCTGGCTGCTCGGCAACGACCAGTGGCCGGGCACGGGCGAGATCGACATCATGGAATATGTCGGCGAAAAGGACTGGATCGGCGTCGCGCTGCACGGCCCGGGCTATTCGGGCGAGACGCCCATCGTGAACAAGTACTTCTTCCCCGAGGGCGAGGACGTGACCGACTGGCATGTCTACGCCGTTGAATGGACCGACAGGCAGATCGATTTCATGGTCGACGACCACGTGCTCTACCGCGTGACCAGGCCGATGGTCGAAAACTACGGCGAATGGCGCTTCGACAACGACAAGTACCTGATCCTCAATTTCGCCATGGGCGGCGCCTATCCGTTCAAGACCAATGGCATCGAAGAGCCCTATAACGGCATACCGCAAGAGACCGTGGACGCGGTCAAGGCAGGTGGAGTGGAAATGCTGGTCGACTGGGTGCGTGTCTACGCGCCGAAAGATTAGGCTCTAGACTAGAGATCCTGCTCGAGGACGAGGCACCCCGCCTCGTTCTCGGTCACCCGCGCCACCTTCAGCGCAGCGCAGCGCGAGCGCGCCTCCTCGCCATCGGCGAGCGAGAAGCTGTAACCATGCCAGGGACAGGTGACCCGTCCATCCGCGATATCGGGCGATGTGAGAGGGCCGAGCATATGCGGGCACGCCGCCGCGTGAGCGATCCAGTTCCCCTCGACATGGCGCAGGATCAGCCTGCAACCCGAGACCGTCAGGAGGCTGGCGGCCTCGGGTGCGAAAGCATCGGAAGCGCCCAACAAAATTCCGGCGGTCAGTTTCCGCCCGTTCGCCTTTCCGCGAATGTCGAGGGCCTCCTGCCGACTCGTCATCAACGCCTCGTCCTCGTCATAGAGCGTAGCATATTGATGGATCAGCGCTGCCAGCAGCATCTGTCCTTGCGCCTCGCTTTCGGGCGGCTGCGGCAGATAGAAATTGACCGAGACCACAATGCCGTCATCGCCGTTCTCGCTCGCCTGCGTGTGGATTTCGACCCCCTGTCCGAAGCCTTCGACAACGGTCGTCGCCCAATAGTGGCGCGGCTTGTCGACGAGCAGTTCGACCGCCTGCATTCCGCCATTGTTTGGCAGCGCGGTCTTGCAGCGCCAGCCCCAGCTTCCGTGCTCGACCAGCTCGATATCCGCGAAGCTCGTGGGATGGACGAAGGGGAGATGCTCCCAGTCGTAGGCGTTCTCCATCATCCGATTGAGGCTGTTGGGCAGCTCACGGCGATATTCGCCGAGGTAGTGAAGCGTCTCGCGCCGATCGTAATCGATCTCGCGTGGGCGACCATCGAAGGCCGCGCGGTCTGCTGCGGTCAGCTCCACGTCGCCTCGGGCGGGAGGCTCATCAGGATCGCGTCGATATTGCCGCCGGTCTTGAGGCCGAACAGCGTGCCGCGATCGTAGACGAGATTGAACTCGGCATAGCGCCCGCGCCATTCGAGCTGCTGTGCCTTGTCTTCCGGCGTGAACTCGCTCTCCATCCGGCGGCGGACCAGCTTGGGGAAGATGTCGAGAAAGGCTTCGCCTACGTCCTGGGTGAAAGCGAAATTGCGCTCGAAGGCAGCTTCGTCCTCGCATTCGAGATGGTCGTAGAAGATGCCGCCCACCCCGCGGTGCACACCGCGGTGGGGAATGTAGAAATAGTCGTCCGCCCACTTCTTGAAGCGTTCGTAATACGTCGGGTTGTGCGCGGCGCATGCGGCGCGGAAGCGGGCATGGAAGTCTTCGGTATCTTCCTCATAGGGAAGCGGCGGGTTGAGATCGGCCCCGCCGCCGAACCATGCGGCCTGCGTAGTGAGGAAGC
>JABDNC010000217.1 GCA_013001165.1 Erythrobacter sp.
CGCAGGCGGTGCGATCACCACGGCGAACCCGCCGGTCCTCGGCGGCCAGAACGTTGCACAGTTCAACGTTTCGGGTGTCGACCTTCAGGTAACCTACAGCACGACAATTCCGTTCTCGCTGCTGACCGACACGGGCGAACAGGACTTCAACCTGTCGTTCCTCGGCACCTGGACCGAAAGCTCGGCCTTCGAAGCGTTCTCGGGCGCTGACGTTGTCGAGTGTGCCGGTCGCTTCGGCGCTGGCTGTGGTGAACCGACCCCGTCGTTCAAGTGGACTGCACGTGCATCGTTCGTCGATGGCCCGTTGACCACCTCGCTGCGCTGGCGTCACCTGTCGGCGGTCGACGATAACGACGACGATGTCGACTACGCTGCCTTCAACGGTGTTGAGCGTATCCCGGCATACGACATCCTGGATCTCACACTCTCGGCTGAGGCTACCGAAAGCGTCACCGTGACCGTTGGTGTGAACAACATCTTCGACACGCTGCCGCAGACGCCGACTTTCGATGCCGCAGGCTTCGTTTCGTCGACGAACAACGGTACGCTGCTCGGTGACAACCAGGAGCAGGCCAACACCTACCCGAGCACCTACGAAGTGCTTGGTCGCGACTTCTTCATCTCGGCTCTGCTTAAGTTCTAAGCGCAGCCGCGAGATGTCTCGCACAAGAGGGGCGGCGGACTTCGGTCCGCCGCCCTTTTTCTTTGCCTGCAATCCACGCACGACGCGGCAAGGCGCACGCCGTGGTGCCGCGACTAGCGCATGCTACGAGCGTGTCTGGGAGCGGGGCTCAGGCCCGTTCGAGTGTGAGGAAATCGGCAAAGGCGCGACCGGAAGGTTCGCACACCTCTGCCGTATCGATCAGCGCGAGCCCGGCATCACGGAAATGCGCGACCAGTGTTTCTCGAGCGTCCGCCGCCGCACAGGCGCGGCCAAGCGAATCGATCCGGCCGATTTCGTTGCCGGCCTGGTGCTCGATCTGGTCGAGCGTGCCGAACAATTGCTGGCGCGAACCACGCGCACCATAGATCAGCGTGCGGCGCACGGCCTCGGGGATTTCCCATCCGGGAGACGACTGGCCCCAGCGTTCGCTGCCTTCGCCGGTCACTTCCGTGGCTAGCGCGAGCGCGCCCTCGGTGTCGTCACCGTCCAGAGCCTTGCGGACGTTGGTGAAGAGGGTTTTTTCCGACAGCAACCAGCCGATCTGTTCGCGGCGTACCGCATTATGTTCAAGGATCGGGCCGTCCCCGCGATGGACCATCAGGCCGACGCGGCCGTCCCCCGCAAGCACACGCGCGACTTCCTTGGCGCTGCGCGCGGTATCTCCATATTCGAAGCCGAACTGGCTGGTTACCGCATCGAAGCTTGCATCCTCGAAAGGCAGCTCTTCCATTGCCACGCCGGCCATCACCTTCGCGCCGGAAGGCGGCGGGGGGAGTTGCGGCGCAAGATCGGTGCCGGTCGCCTCGATGTCCGGGCGCATCTGCATCAGCCAGGCCAGCACGCGGCCATCGCCTGTGGCGAGGTCGAGCACACGGGGCGTTCCAGCCACCTGCTCGATGAAGCCTTTCCACGCGGCCATCTGTGCCTGCTCGATCGCGGCCCAGCGCTGCGGCATGCACCCGCCGCCGCCCTTGCGGGCGTTGCGTGCCCAGAATTCGCCCCAGGCCTTCTCGTCTTGTGGCTTTCCGCTCATGGCCGCGCGCTATATCGCAGGCACCACGTCGAAAGCCACCGTCATTCGCAGCCCATCCCCGAACGGGGTGGTGCCGTGATAAAGGGTGCTCGGAAACAGTGCGAGGTGGCCTTCTTTCGGGCAGATCGTGGTTACGGGTCCGAGGTCCAGCCCAAGATCGGGCGGCGGACGTCCAACCTCCAGCCAGCCCTGCCGGTCCTCGCCCTGCGCATCTTTCGGTACGATCAGGTAGAGCGCCGAGCTCAACATGCCTTCGGGGTGGATGTGCGAGGTATGATAATCGCCTCCACCGCGCAGCCGTACCGACCACGATCCCTGCAGTTTCCACGGATCGTCGCGATGCCTGAGCAGCGGGTGGACGGGGTCGGCTTGCGGCAGGCGCGCGCGATAATCTTCCAGCGTTGCCCGGATCGCGGCGTGAAGACGCGCGAAGATATCTTCATGCCGCTGGAACAGGATATGCCGCGTCTGCGTGCCTCCGCGCAGCGACTGACCGAGGGGCAGGGGCGATCCGTCATGCAATTCGTGGAGCCGCTCAATCGCCTGTGGCAGGATACTGTCGGCATCGCGCAATTCGCGCAGCTGGACCAGTTCCGCCTGACCATGCAGCCAGTCCGCGCGCGGATCTTCCTTGAGCCGCCAGACGAGGCCGAGAAGGGCGAGGGCCGAGTGCTCCAGCGACGGATCGCGAACCGCCTCATCCAGCAGCGCTTCAGCCCGGTCGAGTTCGCCCAGCCTGATGCGGTGACGGGCTTCATGGAGGCTGCGAGTAGCGTTCTGATCGGGCAGGTCTGCGAAGATGGCCTCCGCGCGCTCTGCCTGACCGGCTTCGCCCGCATGGATCGCCTCGAGCAAGGCGAAGCTCGAATCGCCGGGGAAACGCCGCTGGGCATCCGCAGCGACTTCTGCGGCCTCTTCGAAATGGTCGAGACCCGCCAGCGTCTGGGCGTGCGCCATGGGGATGGAAGGGTCTTGCGGCAGTCGCTGCGCCGCCTCGCGATAAGGGGCAGTGAAGTCGCTCTCGCCCTGCGCCAGCCTTAATTGCGCGAGCAGGTGGAAAGCGTCGAGCCATTGCGGAGCCTGCGCGACCAGTTGCTCGGCAATGCCGCGTGCCTGCGTTGTCTCTCCTGCCACGTCGAGCGCCTGTGCCTTGCCCAGCCAGAGGTCGGCCTCGGTGTTTACCACTGCAAGGGCGGCATCGAAGAACTGCGGTGCCTGCCTCTCGCCGCGCGCCAGTGCGACGCGGGCGCGGCCGTGAAGCGCCTTGGCGTTGCGCGGATCGAGCGCGAGGCACTTGTCGTAGCTTTCACGCGCCGCCGCTAGATCGCCCGCCATGCGCGAGGTGTTCCCGAGTACCGACCAGTAATGCGGCTGCGTCGCACCAGCGGCTTCGCTCTCGCAAAGCAGCGCCAGTGCCTCATCGTGTCGGCCCAGCTGGCCAAGCGCGATGGCGCGATTGAGCACGTATTCCAGATTGTCCGGCTCGATCGCCAGCGCACGCTGAAAGCTCGTTTCGGCGGCGACGGGCTCACCGCTTCGAAGAGCCATCGAACCGGCGGTATTGTGAAGACCGGCATGGCCGGGATGCTCGGCTAGCGCCTCGGCAAGCAATTGCAGCCCCCTCGGTCGATCTCCCGACCGCTCAGCGGCAATCGCGCGGGCGTGCCAGTCCTGCGGCGCGGTCGTCACCTGTCGCGCAGCCAGCCCACGATCGCCGTGCGTCCCATGGGCGCGAAGGGCGGGACGTATGAAACCATGTGGCTGGTCGGCACGGCGAACAGGTTCAGCGCGTTGAAGCGTGGGCGGAATCCTTCGACGATATCGCCCTCCTCGTCGAGGAAGTTGAGATATCCGCCCCAGTCGGGATGCCAATTATCCGGCGCGAAGTTGAGGACATAAGCATAGCGCCAGCCCTCAGCGACATGGCTGTCGATATGGCGACCGAGGTAATGGTTCGGCGCATAGAGCGATGCCTGCCCGTCTGCCTTGGTAAGTGTCGGCGTGGCAGTTATGTCGCGCGCGAGATCGAGGAACTCGGGCGCGTTGATGTATTCGAGCAGCAATTCGTGCGGTCCGCCCGGCTCCCAGCCTTCCTGCACTGCGGTGAGGATGGGGTACTGCGCGAACCGGAAGGCATAGTCGCCGCGGGCTGAGGCCTGGTGCGCGGCCATGGCGGCGGCATTGACCTTCTCCGCGCCGTCCGGAGCCTGAATTTCCTCCTGCCTGAAGCTTTTCGGCTCGATGCCGGGGCCATCGCCCGCCTGCACCGCCATGCCCCACTTGGTGCCGCGGGCAAGGATCATCTGGATTTCGCGCGCGGTTTCCTCGGTCAGGACGTCGCGCACCTGTACGCGCCCGCGCTCGGCGAAGCGCGCTGCCAGCGCCTTGCGGTCGAGGTCGGGATTGATTTCGAAAAGCTTCTTTGCGGCCATGGACGCAGCCTTACGACGCGCTCCGGCTGCCCGCAAGCACGGCTGCCCGCGGCTCCGCGCAAGCTGCACTTGACGTAAACGGAAACCGCCCATAGGCCAGTCGCAAATCGCAACGCAAAGAGGATTCTCCCCCATGCCCGAAGCCTATATCGTCGAAGCCGTACGTACCGCAGGCGGGCGCAGGGGAGGGCGGCTTGCCGGGGTCCATCCCGTCGATCTCGCAGCGAAATCGCTCGATGCGGTGATGGAGCGTTCGGGCCTCGCGGCCAAGGCGGTCGACGATGTCGTGATGGGCTGCGTCAGCCAGGGCGGCGAACAGGCGATGCAGGTCGGCCGCAATGCCGTGCTTGCTTCCAAGCATCTGGGTGAAGGCGTCCCCGCCGTCACCATCGACCGTCAGTGCGGTTCCTCGCAGCAGGCGATCCAGTTCGCAGCGCAGGCCGTGATGAGCGGTACGCAGGACGTGGTCATCGCCAGCGGCGTGGAAAGCATGACCCGCGTGCCGATGGGCTCGACCGCGATGTTCCACATGAAGGAAGGCCTCGGGAACTACAAATCGCCCGGCCTCGAAGAGAAGTATCCCGGCATCCAGTGGAGCCAATTCATGGGCGCTGAGATGATCGTGAAGAAACACGGCTTCTCCAAGGACGATCTCGACCGTTTTGCCCTGTCCAGCCACCAGAAGGCGATCGAGGCGACCAAGTCGGGCGCGTTCGAAGCGGAAATCGTGCCGGTCGAGGTGGAAACGCCCGAAGGCACCGAAATGCACACCGTGGACGAAGGCATCCGTTTCGACGCGACGCTCGAAGGAATCGCAGGCGTCAAGCTGCTCAGCCCCGAAGGCACGATCACGGCCGCTTCGAGCAGCCAGATCTGCGACGGGTCGAGCGCGGTGTTGGTCGTTAGCGAAAAGGCGCTCAAGGAATACGGCCTCACCCCACTGGCGCGCATCCACAACCTGACCGTGACGGCAGGCGACCCGGTGATCATGCTGGAAGAGCCGCTGTTCGCGACCGACCGCGCGCTGGAGCGGGCGGGCATGAAGATCTCCGACATCGACCTATTCGAAGTCAACGAAGCCTTCGCTCCCGTGCCGCTCGCATGGCTCAAGCATACCGGCGCCGATCCGGAAAAGCTCAACGTCAATGGCGGCGCTATTGCGCTTGGTCACCCCTTGGGTGCATCGGGCACCAAGCTCATGGCCACGCTCGTTCACGCCCTGAAGGCGCGCGGCAAAAAATATGGCCTCCAGACGATGTGTGAAGGCGGCGGTGTCGCCAACGTGACCATCATCGAGGCGCTTTAAGTTACCAATCTCACGAGAGGATTACCCATGGAAGTCAGCAGCAATACCCCCGCAGTCGTCACCGGCGGCGCATCGGGCCTTGGTGAAGCAACCGCCCGCGCGATTGCGGCCAAGGGCGCGAAGGTCGCCATCTTCGACATGAACGAAGAGAAGGGCGAAGCTGTCGCCAAGGACATCGGCGGCATCTTCTGCAAGGTCAACGTGATGAGCGACGAAGACGTGGACGCGGGCTTCGCCAAGGCACGCGAAGCGCATGGCCAGGAGCGTATCCTCGTCAACTGCGCAGGCATCGGCAACGCCATCAAGACCGCCAAGCGCGACAAGCAGACGGGCGAGATCAGCCACTTCCCGCTTTCGGCCTTCGAATTCGTCATCCAGGTGAACCTGATCGGCACCTTCCGCTGCATCGCCAAGTCGGCAGCAGGCATGATGTCGCTCGATCCGCTGTCGGAAGACGGCGATCGCGGCGCGATCGTCAACACCGCATCGGTCGCCGGTGAAGATGGCCAGATCGGCCAGGCTGCCTACTCTGCGTCGAAGGGCGGCGTGATCGGCATGACCCTGCCCATCGCGCGCGACCTGATGCAGGAAGGTATCCGCGTGAACACGATCCTGCCGGGTATCTTCAACACCCCGCTGATGAACGCTGCCCCGCCGCAGGTGAAGGAAGCGCTTGCCGCTTCGGTTCCGTTCCCCAAGCGCCTCGGCAACCCCGAGGAATACGCCATGCTTGCCATGACCATGATCGAGTGCGGCTATTTCAACGGTGAGGACGTCCGCCTCGACGGCGCGATCCGCATGGCACCACGTTAAACGAAACGGCCGTAAGGTCTCGAAAGGCCGCCCGTGCTCACCGCGCGGGCGGCTTTTTCAACTGGTCGATTACACTCTGCATCAAAATGCATGCTGCACCGCAACATACCTATTGCTAACTCACCGAGGCAATTGTATTTTTCCCAATGCACCCAGCTTACCGGAACTTTACCGAGGCGGTGCGTTTAGGACACCATCATGTCGTCACCCGAATGGAAACTGGACGAGAGCACGCAGGATGCTGACTCGTATGAATTCGCGAACGTAAACCCGCGTCTCGTCTTCCTGCTCGCGCTTGCCGTCGGCTTCGTGGCGGTGGCCTGCGTCTATTTTGCGTATGTTTCGGTGAGCCTGGCGATCGAGGCGGACATGATACCGCAGCCTCCCCGTCTCCAGGGCCTGGTCGACTGATCTCTTAGGCCAGACAGCTAAATCAAATCAGATGAGCGCGAGGGCAACATATGCCTTGGTGGCGAACACGCCCACGGTGAACGCGATGTCACCGATACGTTCGTATAGCGTGATTGCCATGATCCGGTCTCCAATTCGACCAGTGATCCTTGGACGCGATACCTTGCGAAACACCTTCAGTGCATTGTTACCGGCTCGTTTACGAATTGCCGGCTAAGGGCCCCTCAAGCATGTCCTATACGGATCCCACGACCCCCGTTCCGCCGCCTCCGGCCCAGTTCGAGACCGCAACATACAGCGGACCGGACAGGCGCGCGTTCGGCCTGAGGCGCGAGACCGCCTACTGGCGCAAGCGCGCCATTCGCAGGAGCACGATTTTCTCCGCTTCGCTGGCATTCGCAACTGCCTGGATGCTGTTCAGCCTCTGGCTTTCGCTCCCTTGGCTCAACGATCTCGGTGAGCTGTCGCACCCGGCTATTGCGCTGACGGTGCTTACCTTCATCGCCTATGTCCCGGGGTTCATGAACGCCTTCCTGCTCTCGACGTTGGCATTGCGGCCTTCGGTGTTGAAGCAAGATCCCGAGCAGTGGCCTGCGCTCTCCATCCTCGTAGCGGCCTATAACGAGGAAGCGCTTATCGCGAACACGCTCGAGAACCTCGGCGGCCTGACGTATCCGGGCGTAGTCGAGGTGATCGTGATCGACGATGGCTCGAAGGACGATACCTTTGCCAATGCCGACGCATGCCAGCACTTCTTTGCCGGCAATCCGAACTACACGCTGCGCGTGGAACGGATGAAGCGTAACAGCGGCAAGGCGAAGGCGCTCAACCACGGGCTCGAGATCGCTTCGCATCAGCTGATAATCACGATCGACGCCGATACCCTGCTCGAGCCGGGCAGCCTCCGTTCGATGGTGACGCATCTTTACGCCAGCCCGCCGCAGACCGCGGCTATTGCAGGCGCGATCCTGCTCGCCAATCCTATGGAGAGCTGGGCCACGCGGGCACAGCAGTGGGACTATTTTCACGGCATCTCCGCGGTCAAGCGCATGCAGGGCAACTTCAACGGTACGCTGGTCGCGCAGGGCGCATTCTCGCTCTACCGCCGCGATGCGCTGGAGCAGGCTGGCGGCTGGCCCGACACGGTGGGCGAAGACATCGTCCTGACCTGGTCGTTCCTGCGCCGCGGCTACACCGTGCGTCACGCAGAAGATGCAGTCGCCTGGACGCATGCCCCCGAGACCTGGGGCGCGCTTTCGCGGCAGCGCAAGCGCTGGGCGCGCGGCATGATCGAGGCGCTGGCGATCCACAAGAGCCTGCTCGCCAAGCCGCGCCTCTCGACGATGTTCATCTACTGGAACCTGATGTTCATCAGCATCGATCTCGCCTTCACGCTGGCCTTCATCCCGGGCCTGCTGCTGGCGGTGTTCGGCATCTACTGGCTGGCGGGGCCGATCACCCTGCTGGTGCTGCCACTCGCGGCGCTGTGGAACATCGTCATCTACCGTATCCAGTCGCGCATGCTGCGCAGGAACGACATCGAGATGAAGCGAAGCTGGCCGGGCTTCGTCCTGTTCGCTTTCATCTACCCCTTTGTCATGCAGCCCGTATCGGTCTGGGGCTATTTGTCCGAGCTTTTCGGAAGGAAAAAGGAATGGCACTGAAGCGCCACATCATCGGGGCTGCGCTTCTTGCAGCCATTTGCGTTCCTGCGCCTGTGCTGGCGCAAGAAGAAAACGACGAGATGGACAAGGCCGGTCCGGCAATCGGCACGGAAGTCTTCGTCTCTACCGACAGCGACGACACCACTGTTGTGCGCGTGGCAGGTGACTTCGACCTGCGTAACGCACCCAATGGCAGCCGGCTGGGCATCCGCGTCGAGAAGGCATGGTACGACCCGCAAGGGCAGGGCCGTATCGCGCGC
Source organism: Erythrobacter sp. (assembly GCA_013001165.1). Taxonomy (GTDB): domain Bacteria; phylum Pseudomonadota; class Alphaproteobacteria; order Sphingomonadales; family Sphingomonadaceae; genus Qipengyuania. The sequence goes on from JABDNC010000217.1 coordinate 8,584, forward strand.
GAGCGTGTCTTCCTGCAGGTCGCCGACGGGGAGGGCGATATCGAATGGTCGGTGCGTATCGGCACCGATGGCGACACGATAATCGGCTCCGCATCGATCAACGACAACGAAGATTTCCGCAAGGAAGCCTTCATCGAGCGTGACATCGTCGAAACCCCGCTCGGCCTCGAGCGCGGCATCTACTCGACCTTTGCTGGCGCAGCGATCGACCTGCCAGCCGACGAGAACAACATCTTCACCGTGCTCGGCGGCGTGCAGGAGTTTACCGGCGACAACCTCCGGCTGCACCTGCGTGGAAACTTCGTCCACGTGGTCGACAGCGAGCTTGGCCTCAGCGTCCAGCTGCGGACGCGCTACTTCCACAGCACGGAGCCGGGCGAGTTCGACTACTTCTCGCCCGAAAACTACACACAGGTCCTGCCCGTGGTGCAGCTCCGGCGCTTCGTGAACGACTGGCAGCTGCTCGCGGCGGGTGGCATCGGTGCGCAGCAGATTACCGGGACAGGCTGGGAACAGGCGAACTTCGCCCAGCTGCGCTTCATCAGCCCATCAGAGAACGACTGGTTCGCTTCCGGAGAGGCGATTTATTCGCAGACGCCCGGCGACAATGCAGTGGCAGGCTCGGGCTACGATTATTTCCAGGCGCGCTTCTCGCTCACCCGCCGGTTCTGAGCGCCAGGTCGGCGGGCAGAATGCCGGACACCAGATCGCGCTTGGCTTCGAGCGAAGCGATCAGGAACGACATCAGCGCCCTGATGCGCGGCGTATCGCGCAGGTCTGGATGGGTGAGAACCCAGAGATCCTGCTGGGCGACCGGAGCCGCGTCGGTCAGGCGCACGACGCGCGGATCGGTATCGGCCATGAAGCAGGCACCGCGTCCGAGCCCCAGTCCCGCGATCATGGCTCGATGGCGTGCGGTGATATCGTCGATGCGCAAGCCAACCGGAACCTCGGGGTAGGGCGACGTCTCAAGCCAGTCCGGCCACAACCCGCCGACCTTCGGTGCGATCCAGCGCAGCTCTTCACGCGGCGTGCGTTCGAGATATTCGCGATTGGCGTAAAAGGTGACCCGGTTCGGAAAGAGCCGCCGTCCGACGAGATGGTCCGGCGGCGTATCGGTTCCTCTCACCACGACATCGGCTTCGGAGCGGTCCAGATCCGCAAAGGCGAAACCCGTCTCCACTGTCAGCTCGATACCGGGATATCGCTCGGTGAAGGCGAACAGGTCATCGAGGAGCAGATATTGCGCGATCGGTTCGGGAAGCGACAGCGTGATGGGACCTGAGACATCCTCCCCCGCGGCCTTGCTGTGCCGCGCACCCGTGTGCGCCAGCGCTTCCATCCGCCCAGCGACCTCGACCAGCGTTAGCCCCAGTTCCGTCGGCACGTATCCGGTGGGGGTCCGGTCGAACAGCACCCCGCGTCGGTCTTGCATCGCAGCCAGCCTGCGGGCGACGGTCGTATGCGTCAGGCCGAGCGAACTGGCTGCCGAACGCAGAGTGCCATCGCGCGCAAGGGCAAGGATAATGCGATAGTCGTCCCAGGCTTCCATTGGAACGTTTTTGCACCGCTTCTCGCTCAAATCTAGCCGAAAACGGTTCGATCTACCTGTTAGTGGTGCGGGAAAGTTCAATCATCGATGGAGATCGCGATGACCCCGAAATTCAAGACTACGCTTTTCCTGTTCTTCAGCCTTGCAACCATTCCGCTCGTCGCAGGCAGCGGCTCGAAGGGCATGGCGCAGGACGCCTCGACCGCGCCGGAGACCGCCGCTCCGGAGGCCGTTTCCTTTTCGTTGAAGCGCGGCGAAGTCCTGCAGATCATCGCGTCCGACAATCGCGTAGACGGTCGGCAGGCCCGTCTCGACTATTTCACCAAGGTGCTGCCGCTGGCGCAGGCCGAGGGTTATCGCAGGATTGCCCAGCTCAATGTCCGGGAATCGGTGATCAGCGAAACCAAGCCGGACGCCTTCACCTTCTTCGCATGGCCAAGCGAGGCCGCCGAGAAGCGTTTTTCGCAAAACCCCGATTGGCCGGAGTACAGGCAAGTCCGCCCGGAAGG
>JABDNC010000233.1 GCA_013001165.1 Erythrobacter sp.
CGCGTCCACAAGAGCGCGCGGTTCTTCCCGGGCTCGCCGCTCGCGACGCCATGCGTAAAGCCGGTTGCCGATGCCCGCGCGGCCAGCGGTGCCGCCACGAGACCCGCCCCGGCGGCGGCTCCCTTGAAGAGCGACCGCCTGTCCAGCGCGGGGGTTCCGGGCGACTGCGGCGGTTCGGTCAAAGACATTGGGGGCGCTCTCCTCTCACTCGCCCCATGACTGCGCCGGATGTCGGCTTCGTGACAAGGAGAATTCTCGCTCACGACAAGCAAACTGTCCATGTTGGAAAGCTTGCTTGACATTCTGAGCGAATCATGACAAACACACTTTACATCAAGAAAAGGACGCTTGCCATGAAACAGATTCACCTCTCGCTGCTCGTCGCTGCTGCCATGATCGGCATCGCCGTATTGTCCGTCTACGAAATCGTGCCGCAGGAGGTGGCGCAGTTCTCGCCCTTTCTCCTCCTCGCCCTCTTTCCCGGTGCATGGCTCGGTTCTGACCGGTCCTGCAATCTACTGAAAAAGGGCAAGGCATGAGCACCGAGGTAAAGCGCAGCTTCACGCGCACCGTCCCTTTTTGGGCCGGACTGGCCTTCGGGACCTTCGGGGCCGTCATGGGCCTGGCCCTCTCAGACGCAATCAATGCGGCAACGGCGCTTATCCTGATGATCGTCCCTGCCGGATTGTTCTTCCAGACCATGCGGGTTGCGAACACCACTACGACTTGCAATGGACGTGGGGAGGCACAGCGCCTCTATGTCAAACGCGTGGCGATTTTCGCCTCGGCCTATCTCGTGGTCGTTGCCCTGCAGGTCAGCCTGCTTGGCGGTGACGAGGCCTCGGAGGCGTCGCTTGCCGCCCGCGCCGCCCTGTCGGTCATGCCCGGGCTCGCCATTTGCGGGATATTCTGGGCCATCGGACGCCTGATCCTCGACGAAAAGGACGAGTTCGTACGGATGCTGATCGTGCGCCAGACGCTGATCGCGACCGGCTTTGCCCTCGGCTTCGCCACAATCTGGGGCTTCCTGGAGGCAGGCGAAGTGGTGCCGCATATCCCGGCCTACTGGTTCGCCGTAGCCTTCTTCGGCGGCCAATTCATCGGCGCAGTGTCCAACCGCATCACGCACGGTTCGTGGGGTGCGCTGTGAAGAACCGCCTCAAGGTCCTGCGCGCCGAGCGCGACTGGAGCCAGCAACATCTCGCCGACCTGCTCGAAGTAAGCCGGCAGAGCGTCAACGCGATCGAGACAGGGCGTTACGATCCTTCACTCCCGCTCGCCTTCAAGATTGCCGACGTTTTCGAAATGACGATCGAGGAAATCTTCCAGCGCGACTGACCATTCATGCGCTTGACTTAAGCGACCCTTAAACCGCATGTCGTATCCGGACGGGAATTGATACGACACAGGGTTTGGGGGTCGCTTTTTAAATGCACTACGAAGACATGCAGGCCGACAGTGCGTTCGGCTTCGACGGCAATTGGAAGGATTTCGCACGGATCGCCGTGCCGAACCTGTTGCTGACGATCGTAACGCTGGGAATCTACCGCTTCTGGGCGACAACGCGCGAGCGTCAGTATCTTTGGTCGCACACGCGTTTCGTCGACGAACGCCTCGAATGGACGGGCACCGGCAAGGAGCTGTTCATCGGGTTCGTGCTGGTCCTGCTGCTCTTCGCGATACCTGTGTTCGGCATCCAGTTCGTGTCGCAGGCGCTGGTGATGCGCGGCTATGAGGCGGCTGGCGTGGCGCTTGGCTTGCTTCCGCTGTTCGCGATCTTCTACCTCACGGGCCTCGCCCGCTTTCGCGCGCTGCGTTACCGGCTATCGCGCACGCGCTGGCGCGGCATCCGCGGCGGCAGCAACAACCAGGGCCTCGGCTATGGTATTTCCTATATGTGGAAGACCTTCGTGGGCTATCTCGCACTCGGCCTGCTGATCCCCTGGTCGATGACCAGCCTGTGGAACGAGCGCTGGAGCAAGATGAGCTTCGGCCCCTACGAGTTCAACGCGCACGCGGATTCGGGCAATATCTTTGCGCGCTTCCTGCTGTTCTACCTCTCGCCGATCATTTTCGTCGTGGGCGGGGTGATCGCCGCGGCCACCGGCGCATTGGCCGGATACGGTCTCGGCGGAGAGGACGGCGCGGGCATCGGCGCCTTGGCTTCCTTCTTCATCCTCGCGATCTTCTTCTACTTCGGCCTCGGCGTGATCGCGGTGGCCTTCTATGCCAAGTTCTACCGCGAGGCTGTCGGGTCCACGCATTGGGAAGATCTGCACTTCTCCTTCGAAGCGTCCACCATGGACTGGATCAAGCTGCTGATCGGCGACGTGCTGATCGTCATGTTCACCCTTGGCCTCGGCTTCATCTTCCTGAGCTATCGTCACTGGAAGTTCATGATCGAGAACCTCGAGGCGAACGGTGACATCCTGCTGGACGACCTCACGCAGTCGACCACCAAGACGGCCAAGCACGGCGAAGGCCTGCTCGACGCATTCGACATCGGGGCCTTCTAACCGATGGAAAACAGCTTCCGCACACCGGCCCAATGGTACGATGGCCAAAATGCCATCCGCCACGAGGGTGAGGCTCTCTGGGACGGCAGCGGCACCCTGTCGCTGCGCGGTTTTTCCAGCGAGCTGACCCTGCCCTTCGCCGATCTCCAATTCGGCGAGCACCGGGGTGGGGAGCTGGTCTATCGCCGGACGAGCGAGCCCGACTTCCGGCTAATCCTGCCGGAAGACCTACCGCCCGGCCTTGCGGCCAAGCTGCCGGAGAAAAAAGTCTACGGAGGCTGGATCGACAAGGTCGGTCTGGGCAAGGCCACGGCCGCGTTCGCAGCGGTGAGCGTTGCCGCAGTGGCGCTTTTCCTGACTGCGCCCGACTGGCTCGGCCCGCGCGTTCCGCAAAGCTGGGAGCGCAATCTGGGCGACGCCATGGTCGGCGATTTCGGCAACCGGCTGTGCAGCACGCCCGAAGGCGATGCTGCACTGGCGAAGCTGCTCGATGCGGTCGATCCCGACGAGCAACAGGTCCGCGCGGGCGTAGCCAATATCGGCATGGTCAACGCAGTCGCGCTGCCGGGCGGACAGGTGCTCCTGTTCGACGGTCTCGTGCAGGACGCGGAAACGCCGGAAGAACTCGCCGGCGTGCTCGGCCACGAGGTCGGCCATGTGCGCGAACGGCACGTGATGACGGCCCTCTTGCGCCAGTTCGGCCTGTCGATCCTCTTGTCCGGCGCCAATTCGGGCGTGGGCGATACGGTCTTCGGGCTCGCCTCGATGGGCTATTCGCGCGACGCCGAACGCGAGGCCGACGAATTCGCCCGCGAGCGCTTGGAAGAGAGCAATGTCTCGCCGCTTGGTGCAGCGCGCTTCTTCGAACGCATCGGCGGCGATAGCGAGGCGGAAGAGAATTCGCTGGTCGGCTGGGTGGCGAGCCACCCTGCTCCGCGCGAGCGCGCTCAGGCGTTCCGCAAGGCTGCCGAAGGCAAGACCTTCGCGCCTGTGCTGACGGCGCAGGAGTTCGAGGCGCTCAAGTCGATGTGCGAGGATGATCCCGACGTCGAGGAATTCGACTTCTTCTTCTAACCCTTGCAATCGCGCGTCGCCCGTCCGACAGCATCACGCCATGAACGATATCCGGTTTCACGAAATGGCCGATGGTCGCAGGATCGCCTTCCGCTATGCCGAAGGGCGCGGGCCGACGCTCGTTTTCCTGCCCGGCTACATGTCCGACATGGATGGTGGCAAGGCGACCGCGCTGTTCGACTGGGCCAAGCGGAATGGTCATGCCTGCCTGCTGCTCGACTATACGGGTTGCGGACACAGCAGCGGCGACTTCGCAGACGGCACGCTGTCGAAATGGCGCGGCGAAGTGCTCGAACTGATCGATGCGCATGTCGAAGGCGAGGTCGTAGTCGTCGGTTCCTCCATGGGCGGCTGGCTGATGCTTCTGGTCGGCCAGGCGCTCGGCCCGAGGCTGGCCGGGATTGTCGGCATCGCCGCCGCTCCGGACTTCACCGACTGGGGATACACGGACGCACAGAAGGCGCAGATGGCAGGAGGCGAGACGGTCTACGAAGAGAATCCATACGGCCCCGAACCGACACCGACACACGCCGGCTTTTTCGCTGACGGACAAGCCCAGCGCTTGCTCGGCGGCACGATCGCGATCGACGCACCGGTCCGCCTCATCCATGGCCAGCGCGATGACGATGTGCCCTGGCAGATCAGCCAGCGTCTTGCCGACGCGCTGCGTTCGGACGAGGTTCAAGTGACCTTCGTCAAGGACGGCGACCACCGCCTCTCGCGCCCGCAGGATATCGACCTGTTGCTGCGTACGATCGGCGCACTGCTAGATCTTCCGGAGACCACGTGACCGCAACTCTCCTTCCCGCTTTCCTCCTGCTGATGCAGGTTGGCCCCGATCCCTCTGCAGGCAGCATGCCCGGTCTTCCCGACGAGCTGGCCAACCGGCCCGAGCGCCCCGGGGCGAGCGAGCCGCAGCCCCAGACCGATACGCTGGCCAGCTGCCTGCGCATCGCCTCCTCGGACCCGGAGTCGGCGCTCGACCGCGCACAGGCGTGGCGCGAGGAAGCGCAGACCGATCTCGAATTCGCGCAATCGGCGCATTGTCTCGGCCTCGCGCTGGTACAGCAGGGACGACTCGACGAAGCGCGCCGCGCCTTCGAAATTGCGAGCGGCGAGGCTCCGGCAGACAATCTCTCCTATTCCGCACGGCTGGCCGCGATGGCCGGCAACGCCGCGCTCGCATCGGGCGATGCAGAAGGCGCACTGCCGCTGCTCGACCGAGCCGGCGGGCAAGCATTGGCCGCAAACGACGGGGCACTGGCCGCCGATCTTCGCGTCGATCTTGCGCGCGTCCTCGTAAGGTTGAACCGCGCGGACGATGCCGCGCTGGCGCTGGCCGAAGCACGCGAAGCCGATGGCGACGATCCCGAGGCGTGGCTGCTGTCCGCGACCCTTTCCCGCAGGCTCGAAAGGCTTGGCGAGGCACAGGCGCAGATCGAACGGGCCGCATTGCTCAGCCCGCGCAATCCGCAGGTTGGTCTCGAAGCGGGCGTGATCGCCGCCATGTCGGGCCGCGAAGCGGATGCCCGCGCGAGCTTCCAGTCGGTGATCGAGGTTGCGCCCGGCAGCCGCGAGGCCGAACGCGCCCAGCGCTATCTCGACCAGCTTGCGCCAGAAGAGGAAGACTTCTCCGAATGACCGCCTACTCGATCCTCGATCTCGTTCCCGTCCGCGAAGGAGGGACGCTGGGCGAGGCATTCGAAGCGGCGACCGACCTTGCCCGCGCCGCCGAAGAGGCGGGCTGCAAGCGGTATTGGGTAGCCGAGCACCATGCGATGGAAGGCATCGCGGGCGGGGCGACGTCGGTCGTGCTCGCCCATGTCGGCAATGCGACCAGCACCATCCGCATAGGTTCGGGCGGCATCATGCTGCCCAACCACACGCCGTTCCAGATCGCCGAACAATTCGGGACGCTCGATGCGCTCTTCCCCGGACGGGTCGATCTCGGCCTCGGCCGTGCACCGGGCGCCGGACCCGAGCTACAACGCGCCCTGCGCAAGGACCTGCACAGGGCAGCAGAGATGTTCCCGCAGGACGTCGTCGAACTGATGGCGCTGATGGCAGGTGATGGCGAGATACATCCCACGCCAGGACGCGGGGCAAATCCGGAATTCTGGATGCTGGGTTCGAGCCTGTTCGGCGCACAACTCGCCGCAAGGCTTGGCATGCCTTATGCCTTTGCCAGCCACTTCGCGCCCGACCATCTCGACACCGCGCTCGAAGTTTATCGCCGCGATTTCCGCCATAGCGAGGTGGGTCAGAAGCCGCATGTCATGGCAGCGATGAACCTCTTCTGCGCCGATACCGAGGAAGAGGCGGAGGCGCTCGCGACCTCGCAGATGCAGGCCTTCGTCGCCCTGCGCACCGGCAAGCCCTTGAAACTCAAGCCACCCGTCGAAGGATACCGCGACCAGCTGCCCGCGCCGGCACAGGCCATGCTCGCCCATATCGGGCAGGCGAGCGCCATCGGCACACCGGAACAATGCGCAGAAGCGGTGCATGCATTTGTCCAGCGGACGCGGGCGGACGAGATCATCTTCGCCGGGCCGACCTTCGATCCGCAGGCGCGAATTTCGTCGCTGCAAAAGGCGATGCGCGCACTGGGCTCCTGACGCTACGGAAAGGACGCCGTGCATAGGATTGCAAAAATGCAGCCACGCTGCCTTGAAGTGGCCAGACAACAGGCCTAATCGCGCATCAGACCGTCGCATCTGACGACTCGGAAATTTCCCGGCGCCGAACATATCGTGCGTCGTAAGCGAGAGGCCCCCGATGGGTTCCAAGACCGCCACTACTCCCGCCGCCCAAGCAAAAGCCCTCGCGCAGCACATGCGCGACTCGATGCTGCCGGGGGACACTCCCTTCGATCCCGCGCGCCTCAAGGACGCCGCAGACTTTGTTACCGAAGCTGCGCAACAGCGTAAGTACGGCGAAGTGGCCATGGCGGTGGAGTCGGTCACCGAAGGACACCGCTACACCCGTATCGCGATCATCAACGACGACATGCCGTTCCTCGTCGACTCCACTGCGAGCACGATTGCCGCGCTCGGCATTTCGATCGACCGCCTCGTCCACCCCGTCGTGCCGGTAGAGCGCGCCGAAGATTGCTCGCTGACAAGCATTCGCGAGGGCGAGCCGGAAGACGCCTATTGGGAATCGATGATCTATCTCGAGACGGCGCGCGTCGATGCCAAGCAGCGCCGCCTGCTCGAAGAAAACGTCGAGAAGACACTGGCCGACGTCCGTGCTGCGGTATCGGACTGGCCCAAGCTGCAGGAACAGATGCAGCAGGACGCGGCCTCGATCGATGGCGATGAAGGCAAGGCGCTGCTGGAATGGCTCGATTCGGGCATGCTGACCCAGCTCGGCCATGTCGTGCGCAAGCGTGATGGCGAGCAGACCGGCGCACTCGGCATCTGCCGCGCGGGCGAACCCGAACTGCTGGTCGATGCGAGCTTCGAGCGTGCGTTCAAGTGGTTCGAGGGCAAGGGCGAGAAGCGCAATCCGCTGATCATCAAGGCCAACCATTTGTCGCGCGTGCATCGCCACGTCCCGCTCGACCTGTTCATCGTGCCCCGTCATGAGGGGAAGAAGCTGGTCGCCCTGTCGGTCCATGCCGGTGTCTGGACGAGTGCCGCGCTGGCCACTCCGCCGCGCGGCGTGCCGATCCTGCGCGAACGACTCAACCGCATCCGTGACAGGCTGAATTTCGATGAAGGCGGTCACGCCGGCAAGGCGCTGGTCCATGCCCTGACCGCGCTGCCGCATGACCTGCTGATAGGTTTCAGCGAGGAAGATACCGAACGCGTGGCGACCACCATGATGGGCCTCGTCGATCGTCCGCGACCGCGCCTTGCACTGGTGGAGGCGCCGCTTGCCCGCCACCTGTTCGCATTCGTCTGGCTGCCGCGAGACATGCTTGCAACGCAGGTGCGCCTGCAGATCAAGGCGCTGCTCGAAGACAATGCCGCCGCCCGCCTGCTCGACTGGAGCCTCGAGGTAGAAGGCGGCAACCTCGCCATGCTGCGCTTCGTCCTCGACATCCGCGACGGTGCGAAGGCCCCCGACGAAAAGGCGCTCGAACAGCAGCTCCAGACGCTGCTTCGCGGCTGGAGCGAGGCGGTCGAGAACGAGCTTCTTGACATGGTCGAAAAGGGCCGCGCCGCCGCACTGACCCTGCGTTTCGCAGAGCATTTCCCGACCTCCTACCGCGCCCGCTTCGGACCGCGTGAAGCTGCCGAAGATATCTCCCGCCTGCGCGCGCTCGGAATCCATGCGGACGATGACGAGGATGGCGATGCACCCCATCGCGGCGCGCGACTTTACCTGTGCGAGCGCGAGGAAGAGGCCTGCCTGCGCCTCAAGCTCTACCAGGCCGAAGGCAGCCTGCCACTGTCCGACGCAGTGCCCGTGCTCGAGAATTTCGGTTTCCACGTGCAGGCCGAAACGCCGACCGTGCTGAACGAAGGCAGGTTCGGAACGATCCACGACTTCGCCCTGCAGATGGCCCCCGGCGTCAAGGCCGAGGACCTCGTGGCGCGCGCCGAAGAGATCGAGGAAGCGGTCGCTGCCGTGCTCAACGGCCACGCTGAGAACGACGTTTTCAACCGCCTCGTCGCCGATGCCGGTCTCGATGCCGACGAGGCGAACTGGCTTCGCGCTTTCTATCGCTACCTTCGCCAGGCAGGGATGGGTTTCACCATCTACACCGTGGTCGACGCGCTGGCGAAGAACCCGGATATCACCCGTGCACTCATGGCGCTGTTCAAGGCGCGGCACGATCCCGGGTTCGAGGGCAATCGCGAAGATGCCACTGCCGAGGCGCAGACTTCGATCAGGCGCGGCCTCGCCAAGGTCAAGGCGATCAACGACGACCGCCTCCTGCGGCTCTACAACTCGCTGATCGATGCGATCCTGCGCACCAACTCCTTCGCCCCTGCGGCGAACGAGGCGCTCGCATTCAAGATCGACAGCTCGCTGGTTCCGAACCTGCCCAAGCCGATCCCCTGGCGCGAGATTTTCGTCTATTCGCGCCGCGTCGAGGGTATCCACCTGCGCGCAGGGCCGATCGCCCGCGGCGGCCTGCGCTGGTCCGACCGGCGCGACGACTTCCGCACCGAAATCCTCGGCCTGATGAAGGCCCAGCGCGTAAAGAACGCGGTCATCGTGCCGACTGGCGCGAAGGGCGGCTTCTATCCCAAGCAGCTTCCCGACCCTGCGCTCGACCGTGATGGCTGGGCCGCAGAAGGCCAGGCGAGCTACGAAGTCTTCATTCGCACGCTGCTGTCGGTCACCGACAACATCGTCGACGACACAGTCGTACACCCCGAACAGGTGGTCATCACCGATGGCGAAGACCCCTATTTCGTGGTCGCCGCCGACAAGGGCACCGCGCGCTTCTCCGACGTTGCCAATGCGATAGCCGAGAACCGGGATTTCTGGCTCGACGACGCCTTCGCTTCCGGCGGCTCGAAGGGTTACGACCACAAGGCCATGGGCATCACGGCCAAGGGCGCATGGGTATCGGTTCAGCGGCACTTCCTCGAAATGGGGATCGACGTGCAGACCGATACCATCCGTGTCGCCGGCTGCGGCGACATGTCGGGCGACGTCTTCGGCAACGGCATGCTGCTTTCGAAAGCAATCAAGCTGGTCGCCGCCTTCGACCATCGCCACATCTTCCTCGATCCCGATCCCGATCCGGCGAAGAGCTGGAAAGAACGCAAGCGCATGTTTGACCTGCCGCGTTCGAGCTGGGAAGATTACAATCCGAAGCTCATCTCGCGCGGGGGCGGCGTCTTCGCGCGCGATGCGAAATCGATCAAGTTGTCGAAGGCTGTGCAGTCGATGCTCGGCCTCGAGGTCAAGGAAATCGAGCCGGAAGCCCTGATCTCCGCCATCCTCAAAGCACAGGTCGACCTGATCTGGTTCGGCGGCATCGGGACCTACATAAAGGCGTCCACCGAGAATAACGTCCAGGTCGGCGACCCCGCCAACGATCCGCTGCGTGTCGATGCAAAGGACCTGCGTGCCCGGGTCATCGGCGAAGGTGCCAACCTCGGTACGACGCAGGCCGGACGCATCGAGTTCTCGCTCCATGGCGGTCGCTGCAACACCGACTTTATCGACAATTCGGCCGGCGTCGACTGCTCGGATAACGAGGTCAATATCAAGATCGCGCTCGCCGCTGCAAAGCGTGCGGACAAGCTGACCGAACCCAAGCGCGTCAAGCTGCTGGAAGCAATGACCGACGAGGTGAGTGCGCTCGTCCTCGAGGACAACCGCCTGCAGGCGCTTGCCCTCTCGATCGCCGAGATCGGCGGTGCGCGCTCGATGGCACCACAGCTGCACCTGATCGAAACGCTCGAGGCTGGCGGCAATCTCGACCGCCGCACGGAAGGGCTTGCGGACAACCAGACACTGCAGCGCCGGGCCGCCGACGGAGTCGGACTCACGCGGCCCGAGCTGGCTGTGCTGCTGTCGTCGGCCAAGCTGGTCCTGCAGGACGCGATCGAACACAGCGACCTGCCCGACGATCCGATCCTCGAGGACCTGCTGCTGCGCAGCTTCCCCGAGCCGATGCGCAAGAAGTTCAAGACGCAGATCGAGAACCATCGCCTGCGCCGCGAAATCATCGCTACCAAGCTTGCCAATGCCATGGTCAACCGCCTCGGCATGATCCACCCCTTCGAGCTCGCCGAGGAAGAAGGCGTCGAATTGTGCCAGGTAGCCGCGGCCTTCGTGGCAGTGGCGCACCTGTTCGATGTCCGCACCCTATGGGTAGATCTGGACACCGCGAAGATGGACGAAAGCGCGCGCCTGCTCATGTTCGACAGGCTCGCCGCTGCGACCGCCAACCTCATGTCCGACGTGCTGCGCACGAGCGCCGGCACGGTCAATCCGAGCGCGCTGGTGGAAGAGCTCGGCAAGAACGTTACCGTGCTGATCAACTGCTCGGACGAATTGCTCGGACGCGAACTTAAGAGCCAGTCGGCGGCCCAGACGGAAGTCTTCACCGCCGCCGGAGCGTCCGAAGCGATCGCAACGCGTGTGACCCATATGTTCGACCTCGACGGGTCGATCGGTCTTGCCCGCCTCGCCGCCGACACGGAAATCGATCCCAAGCTTGTGACGCGCGGCTTTACCGCGATCGGCGCACGCATGGGTATCGACTGGGCGCAAAGCACGGCCGCGAAAATGAATTCGTCCGACGTGTGGGAGCGCCTGCTTGTCTCCAACCTCGCGCGCGATTTCCAGCAGATGCGGCTCGAATTGCTGCGTCGTCTTTCGCGTCGCAAGGACGCCAAGGATGATATGCCTCAGGTCGTGGCCAACTGGGCGGAAGACCAGTCGGTCGCGATGACCCAATTCCGCACAATGGTCGATCGTGCGCAGGCTGAAACGCCCGTAGCGCCGGCAATGCTGGCCCAGATTGCGAGCATGGCACGCAACCTGCTGGCCCGGTAATCTGGCTCTCTTTGCTTGACCGCGCGGGCGTTTGACGCCAGCCCTTTTCGCCATGGAGCATTATGACGTCGTCATCGTGGGGTCGGGACACGGCGGCGCGCAGGCTGCGATAGCCTTGCGCCAGGCAGGCCATGAGGATTCGATCCTGATGGTCAGTCGCGATCGCAACCCGCCATACGAGCGCCCGCCGCTTTCGAAGGAATATCTCGCCGGCGACAAGCCTTTCGAGAAGATCCTGATCCGGCCCGAGCAATTCTGGGCGGACCGGAACGTGACCCTTCATCCGGGCGCAAATGTGAACGAGGTCGACCCAGTCAGCCACGTTCTCAAGCTGTCGGACGATAGCAGCGTCACCTACCGAAAGCTCATCTGGGCAGGTGGCGGCGATGCCCGGCGCCTTGGTTGCCCGGGCGCGGAGCTGGCCGGCATCCATACGATCCGCAGCCGCCGCGATACCGATGCGCTCAAGGATCAGCTCGAGGCAGGAGCGCGCCGCGCCGTCGTGATCGGGGCGGGCTATATCGGTCTCGAGGCAGCCGCCGTGCTGCGCAAGATGGATTGCGACGTCACCGTGGTCGAAATGCAGGACCGCGTGCTGGCGCGTGTCGCAGGACCGGAAATCTCCGACTTCTACGCCGCCGAACACCGTGCCCATGGCGTCGACCTCAGGCTCGAAACCGGCGTGGAACGGATCGAGGGCGACGGTGAGAAGGTGACCGGCGTCACCCTGTCGACCGGCGAGACGGCGGCCTGCGATATCGTGATCGTCGGCATCGGCATCGTCCCGGCTGTCGGGCCGCTGATTGCGGCAGGCGCGGCGGGCAGCAACGGGGTCGACGTCGACACTTTCTGCCGGACCTCGCTCGACGATATCTACGCCATCGGCGACTGCGCCGCGCATCCCAATCCATATGCCGGAAATGCGGTCATCCGCCTTGAATCGGTCCAGAACGCCAATGACATGGCGACCGTCGCGGCCAAGGCGATCATGGGCGACAAGCAGGATTACGACTCCGTGCCGTGGTTCTGGTCGAACCAGTACGACCTGCGGCTCCAGACGGTCGGAATTGCCAATGGCTATGACGCGGCCGTGCTGCGCGGCGATCCGGAAACGCGCAAGTTCAGCCTGATCTACCTGAAGGAGGGCGTGATCATCGCGCTCGACTGCGTGAACAACACCCGCGACTATGCGCAGGGGCGCAAGCTGGTGATGGGCCGCGCCGAGGTCGATCCGGACCTGCTGGCCGACGCTGAGACGCCGCTCAAGGAGATGGGCTGAGCCGCCTGGCCGCCCAGTCGGCCGCTTCTGCTACCACCACGTCAGGATCACCCCTCAGCGCTTCAACCTGCGCAAGCAGAGTCGCATCACCGCTATTGCCGGCGGCATAGAGACAGTTGCGCACGAAACGATCGCGCCCTACCCGCTTGATCGGCGAACCCGAGAAGAATTGCCGGAAACCTGCATCGTCGAACGCGAGGAATTGCGAGAGCGCCGGCGCGGCGAGTTCTTCGCGCGGGGCCAGCTTCATGTGACGATGCGCGGTGTCGGCAAACTTGTTCCAGGGGCACACGGCCAAGCAATCGTCGCAACCGTAAATGCGATTGCCAAGCGCCTCACGGAATTCCTCCGGGATCTGACCCTTGTGCTCGATCGTGAGGTAGGAAATGCAGCGCCGCGCATCGAGCTTGTAAGGCTGCGGGAAGGCGTCGGTAGGGCAGGCATCCTGACAGGCGCGACACGACCCGCACATGTCGCGGTGCGGGGCGTCAGGGGCGAATTCCAGCGTCGTATAGATCGCGCCGAGAAACAGCCATGAGCCATGTTCGCGGCTGACCAGATTGGTGTGCTTCCCCTGCCAGCCGATGCCTGCAGCCTGCCCGAGCGGCTTTTCCATCACCGGAGCGGTATCGACGAAGACCTTGAGTTCGCTTTCCGGCTGCTGCTCGATCAGCCAGCGCGCCAGCGCCTTCAGCGCCTTCTTCACGACATCGTGATAGTCGCGGCCATGCGCATAGACCGAGACACGCGCCTTGTCGGGATGCTGCTCCAGCCCCAGCGGGTCGACATCGGGAGCATAGCTCATGCCGAGCGCGATAACGCTCTTTGCCTCGGGCCACAGGCCTTGCGGGCTGGCGCGCTGCGTCTTGCGGCTCTCCATCCACTCCATCGAACCGTGCCGTCCTTCGGCAAGCCATTGTTCGAACCGCTCCGAGCGCAGCACATCTTCTCCGGCAGGCGCAAAGCCGCAAGCAGCAAAGCCGAGCGTCTTCGCCTCGTCCCTCAGGGCCTGCTGCAGGTCATCCGGTGATGAGGCCTTAACCAAACTTGCTGTTGCTCCCGTTCACTTCGCGCGCCTATGCCTTGGGTCCATGTTGACCAAGACAGGTGCGATGTCGCGAAATCCCGCAGAACACAACCGCCAGCTCGCCATCGAGGCGCGCGGGCTGGTAAAGCGCTTCGACGACACGCTTGCCGTCGACGGTGTAGATATCTCCGTACCCGAAGGTGCCATTTACGGCATTCTTGGGCCCAATGGCGCTGGCAAGACGACGACGTTGCGGATGCTGCTGGGCATCATCGATCCCGATGAAGGCGTGCGCCGCGTGTTCGGGCATGACCGCCCGCACGAGATCGCCAAGTGGATCGGCTACCTGCCCGAAGAACGCGGACTCTATCCGGCAATGAAATGCGACGAGGCCATCGCCTTCATGGGCTCGCTGCGCGGCTTGTCGCTCGACGAGGGGCGCAAGCGCGGGCGCGAGCTGATGGAGAACCACGGTCTCGGCCATGCGATCGACCGCCAGATCCGCCAGCTTTCCAAGGGCATGGCACAGACGGTCCAGCTGCTCGGCACGCTGGTGCACAAGCCCAGGCTCGTGGTGCTCGACGAACCCTTCAGCGGGCTCGACGCGATCAATCAGGGCAAGCTCGAAGGCCTGATTCGCGACCTTTCGGAGCAAGGGACCACGGTCATCTTTTCGACCCATGTGATCCATCATGCCGAACGGCTGTGCAACGATGTGGCGATCATCGCCGGAGGCCGCGTGCCCTATGCCGGTTCGGTCGACGCAGCGCGTGACCGCATTCCCGCGCAGGTCCGGCTCGAAACCCGCAACGAAAACGGCGAGTGGCGCTCCGCCCTGCCCGACGATGCGCGGCACGACACCAAGTCGGGCGGCGGCCATTTCTGGTACTTCCCGATTCCCGACAGCGGGATCGAGGCCCTGCTCAAGCGCCTGATCGATGGTGAAGCGGGCATCCTCTCGCTCTCGATCGAGCGTGCGGGGCTCCATGATGCCTTCGTCGAGATTGCCGGTGAGGCAGCGGCGCGGGCGCTCGAGGAAGATGCAGCGGAGGCAGGCCGATGAATACGTCCGGCGAAGCTTCACGCCTATCGCTCCTTCAGGCGGCATGGGTCGTCGCACGGCGCGACTTCAAGGCGATCCTGTTCAGCCGCGCCTTTTTCATCTTTCTGTTAGGCCCCCTATTCCCCTTCATCGTCGCCAGCCTGGCAAGCGGTGTCGGCGGTCAGGTCCAGCGTGAAGTGTCTGTCAATTCGATCGCGCTCGTCATGTCCGAAGAGGACAGCGCCGCAATCCTCGCAGCGCGCGAGCGTGCGATCGGGACGATGGACGGTCTGCCCGAAATGGTCGTCCTGACGCCCGAAGAGGGCGAGGAAGCCGAGGCCGTCCTGCGCAGGACGAACCACGCAGTGCTGCTGAGCGGCGATCTTGAAAACCCCGTCCTCACCGGCCCGCATATCCAGATCCACCGCTGGGACGGTGCCGTCTCGCTGATGGCTGCCATGGCGACCGGCAGCGCGCCGACATCCTTCCCGCAGATCGAGGAACGCCCGCTTGCCGATACGGCAGCCGCTGCGCGTTCCGATCGCATCCGTACGGCACAGGCAGGCCAGTTGCTGCTGTTCCTGCTGATGATGCTGCTGGCAGGCATGGTGCTGTCGAACCTGGTCGAGGAAAAGGCCAACAAGGTGATCGAGGTACTGGCCGCCGCAATTCCGATGGACGCTGTCTTCTTCGGCAAGCTCTTCGCCATGCTTGGCGTCAGTTTCGTGGGCATCGCCGTCTGGGGAAGCTTTGGCGGGGCGCTGTTCCTGCTGGCCGGGGAAGCCCTGCCCGACATTCCCGATCCCGCGCTCGGCTGGCCGCTGTTCGCGCTGCTCGGCGTTGCCTATTTTGCCATGGGTTACCTGCTGCTGGGATCGCTGTTCCTGACGATCGGCAGCATGGCGGCGACCGTGCGCGAGGTGCAGACGCTCTCGATGCCGGTCACCATGGCGCAGCTGGTGGTGTTCTTCCTTGCCGCTTACGCCATGACCTCGCCCGGATCGCCGCTGGAGATCTTCGCCGCGGTCTTTCCGCTGTCCTCGCCCTTCGCCATGCTGGCGCGGGCGGCGCAGTCTCCCGACATCTGGCCGCACATTCTGGCTCTCGGCTGGCAGGCGCTGTGGGTGGCGCTGTTCATCAAGGGCGGGGCGACGCTGTTCCGCCGCCGGGTGATGAAATCGGGCAAGGGTTCAGGCGGACGCAGGGGCATTCTCGGCCTCTTTGCGCGCAAGCAGGCCGTTTAGTCCTCCCGCCAAGCGCGTAGCATCCTTGCAATGCGTCAGGATTCCATTGCGATAGGTTCGCATTTGAAACTCACTATTGACACGCCTGTCAGTTAAGGCAGGATGGTGCGCGAGAGGAGAATCCAATGGCTACCATCGCGCCCGCGCGGCCAGAATGCCGCACCTCGCCGACGGCATATGAAGCGCTCAAGAAGCATTTCGCAGAGCATCCCGAGGAGCGCCTGAACCACACCCACAAGTGGGACGTCAGCCGCAGCGATATCTACGCCGAGAACACCTGGCAGCCGATCTTTCGCGAAATGCGCGAGGCCGGCCCGCTCCATTACATCCCCGACAGCCCCTTCGGACCATACTGGGCCGTGGTCGGGCACAAGGCGATCCAGCATATCGAGGCGCTGCCCGAGACCTTCTCTTCCAGCTGGGAGCATGGCGGGATCACAATCCTCAACCGGCTTACCGAAGAAGAGCTCGCCGAGACTGGCGTGGACCGGCGCGAATTGCCGATGTTCATTGCGATGGATCGCCCGCAGCACACCGGCCAGCGCCGCACCGTGGCGCCCAAGTTCACTCCTTCCGGCATGGCAGAGATGGAAGGCGAAATCCGCCAGCGCACGGGCGAGCTGCTCGATTCGCTTCCGCGCGGCGAGGTCTTCGACTGGGTCGACAAGGTCTCGATCGAGCTCACCACCGGCATGCTCGCCATCCTCTTCGGCTTCCCTTGGGAAGACCGCCGACTGCTGACCTTCTGGTCCGACTGGTCGGGCGATACCGAGCTCGCCACCGTCCGCTCGCTCGACGAGATGCGCTGGGGTTTCCTCCACGAAATGGCGGCCTATTTCCAGTCGCTGTGGGTCGAGCGCACGCACGACAAGGAGCCGGGCGACGACCTGATCAGCATGATGATCCACTCCGAAGCGATGAACCAGATGCGCCCGGAAGAATTCATGGGCAATCTCGTCCTGCTGATCGTGGGCGGCAACGACACGACCCGCAATTCGATGAGCGGGATCATCTACCAGCTCGACAAGAACCCCGACCAGCGCAAGCTGTTCGAACAGCAGCCCGACCTCATTCCCAATGCAGTGCAGGAGATCCTGCGGATGCAGACACCGCTAGCGCATATGCGCCGCACCTGCACCGAGGACACCGAGGTATTCGGCCAGCAGATCAAGAAGGGCGACAAGGTCGTGCTCTGGTATCTCAGCGCCAATCGCGACGAGACCGTGTTCGAGAACCCGGACAAACTCGACATCACGCGCGAGAATGCGCGGCGCCACATCGCCTTCGGCTACGGCATCCACCGCTGCGTCGGCGCGCGGCTTGCAGAACTCCAGCTGCGCGTCCTGCTGGAAGAAATGCACAAGCGCCGCATGCGCGTGCATCTCGCGGGCGACGTGGAACGCGTGCGGGCGAACTTCGTCCACGGCTTCCGCAAGCTGGAAGTCGAAGTGACCGAGTTCTGATGTAACTTTCACGCGTTTCGGGCGTATTCATGGGCAGGAGCCTATGGAAAGACCCATGCACGATACTCTCAAGAACCGGCGCGCCTTTCTCGGTTTTCTGGGCACGGGCGTGGCTGCAACCACGCTTGCCGCCTGCGGATCGAGCCCTGCCCAGGCGAAGGACTTCCCGATCTCTCTGAGCGAGGGCGAATGGCGCAAGAAGCTCACGAAGAGCGAGTTCTATATCCTGCGCGAAGCGGGAACCGAGCGCCCCTATTCCTCTCCGCTCAACGAAGAGAAGCGCGCGGGCACGTTCACCTGCGCGGGCTGCGGGAACAAGCTCTATTCTTCGAAGACAAAATACGATTCGCGCACCGGCTGGCCCAGCTTCTGGAAGGCCCTGCCCGGTGCAGTAGGCACGAGCACCGATTACAAGATCGGCTATCCGCGCACCGAAGTGCACTGCGCCGACTGCGGCGGGCACCTGGGACATATCTTCAATGACGGACCCAGACCGACCGGAAAACGCCACTGCATCAACGGCGTGGCGATGGACTTCGTGCCGGCCTAGTCGACTACTCGGTAGACGAGGAATTCCTCCGGCCCGCCGAGCTCGACGGGCTCAAGCCATTCGGGCGGATTACCTGCGACAAGATCGGCCCCGAGCCCGTCCGGCGCGAGCGCAGTAAACATCGAGGCTTCGACCAGATCGCTGCACAGCGCGACGTAGTCCGCGCCGCGCGAGGCGATGATCGGCCGCGCCTCGGCTGCCGGCTTCGTGAACCCGTTGATCACGTCCGCCATCGCCTCGTTGGCGCGGTGATGCCCGGTCGCCACCACACCGTGATGGCTTTCGAGAAGGATCGACGGCCCGATATCGAGCGTGGCGAAGACCGTTCCTTCCGGGAGCTTGCCAAGCAGGCCTGCCTGCTCGCGGATGACGCAGCGCGCCTCGTCCACGCTACGGGCGGGCTGCCCTTCGGCTTGGGTATCTGGTGCGAGGTTCTGCCAGAGAGTGACCGGGGTCATCGGGACCAGCAGCATGATCAGGATCAGGACCGAAGCGATGCGTGCTGCGATTGCTTTCTCCATCCGCACACGTTCGAGCAGGCGTGTCGCCAGCCAGCCAAGCGGGATCGCGGCAATAATCGATGCAAGCGCGAGCGAACGGGCGACCAGCAGGGCCAGCACGATCGATGCGAGCAACAGCGCAAGATACTCGGTCCACCAGACGCGCATCCAGCCCATCGACTGTGCACGGATCGCAATGGTCGCGGCGACAGCCGCAGTCATCTGAATCAGGGCGGGGACGACGACCGCCGCGGCCTGCACCCAGAAGGGCTGGCCTTCGAGAACGCGGCGATACCAGAATGCATCGACCGCCGGATCGAGCGCGGCAAAAGGTGTCCGCAGGCAATCGGGCGAAGACAAGGCGTAGGTCGCAAGCGCCGCAGCCCCGACCAGCGAGAAGAGGACGATCAGTCCGAAACCGCGCAGCTTGGTGGTCTTGGCAAGGATCCACGTTCCGGACGCGGCGACGAGGAAGAAGCCGAGGTGCGCGGGCGAGATGGAATCGCAATATTGGGTCCATGCCGAAGGGCCGCGGGTCGCGAGATAGAACAGGAGCAAACCGCCCGACAGCGCCTGCATATAGGCCACCAGCCAGCCGCGATGAGCGTGGTCGAGCCACCAGCGCACGAACAGGATTGCGCCGAAAGCACCGGCCATGGGCAGGATTTCGAGCGAGATCGACAGGCCGAACGCCATGGCGATACCCGCCACCCATCCGCCCTTGCGCGCATCGCGCCAGCTGATCGCCCACAGCGCAACCGCTACGCTGAAGATCTGCCAGCCGTGATGGTCGATCCGCATGGGGCGGAACTGGAACAGCAGCGCGGGCAGGAAACCGCAGGCGAGCACGGCAAAGATCGCGGCGCGGGTGCCTAGCAGGCGCCACGCGAGACGGCCGATGACGATGGCAGTAAGGCCGAAAGTGATGATCGGCAGCGCGATCAGCGCAACCGTCTCGGCATTCGCCTGTCCCACGAGCGGAGTGAAGAGCATGATGACCGCGGCAAGCGGCACGTCGACCAGCCGCGACCAGTGCATCGCCGTACCTGCGGGCGGATCGATGCGATACTGCATCGGATCGAACCAAGCCTGTCCCGCCAGCAAATCGCGGACCTGCACGAGGCGCAGAACGTCGTCGGGATCGGGAAACTGGCCCTTCAGCAGCGAGGGGAGGCCGGTCAGGAACAGGATCGCGCTGACCGCAAGCCAGGCAAGAATGATCTGTCCTAAGGGGAATTCCCCGAGGCGCACACGCCGGTCATAAGCCATGTCAGGCGTTAGAGCGGAAGACCACGCGGCTGCGCAAGAGCCAGGTCGCCGCAAAGCTGACGACAATTGCAGCCAGCTTGGAGAGGCGCGGATCGATACCGGCAAGCTCGCCCAGCCCCACGATTGCCGTGGTCAGCGCAAGGCCGACAAGCGCAGAGCCCACGAACAGCGCCTTCTGGCGGGTACGTTCGGGACCGCGCTGGGCGACGGTATCGTTGAAAACCGCACGGCTGGAAATCAGCCAGTGGGTCAGGATGCCTGCCGAATAGGCAGCCGCCGACCCGAGTGCCGCGGGAACCGCGAAGGCGAGGAGGGCGAGGAAGAGCCCCATGTCCACCGCCAGCGCCGCAACGCTGGCGAAGCCGTAGCGCAGGAGGCGTATGCGCTGCAGCCTGGAGATCATTTCACTCATGCCCCGTTCCCCCTCGTTCGCCCGGCCTTAAGCGGCCTCGCGATCCTTGGCGTCGACCTTGGTCGGAACATCGCGGACCGAGTTCAGCGCGGCGGCCTGGTCTTCGGTCAGCTGGCGGTTGGGCAGCGTGCTTTCCGCACCCTCGTCGCCGGCTTCGTGATATTCGGCGTCTTCGTTAACGCACCAGGTGTCGTAGACACGCTCGCCGGCGATGATGTTTTCCACCGTCAGCATGGCGGTCATCATGGCGTGATCCTGGTTGTTGTAGCGGTGCATGCCGTTGCGGCCCACAAGGTGCAGCGTCGGGTGCTTTTCTTCCAGCTCGATACGCATGGCATCGACATTGGCGGCATAGTCCTCGTCATAGACCGGATAGGCCTTTTCCTGGCGGACCACGGCGCCCGACTTAACCTTCTTGCGGTCGACGAGGCCGAGAATTTCCATCTCGTCGGTGGCGAGTTTGACGAGATCGTCGTCGTCCATCGACCAGAGGCCGTCGCCTTCGAAGCAGAAGTATTCGAGACCAACGCAGGCCATGTCCTCGTCCGGGATCATTTCCGGCGACCAGCTGCGGAAGTTCTGCACACGGCCGACCTTCACCTTGCTGTCGTGGATGTAGATCCAGTTGTCCGGGAAGAGGTCTTCGCCCTCGACCATCAGCGCCACGGTCAGGAAGTCGCGATACTTGAGATCGTTCGCCTGCAGCGTGCTCTGGGGCAGCGGGTGGAGGCGTTTCGACAGCTCGCGCATCGGCGCGCTGCTGATCGCATGATCGGCTTCGATGACGATGTCGCCATCCGGGCCTTCGGCGCTCATGCGCCAACCGCCATCGGCGCTAGCGGAAAGCTGCTTCAGGCCATGGCCCATGATGATGTGGCCGTTGCCCGAGGCAAGGATCTTGTCGCGTGCGGCATCCCACATCATGCCCGGGCCGAGACGCGGGTAGCGGAAGGTTTCCAGCAGGGTCTTGGTTTCCATGCCGTCGTTCGGCTTCTTGTTGAGGCCGAGGCTGCGCTTGAGCCCGTCCACCACGGCGCTCCAGAGCGAGAGGCCCTTGATACGCTGGGCGGCCCAGTCGGCGCTCATCTCGTTGCAGGGCATGCCCCACACCTTCTCGGTATAGGTCTTGAAGAAGATCGAATAGAGCTTGTGGCCGAACTGGTTGGTCGTCCAGTCCTCGAAGCTCTTCACGTCCTTCTTGGGGAAGAGCTTGTACTGGAGGTAGCTCGCCATGCAGACGGTCGAGCGCAGGATGCCGAGGTTCCAGAGGGCTTCGAAAGCCCGCAGCGGATAGCTGTAGAACTTGCCCTCGTAATAGATGCGGCTCATGCGCGGACGCTGGATGAAATCGTCTTCGCCCAGGATTTCGTTCCACAGGTCGACGACCTGCTGGCTCTTGGAGAAGAAGCGGTGGCCGCCGATGTCGAAGCGGTAGCCCTCATGTTCGACCGTGCGGCTGATGCCGCCGACATAGGTGTCGTCTTTCTCGATGATCGCGACAGTCTTGCCCTGCTTGGTCAGCAGATAGCCTGCCGTGAGACCGGCAGGACCCGCTCCGATGATTGCAACGTCGACTTTGAGCGGATTGTTGGTCGTACCCATGAATACCCCCGATTTGTTGTCAAACCGGAAGTGAAGGATATTGGTTAAAAGGTACTTAATGCCTCACGCAAAAACAGCGTCAGAGGGGTTGGTCCTGCAGCATGGCGGGGCACTGGACGGCCGCCGCCAGCATCGCAAATTCCCGCAACGAGAGCGTGTGGTCGAACACCAGGCCGTATTCTGCGTCGCGGCGCCAGCGCACGGTTGCGCGCGTCTCGGGCAGACCTTCGCCGATCACGGCAAGCCGCTGGTCGATCGCGAAAGCCTCGTCGCATTCGATGCGCGCACCTTGCTGGGACAGATTGACCGTGGTTGCCTGCGCCTTGCCGGACAGCGTCGAAATGGTCAGCGGGATTGCCAGGTTGAGGCGCAGCTGGCGCTTGGGGAAATTCCAAGTCTCGTGGATCAGCCTCTCGACCTCGACCGGATTTTCGAACCGATAGCTCGCCTCGAAACCTTCGCGGCGGACCTCGGTAATCTCATAACTCTCGCCGTTCTGGAGCTCGAGCGCCAGCTGCGTATCGTCAGGAAGCGCATGGAAGCTACGGAAAGAGATGCCGGTCGCCGACACGTCCCTGATGACGCAGAGGAACTCGCCCTGCCCGCACACGATCTTCGCAGCCCGGATCAGCGAGGTGTAACGCGGCGCCGAGCGCTGCTCGACCGCGTCTGCTTCGTTCCTGTCATCCGCATTTAGCGCAGCGGAATAATCCATCGTAATTCGTTCCCCCAAGATCGGTCTCGGACGCGATGTCCGCCGCCGATGGTCTTGGCCTAGTGCCCCTTCGGTTTCGTCTATTATCGGCCTACGGGTTAATACGAAGATAAGAGGCTCAGACCGGCACGGCGGGAGTGAGGGCCGAGCCTGCAACGATGTTTCGGGAAAGGGCCTGGTGCGGGTGGTGGGACTCGAACCCACACGTCCAAGGGACAGGGGATTTTAAGTCCCCGGCGTCTACCATTCCGCCACACCCGCTTCACTAGCAGGGAGCGTGCCTAGTCACTGATTGGATTGGCTGCAATCGCTCAAACGGAGCGGCGGAGCGATTACTTCTCGTTCAGGCGCTCGCGGATTTCCTTGCCCGGCTTGAAATAGGGCACGCGCTTTGCAGGCACATCGACCATTTCGCCGGTTCGAGGATTGCGCCCCTTGCGGGCTTCGCGCTCGCGGGTGGAGAAGGCACCGAAGCCGCGGAGTTCCACGCGGCCACCCTCGGAGAGGCGCTGGGCGATTTCCTCGAAAAATATGTCGACGACCTGCTCGACCTCTTCGGCACGCAGTTCGGGATTGTCTTCAGCAATCGCCGTGAGAAGTTCGGATCGGATCATCTACGCTCTCCTGACTAACGCCTGCGCGGTAGTCAAATACCTTTTATGCGACCCTCACGGGCGTAATCGAGACGACCCCTTAAGTCGAATTTGTGGCAGAAAAGGTGGATTCCCGCAAGCTGTCAGTTACTTGCCGGAAAGCTGCGTCGATCAGGCGTCCGCGAGCAGGTCTGCAGGAGCAATTCCCAGACGATCCATCCTCGTACGGATTTCGGGCCATTCTTCCTTGAAGAAGGCTTCGCGCTCCCGCTCGCGCAGAGTGGCGGATGCGCCCTTGGCAACATACATGCCGACACCGCGCTGTACCTCGACGAGGCCGTCGTTCTGGAATTGCTGGTACGCCTTGGCGACCGTGAGGGGGTTGGCGCCCTGCTCTGCCGCCAGCGCGCGTACCGAAGGCAGCATTTCGCCTTCGCGGTACTGTCCGTCGATGATCGCTGCCGCGATCATGTCGCGTAACTTGAGATAGACGGGCTTGGACTGGTTGCTCATGGCGAATCCCCGGTTCTGGAATAGTGCTTCAGTGCCATAATACAGCGCGGCGCGCAAGGTTCCCGACATTCTCATGACAGTTGGTCTCGCCTGTAACTAATGCTTCACATTGCGTGCGAGAGCGCTAGGGTGCGCGCTTCTTCGGGGAGGGGTCGCGCACGAAGCCGGCCTTTCGACAAAACAAGGGATACCGGATTCGATGGTAGAAGGCGTCTTCTTCACATTCGACTCAGCGTTCGAAATGTGGACTTTCAGGGTTGCCGTGATCGCACTGGCAGCATTTCTCATCGGCGGCGTGGTGCTGATCACCCGCCCGCAGGAAGAGGTTATCGGGCACCCCAAGGGCCTGTTCCTCCTGTTCATGGCCGAATTGTGGGAGCGTTTCTCCTATTACCGCATGCGCGCCCTGCTGATCTTCTACCTCATCCAGCACTGGATGTTCGCAGAAGAAAAGGCCTACGTGATCTACGGCGCCTATACCGCGCTCGTCTACATCGCACCGGTCGTGGGCGGTTATCTGGCCGACCAGTATATCGGCCAGCGCAAGGCGGTCCTCTTCGGCGCAGTCCTGCTGACCTTCGGCCACTTCTTCATGGCCTTCGAAGGTTCGGGCGGACAGGCCGATCCGATGATCAATGTCTTCTGGCTGGCTCTTGCCCTTATCATCGTGGGCTCGGGTTTCCTCAAGGCCAACATCTCGGTCATTGTCGGCCAGCTCTATCCGCGCACCGACGTGCGCCGGGATCCAGCCTACACCATCTTCTACATGGGCATTAACGTCGGTGCGGCGACCGCATCGATCATCTGCGGCTATCTCGGCCAGACCTATGGCTGGGAATACGGCTTCGGTCTTGCCGGTATCGGCATGCTGATCGGCCTCATCTTCTTCGTGGTCGGCAAACCGCTCCTGCTGGGCCAAGGCGAACCCAAGGATCCGGCCAAGATCAAGGGCGGCAAGGAATTCGCCATCTACGGTGCTGGCCTTGCAATGGTCGCACTGTGCTGGGCCGCTATCCAGTACCAGGAATTGGTCGGCACCGTGCTCGGCATCTTCGGTGGCGGCCTCGTGCTCTACGTCCTGTTCACCGCCGTAACCAAGCTGGCACCCGAAGAGCGTGACCGCATCTTCGCCGCCATGTTCCTCATCCTGACCTCGATCGTCTTCTGGGCGCTATTCGAGCAGGCGGGTTCGTCGCTGAACGTCTTCACCGATCGCCACGTCGATACGCAGGGCGTGAACGCATCGATGTTCCAGTCGATCAACGCGATCTACATCGTGCTGCTCGCTCCGTTCTTCGCGATGCTGTGGCAGGGCCTCGCTCGCAAGGGCGCGGAACCCAGCACGCCGATGAAGTTCGGCCTCGCCGTGATCCAGGTGGGTCTCGGCTTCCTCGTCCTCGTCTGGGGCGCGGAAAGCGCCGGCATCAACGTGCCGACGCCGGTCATCTTCATCTTCCTCATCTACCTGCTGCACACCACCGGCGAGCTCTGCCTCTCGCCTGTCGGCCTGTCGGCAATGAACCGCCTGAGCCCGGCCCACATGGCCTCGCTCATCATGGGTACCTGGTTCTTTGCCTCTGCCACCGGTAACTTCGCAGCCGGCCTGATCGCAGCTGCAACCGGCGGCGAAGGTGTCGGCGAAGAAGCAGGCAAGCAGGTTGTGCTCGATGTCTACTCGACGGTCGGCTGGTATGCCGTCGCCATCGGTGTCGGCGTTATGGTCGTCAGCCCGCTAATCAAGAAGCTGATGCACCTCGACACGATCAAGGACGACGGTCTCGAGGGTCAGGCGGAAGCCGGTCTCGAGCCGCAGGAAGGCGGGGTCCACCCGACCTCGCGCGTCTGATCGCTGGCGGGGGATCGTCCAGCGGGCGATTTTCCTCGACCAAATTGGATTGACCGGGCGGGCCGGGGCAGCAATGCTCCGGCCCGTTCACTTTTGGGGGACTGCATGAAAAGATTTGCCCCGCTTGCGCTCGCCGCAGGCCTCGCCGCATGTGCCACTTCGGGCACCGGAAACGAAACCGCATCCGCGTCCAAGCCTGACAAGGAATGGACGGTGCCGACTGGTCAGGATGGCAACGAGCCCTTCCCGAGCACCTACCGCCCCTATCCCGGACGGCCGACCGCACTGGTGGGGGCAACCGTTTTCGACGGCAAGGGCGGCAGGATCGAAAACGGCACGGTCCTGTTTCGCGATGGCGAAGTCGTGGCGATCGGCGATGCCTCGCTTTCGACCGACGGCTATTCCCTCGTCGATGCGAGCGGTAAGTTCGTCACGCCCGGCATCATCGACATTCACTCGCACCTAGGCGACTATCCGAGCCCTAGCGTCGACGCGCACTCGGACGGGAACGAGGCGACCAGCCCGACGACCCCCGAAGTCTGGGCCGAACATTCGATCTGGCCACAGGACCCGGGCTTTTCGCGCGCGCTTGCCAATGGCGGCGTGACCAGCCTGCAGATCCTGCCCGGCTCCGCGAACCTGATGGGCGGGCGCAGCTCGACCATCAAGAACGTGCCCGCGCGGACCGTGCAGGGAATGAAGTTCCCCGGCGCACCCTATGGTTTCAAGATGGCCTGCGGTGAAAATCCCAAACGCGTCTACGGCGGCCGCGGCCGCATGCCCTCGACCCGCATGGGTAATTTCGCGGTCAACCGCCAGACCTGGCTCGATGCCCGCGCCTATGCCGAGGGCGATCGCGAGAAGCGCGACCTTGCCAAGGAAACGCTGGTCGGCGTGCTCGACGGCGATATCCTCGTCCACAACCACTGCTACCGCGCCGACGAAATGGCGCTGGTCATGGATATGGCCAAGGAGATGGGATACCGCGTTTCCGCCTTCCACCACGCGGTCGAGGCCTACAAGATTGGTGATTTGCTGCGCGAAAACGGCGTGTGCAGCGCGATCTGGGCCGACTGGTACGGTTTCAAGATGGAAGCCTATGACGGCATCCTCGAGAACGCCGCCTACCTCCAACGCGAGGATGCCTGCGTGGTTATCCATTCCGACGATGCGAATGGCATCCAGCGCCTGAATCAAGAAGCGGCCAAGGCGCAAGCCGCAGGCCTCCGTGCAGGCATCGAGATCTCCGATGCGACAGTGATTTCGTGGATCACGCTCAACCCCGCAAAGGCGATGGGCATCGACGCGATGACCGGCAGCCTCGAGCCGGGCAAGATGGCCGATGTCGTCCTGTGGAACGGCGATCCACTCTCCGTCTATTCCCGGCCCGAGAAGGTCTGGATCGACGGTGCTCTGATGTACGATTCCATGGACCGCAAACTCAGGCCGGTGAGCGATTTCGAGCTCGGCCAGCCCGGCGAAGGAGATGTGAAATGAAGCGCCTCCTCATACTCGCCGCAAGCGGGATTGCCCTCGCAGCCACTCCGGCGCTGGCACAGGATTTCGCGCTGAGCGGTGTAACGCTCGCCACCGGTGACGGGAGTGAACCGATCGAGAACGGCGCAGTCCTCGTTCGCAGCGGCAAGGTCGTCTATGCCGGCCCGGCGTCGGGAATGCCCGAAAGCCCCGTCCAACTGATCCAGGTGCCTGAAGATACTTGGGTCACACCCGGCCTCTTCGCCACAGTCACCACGCTCGGCCTCTGGGACGTGGGCGCGGTCAGCGAATCGAACGATACGCGCGCCGGGGATTCGCCCTTCAATGCGGCGCTCGACGTGTCGCGAGCGATCAATCCTGCCTCACAGCATATCAAGATCCACCGCGCCGCCGGGGTGACCCGCGCCGCGACCGTGCTGTCCACTACCGGATCGATCTTCGGCGGTCAGGGCACGGTGATCGATCTCGGCGACGATGCCGACCCGGTCACCACGCCCCGCGCCTTCCAGGTCGTGCATCTCGGTGAAAACGGTGCGCGTCTTGCCGGCGGAAGCCGCGTCGCGACCTATGCCGAGTTCGCCAATGCACTGCGCGAAGCCCGCGACTTCGCCAATGGCCGCTGGGATGCGGAAAGCGCCATGCTCACCCGCGCCGATGCAGAGGCGCTGGTGGCGGTCGTGAACGGCAGGCAGAAACTCTACGTCGCCGTCGAGCGCGCCTCGGACATTCGCGCCGTACTCGGCCTTAAGCGAGAATACCGTTCTCTCGACCTCGTGCTGGTTGGTGCCAGCGAGGGTTGGCTTGTCGCTCCTGAAATCGCAGCTGCCGGTGTTCCCGTGATTGCAGATGGTCTCGACGATCTGCCGCGCAGCTTCGAAGAGCTCGCCAGCACGCAGTCGAATGTCGGCCGCATGGCGGCAGCGGGCGTGAAGGTGGCAATCAACGCCTCTGCGATGGAGAACCCGCGAAACCTCAACCAGTATGCCGGAAACCTCGTCGCGCTGACGCGCGTGCCGGGTGCCGACGGGCTGAGCTGGGGGCAGGCCTTTGCCGCGATCAGCTCGGTCCCTGCAGAGATCAGCGGCCTTGGCGGCCGCGCAGGCACTTTGACGCCGGGGGCCTTGGGTGACGTCGTCGTCTGGGACGGCGATCCACTGGAGGTCGGTTCGGTCCCGGTCGCTGTCTATATCGACGGGGTTGCGCAGCCGCTCGAAAACCATCAGAGCCGCCTGCGCGATCGCTACCGCGACCTCGACGAGAGCGACCTGCCCAAGGCATTCGACTGGTAAGGACTAAATACCGATGCGTTCGATGATGATCGCCCTGCTGGCGGCCTTTGCGGCCGTCGGCTTCCAGGCCGCTACCGCGCAGGACGAGAGCGGGCCCGACCGCTCGCAGGACCTTGCGTGGATGAGCGCGCAGCAAGCCTACCTCGCCGGTCTCAAGGCGGAGGACGGCTGGTATTCGATGGATGGCGGGCTGCGCTGGCGGTATGTCGAATATGCCGGATCGCAGGACAGGCCGAGCGTCGCCGACACGGTGACCGTGCATTACGCGGGCACCTTCATCGATGGCGAGACCTTCGATTCCAGCTTCGACCGCGGCGAGCCGGCAACCTTCCCGCTCGGCCGCCTGATCAAGGCGTGGCAGATGGCGATCCCGCAGATGGGCGTCGGCGATACGATCGAGATCGCTGCACCTGCCGATGTCGCCTACGGGCCGAAGGGCAAGGGTCCGATCCCTGGCGGAGCGACGCTAATGTTCAAGGTCAAGCTCATCGCCATCGAGAGCAACTGAGCGAAATTTGCTGCGAAAGCGGTGTGTGGTAACCTGTTCTCTCTGGGGAGGGCCGGATGACACCATTGCTTGCACTGCTTGCCGCTTCGATCGCCTTTGTCGGTGGCCATTTCGCACTGTCGCACCCGCTACGTGCGCCGATCGTTTCCAGGATCGGTGAAAACGGGTTTCGAGGGATCTACTCGGTCGTTGCGCTGGCAACATTTGCCTGGGTTGTCCTGAGCTATCGCGCCATCGGCCCGGGCGGGTCGGCCTTGTGGAACGGTATGGGCGACGCCGTCTGGATCGCGGCGACCATCGCCATGCTTCCCGCCTCGGTCCTGCTCGCAGGTTCCTTTATTCGCAATCCGGCGATGCCAGCTCCGGGGGCCGAAAAGCTGGCGGCGCAAGAGCCGCACGGCGTCTTCACCATCACCCGCCATCCGATGATGTGGTCCTTTGCAATCTGGGCCGGGATACACGTGTTGCTCAGCCCCACGCCGCGCCAGTTAATCTTGGCGGGAGCTATCGCGTTCCTCGCGCTGGTCGGCGCCCATATGCAGGACCGCAAGAAAGAGCAGCTGATGGGCGATGCCTGGGCAGGATGGGAAGCGAAGACCAGCTTCTGGCCGCGCTTCGTCGGACTGCTGCGCGCCGGTGTAGGAGCCTGGGTCGGTGGCTTGCTTATCTGGCTTTTGGCGACCTACTGGCACATTCACACGGTTGAAATCCCGGCCGGCGTGTGGCGGTGGATCGGCTAGCCGCCCTCGGGAAGCGCACCGATAGGCCTGCACCCTAGCGCCCCTTGAATGCCGGAGCGCGCTTTTCGATGAGCGCATCTACGCCTTCCATATGATCCTGCGTGGAGTGCATCAGCGCCTGCGCATTTGCAGCCATTTCGAGCGCCGCGTCATAGGAAGTCGAGCGACCCTGCCGCATCAGGTTCTTCGCCTGCCGCAAGGCGTGCGGGGGCATGGCAGCAACCTTTGCGGCAAGCGCATTTGCCTCTTCCATCATTGCGTCGTGTTCGGTCACCCTACTGACAAGCCCCCAGTCGAGCGCGGTCTGCGCGTCAATCACCTCGCCTGTATAAAACAGCTCCGCCGCACGCGCTTCGCCGACAATGCGCGGCAGGATCCATGTACCGCCATCGCCCGGGATGATCCCGAGCTTCAGGAAGGTGACGCCGAATTTCGCCTTCTCGCTCGCGATGCGCATGTCGGCGAGGCAGGCAAGGTCGCAGCCAAGGCCGATTGCCGGTCCGTTGACCGCCGCAATCAGCGGAACGCGCAGGCCATAGAGCGCCCGCAGGATCTTGTGGATGTTGTTGCGATAGCCGTCGGCGATCTCGGGCGCGGTGCCGCCGAAA
>JABDNC010000285.1 GCA_013001165.1 Erythrobacter sp.
GACGCCACCATTCTTCGCGAATTCGACATGACGACCAAGCAGTTCGTCGAAGGCGGCTTCGTGATCGAAGAGAAGAGCCAGGGCGGCGTCAGCTGGGTCGACGAGAACACGCTGCTCGTGGGTCGCGATTTCGGCGAAGGCACCCTCACGGAAAGCGAATATCCCTTCACCACCCGCATGTGGACGCGCGGCACCGCATTGGCAGATGCTCCGGAAATATTCCGCGGCGATGCCAAGGACGTGTCGGCAGGCGCCTATCACCTGCGCACGCCCGATGGCGAGATCCAGGCCCGCATCGCTTATCGCGGTCTCTCGTTCCACGAACGCGCCTACTACCTCTGGAAAGACGACGAGTGGGTTCAGCTCGACCTGCCGAAGAAGGCCGGCCCGTACGGCATTCTCGATGGCCACATGCTCTTTTCGACCGATGTCGATTGGGAAACCCAGGGACAGACTTTCCCCGCTGACTCGCTGATCGCGGTCGATCTGGAAGAATGGAAAACCAATCCCAACGGTGCGACCAAGACGCTCGTTTGGGCGCCCGAGCAACGCCAGACCAAGCGCGGCGGCAATTCGACGGCCAACAGCGCCTACATGTCGATCCTCGACAATGTCGTGGGCAAGGTACTCAAGATCGACTTCGAGGACGGCGAATGGGTGAAGCGCGAAGTCGCCCTGCCCGACAACGCCACGCTTGGCGTCTCGACCGCGTCCTCGGAATCCGACGAGATCATGTTCACCTCGACCGATTTCCTCACGCCAAGCACGCTCTGGTATACGGACGGCAGCGGCGATCCCGAAGTGCTCAAGACCTCTCCCAGCTATTTCGATTCCACGGGCATGGAAGTCGAGCAGTTCGAGGCGACCAGCAAGGACGGGGCGAAGATCCCCTACTTCCTCGTCAAGCCCAAGGGCATGGAGATGGACGGTACCACGCCGACGCTGCTGTACGGATATGGCGGTTTCCAGATCTCGCAGCTGCCGAGCTATCGTTCGCTTACCGGCAAGCTCTGGCTCGAAAAGGGCGGCGCGTTCATTCTCGCCAACCTGCGCGGCGGCGGTGAGTTCGGCCCCGGCTGGCACCAGACCGCAATCCGCGAGAACAAGCAGCGCACCTGGGACGATTTCATCGCTGTCGGCCAGGATGTGGTAGAACGCGGGATCACCAATCCCGGCCAGCTCGGCATCCAAGGCGGCAGCCAAGGCGGCCTTCTGGTCGGCACGGCCTTTACGCAGGCTCCCGAAAGCTTCGATGCGGCGATCGTCGCGATCCCGCTGTTCGACATGCTGCGCTATCACCTGATCGGTCGCGGCGCTTCGTGGATCGGCGAATATGGCGATCCGCGCATTCCCGAACAGCGCGCATGGATCGAGGGCTATTCGCCCTACCAGAAGATCGTCGAAGGCGTGGACTACCCGGCTCCGTTCCTCTGGGCCTCGACAGCCGACGACCGCACGCACCCTGCCCATGCGCGCAAGGCTGCTGCCAAGCTCAAGGAGCTCGGCCAGGACTACTGGTATTTCGAGGACATGACCGGCGGCCATTCGGGCGGCGTCGACAATGAGCAGCGCGCCAAGCTCCAAGCCCTGCAGATGATCTATCTGATGCAGCGCCTGATGGACGACAACGAGAGCGAATAGGCTTTCGCTCAGGACACAGAAAAGGGGCGGCCCCGCGCTGGGGCCGCCCCTTTTTCGTTGTCTTGAGAGCTATCTGATCGGGATCATGACCTCGTTGCGGCGCATGCGAGCCGGAACGCGCGGCGCATCGTAGAAGGCGTATTCCGGCGCACCGGCTGCCTCCAGCCCTTGCTCCTCCATCCAGCGGCGAAGGAATCCTTCCATCTTCTCGAGATCCTCCTGTCGCCCCCAGCCGTCGAATTTGACGCTGGCCATCTTGCGAGCTGGGATTTCGATCAGCGTTATGTCCGAAGGCGGCTCGGGCAGGGTCTCCATCGTGTAGCTTTCGGGCATAACGAAACGCGTATTCCAGCTGCCCGTATCCTCACCCTCGCCGATGGTGACGGGAGAAGTCATTGCGATCTTTTCAGCCTGCTTGCGGATGACCGGGGTTGTCATTCCGATAGGTGCACGCCCGTCCTCCTGCGCGAAGATATAGGCTGCGAGCCGGCGGAAACCGGCATTCATGGCGCGCATCCGATCACCGGTGTGCGTTACCTCGGCGACGATCATCGGTTCGTATTCGCGTACCTCGAAGGCGCCCTGCTGGGCGACGAGCTCGAATGCGGGCTCGTCGCTGTAGCGGCCCTGCGCATAGGCTGCGGTGCCTGCAAGCAGTGCCGCACCCAGGCCAATCGCAAGATATTTCGCTTTTACCATTTCCGACATCCTCTGCATGACTTTATCAGACAGCAGTTACGCAGCCGCTTCGTTCCCGGATGCATCGGGTCACTTGCGCGTCGGGGCATGGAAATCGGGCGGCTTCCCGGCAATCCAGCGCAGGAACTTCTCAATCGCCTCGTTTTCTATCAGCGACTCACGGTCTTCGCCGATCCGCGCCAGTTGGGCATTGGTGAAGTTGGCATGGATCGCCTGGTGGCAGATCGGATGGACGGGGACCGTGAAGCGCCCCTTCTTCGACTTGGGAATCGGGTGATGGTACTGGACCCGCGTGCCGATGGGCCGCTCGCAAAGCCAGCAGGTGGTCCGGCCCTCGCTCAGCCCTTCTTCTCCGACGCTTTCTTCTTTTTCATCGTGTCGTGAAAGCGGTCGGCCCAGCCCGGTTTGACCAGCTGTTCGGCGCGAACCATGCGCAGCTCGCCAGCTGCAACGTCGCGACTGACAGCGCTTCCCGCGGCAACGATCGCATCAGCACCGATTTCGACCGGCGCGATTAGCGAACTGTTGCTGCCGATGAAGGCGCGCTCGCCGATCTTGGTCTGGTATTTGAAATAGCCGTCGTAATTGCAGGTGATCGTGCCGGCGCCGATGTTCGCCCCTGCCCCGACCGTCGCATCGCCGAGATAGGTCAGGTGATTGGCTTTGGCGCCCTCGCCCAGCGTCGCCTTCTTCATCTCGACGAAATTGCCGACCTTGCTGCCCTTCTCCATCACGGCGCCCGGGCGCAGGCGGGCGTACGGACCGACTTCGCAATCCTGGCCGACGTGCGCGCCTTCGAGATGGCTGAAAGCACGAATGCGCGTGCCACTTTCCACCTTCACGCCGGGCGCGAAGACGACGTTCGGCTCGACCGTGACGTCGGGAGCGAGGTCGGTGTCGTAGCTGAAGAAAACCGTCTCGGGCGCCTTCAATGTCACGCCGTTCTCCAGCGCTTCCTCGCGCTTCAAATCCTGCCACTGGCGTTCCGCGGCTGCCAGTTCCTTGCGCGAATTGATACCGACCACTTCGTGCGGGCGATCGGTGACCACGGCGGCGCAGGTCTTGCCGTCCTTCACCGCTACATTGACGATGTCGGGCAGGTAGTATTCGCCCTGCGCATTGTCGTTGTCGACACGGTCGAGCAGGTCGAACAGGACCTCGGCGCGCGCAGCCATCAGGCCCGAATTGCACAGGCGGCAGGCGCGCTCGGCTTCGTTGGCGTCCTTGAACTCGACCATCTTCTCGATGGTCATGTCACGGTGCGTGATTACCCGGCCGTATTGAAGCGCATCCTCCGGTTCGAAGCCCAGCACCACCACGGCAGGCGCATCGGCAGCGCGCAGGCGGGTGAGCATGTCGTTCATGGTCGAACTCTTGATGAAAGGCGCATCGCCCAAAAGCATCACGACATCGCCATCGAACCCGGCGAGCGCTTCCTTGGCCTGCGCAACCGCATGACCGGTGCCAAGCTGCGGTTCCTGCACCACGCATTCCGCGCGCTCGCCCAGCTGGCCGATGACCTGTTCGCGCTCGTCACCGACAATCACGATGGTCCGTGCCGGCGAAAGCTCTTCGACCGAGGCCATCAGGTGCTCGATGATCGGTCGGCCCGCGATATTGTGGAGGACCTTGTGCAGGCCGCTCTTGAGGCGGGTGCCCTTGCCGGCAGCAAGGATGACGGCGGCGAAATCGCGGGTGTTGCTCATGAAAAGGGGCCATGCCACCATTCGCTTGCAGTTTGAAGAACCATCCTGCACTCGGAGGGCGATGACCGGCTTTCCCTTCGATATCGTCGCCTTCGACCTCGACGGCACCCTGCTCGAAACGCACCGCGACCTCGGTACGGCTGTGAACCATGCGCTGGACATCGGAGGCTTCGACCCCGTCCCGATCGACAGCGCGACCGACCTGATCGGCGGCGGCGCCAAGATCATGCTCAAGCAGGCGATCGACTTGCAGGGCGGGCTGGCGGAGGATGAATTCCGCAAGCTCTACAAGGAGATGCTGGGATATTATTCCCGGAACAACGCGGTCCACACGCGCCCCTATCCCCACGCGGTCGAGACGCTCGAAGCGCTGTGCGGACGCGGGGTGCGCATGGCGGTGGTCACGAACAAGTTCGAAAGCTTTGCCACCGATATCCTCCAGACGCTTGGGCTGGCGAGCAGGTTCGAGATTATCGTGGGCGGCGACAGCCTCGGCAAAGGCCCCGACGGGAAGCACCGCGCCAAACCGGCTCCGGACCCGATCTGGCACGCCCGCGAGGCCTGCGGCGGTGGAAGCATCGCCTTTGTCGGCGACAGCAGCTACGATGTGAAAGCCGCGCGAGCAGCCGGCGTCCCGGTAATCGCGGCGGCTTATGGCTATTGCGATGCCCCGGCAGCGGAACTTGGCGCCGACGCAGCGATTGATTCGCTAGAAGGCCTCATTCCCGCCCTCGAACGCCTCTAAGAGCCCGCACTGCCCCTACGGCATCGGGCATGGCCGCTCGCAGTATTGCAAGTGCGAAGGGAACGTGGCAGTCCGCTTCGCCAATTGACCTTTACGTAAACGACAAACAACCAAGCAGGAGCCCCCCATGACCATCGACTTCAAGGACAAGGTAGCCATCGTCACCGGCGCAGGCGGCGGTCTGGGCCGCGAATACGCGCTCGAACTCGCACGCCGCGGCGCGAAGGTCGTCGTCAACGACCTCGGCGGTGCGCGCGACGGCACCGGCCACTCCGACATGGCCCTCCAGGTCGTCGAGGAAATCGAGAAGATGGGCGGCGAGGCAATGTCGAACGGCGGCAGCGTCACCGAATACGACCAGATGGAAAAGATGGTTGCCGACGCCAAGCAGAAGTGGGGCGGCGTGCACATCCTGCTCAACAACGCAGGCGTCCTGCGCGACAAGACCTTCGCGAAGATGAGCCCGGAAGACTTCGAGTTCGTCCTCAAGGTCCACCTGACCGGCTCGGCTTTCGTCACCAAAGCGTGCTGGGAAACCTTCCGCGAGCAGGCCTATGGCCGCATAATGATGACCGCGTCGTCGACCGGCCTGTTCGGCAACTTCGGCCAGGCGAACTACGGCGCGGCGAAACTGGGTCTTGCGGGCCTTACCAAGACGCTCGCGCTCGAAGGTGCGAAGTACAACATCAAGGTCAACACGCTCTCGCCTGTTGCAGGTACGCGCATGACCGAAGACCTCTTCCCTGAAGAAGCCTTCAAGCTGTTCGATCCGGTGAACGTGGTTCCGGCAGCCCTCTTCCTCGTCAGTGAAGACGCGCCCACCAATGCCATCGTCGGCGCCGGTGCCGGTGGCTACCACTCGGCATGGACCGTCATGAACGATGCCGTCTGGCTGCCCGATGGTGAGCGTACGGTCGAAGGCTTCGCCGCCAATTGGGACAAGATCAGCGAGTTTTCGAACCTCAAGGCCCCGCAGTCGGGCAGCGAGCAGTCGGGCGCGATCCTGACCGCCATGCAGAAGGTCACCGGAACCGGCCCGAGCAGCGCACGCGGGTAAAACCGGCAATAACCGATTGAAAAAGCCCCCGCTGCATAGCAATATGCGGCGGGGTTTTTCTTTGGGGGGTTGCCATGGATCTCGACAAGAACTTGCGCACGCTGCGCAAGACGTCGCTCGTTGTTACGATTTTGTCTTTCATCGTCATAATCGCCGGACTCGTCCAACTCGGACTGGGCGGGATAGCAGTGAAGCAGGAATACGAGCGGATCGCCGAAGTCGAGGCGATGATCGGCCAGCCCTCGAACTACTATGGCTACCAGCGGCAATATCGCGAACTGCAGGCAAGGTATAACCGCTCGAGCAGCGCGTTTTTCCTCGAGGGACGCTTCCTTCCTTCGGACGAAAACCTTGCGCCGGATGCTCCCGGAGTGATTACTTTCGGTGT
Organism: Erythrobacter sp.; assembly: GCA_013001165.1. Taxonomy (GTDB): domain Bacteria; phylum Pseudomonadota; class Alphaproteobacteria; order Sphingomonadales; family Sphingomonadaceae; genus Qipengyuania. Next base: position 6,237 of record JABDNC010000285.1, read on the forward strand.
CTTTCTGGCATCGACCTTCGCCTTCCTCATCGCCGCAATGCTCTGGGTGTACCGCGCCCATGCCAATCTGCGCGACGTCGGAATCAGGGCGAAATACGGGCTAGGCCGCGCGGTATCCTCCTATCTCATCCCTCTCGCAAACCTCATGCTTCCCTTCGAAGCCATGCGCGAACTCTACAATCGCAGCGAGGGTGAAGGAGACGATTTCGCCCATTCGACGGTCGAGAACGTCACGGCATGGTGGACGTCGGTGATCGTCGGCCTCCTGATCCTTAGCGCAATGATCGTGAAATTCGCGCTCGATGCGGCGACCAATCTCATAATCATGACGCCGATCTGGATGGAGTTCGTGATCCTGAGCTTCGCAATCGTGCTGCTGCTCGGTTCAGCCTATCTCTTCGCGAACCTGACGCGCAAGATCACGCAGGCGCAAATGGAAATCCTGCCGCAGATTGAACCGCAGGTGGTCGAGGAAGAAGCGCCGTCGCGACCCACGGTGAACATCATCGGGTGAAGCTAGGCGTATTGACGTATTAATACAGTAGGCGTATCACCCGCACCATTCTTCAATGGGGAGAGATTGGCATGTATAGCCAGGAAGACCTGAATTCAGCCGTCGCGGCGGGCGCGATCAGCGCCGAAGCTGCGGACGCACTGCGCGCGCACACGGCGGCACAGCGCGATGCACTACCCGCCGACGCCGAGCATTTCCGGCTCATCACCGGCTTCAACGACATCTTCGTCTCGATCGGCGTGGTCATCATGCTCGTCGCGATGGGGGCAATCGGCCAAGCACTGGCCGGGGTGATCTACCCGATTCCCGAATGGACGCCCAATGCAGCGGACAATTGGTGGATCGAGACCCGCGAACAACGCAATATGGCGCAGGGCGTCGCCCTGTCGCTCGCTGCTCTCTTCGTTGCGGGCACGGCATGGTTCCTTGCCGAATTCTTCACCCGCAAACGTCGTATGGCTCTGCCCAGCATCATCCTCCTTCTCGCCTTCGTCGGCGGGGTCATGGCGACGCTTACCGGCGTTGTCGTCGGCTGGCTTACGCCGCAGGGTGACGAGCAGGCCGCACTCGGCTTCTCATTGCTCGCCGTGGCCGCACTGATCACGGCTGGCGCTGCATGGCTCCACTGGCGCCGTTTCATGGTGCCGATCACCATTGCTGCAGGGACCGGCGCGGTCGCCGCAACTGCAATCCTGCTGCTGGTGGCGATCATCGGCCCGAACGCCTCGAACATCGAGACCGTAATTCTCAGCCTCGTGTTCGTCGCTGGCCTCGTGATTTTCGCTTTCGCCATGCGCTGGGACATGAGCGACCCTCGCCGCGAAACGCGCCGCAGCGACGTGGCCTTCTGGCTGCACCTACTCGCCGCACCGATGATCGCACACCCGATCTTCGCGCTGCTGGGTGTGACCGATGGCGACAATATCGGTGCGGGCGCTGCGGTGGCCGTGCTCGCGGTCTACATCGCTTTCGGCCTGATCGCTCTGGCGATCGACCGCCGCGCTCTGCTCGTTTCGGCCCTCGCCTACGTGCTCATCGCGCTGGCCTATCTCTTCCGCGAATTCGGCGCGGTCGAGCTGACCTTCGCGCTGACCGCACTGGTCATCGGCTCCGCCCTGCTCTCGCTGAGCGCACTGTGGACACCGATCCGCCGTGCGGTCGTGAAGGGGCTGCCGGGTGACATGCAGGCACGGCTTCCGGCCACCGCCTGACACGACACACGAAGCTGATCGGAGAAGGCTCGCACTGCGGTGCGGGCCTTTTCTTTTGCGCTCAGTCCTCGACGGCTTTCATGAGTCGCCGCTCGATCGGGGCGACGACGCCAGGCAGTTCATGGCCGCGCTTGAGGATCTGGCCATGCTCGCCGAACAGGGTCCACATGCCCTGCTTGCCGCGCAGCGACGGCCGTTTCTCGATCCGTGCCTGCGGACGTTCGGCATGGCGCACGAATGCAGCGAAGGTGGCCGCATCCTTGGTGAAATCCATCGCGTAGTCGCGCCATTGCCCGGCTGCGACCATGCGGCCGTACACGTCGAGAATTCGGGTTAGTTCTTCCCGCGTGAAACCGATCTGGTCGGGCTTGCGTCCGGGGAAAGATACGACCTTCGCGCTGCTGAAATTCATCAGTCGTCGGTACCGCTTCGCTGACCAGGTTCGGCTGCGGCGCGCAGCTCGGCGATTTCACCGCGCAGCGACTTCAACTCGCCCTCAAGCTTTTCGATGCAATCGCGGCCGACCTCGCGTGCCTCTTCACACGGATCATCGCAGGGCGTGCCGTAGGGCATGAATTCCTTCATCCATTCTTCGGCCGGCACCAGCGTACTGCGCGCCTTGAGGCCGATCATCGTCGCACCTTCGGGCACCTCGTCGGTTACCACGGCATTCGCACCGATACGCGCGCGCCGACCCACCGTTATCGGACCGATGACCTGCGCACCCGAACCAATGATCACATCGTCCCCGATCGTTGGGTGGCGCTTGCCGCCCTTGCCGTTGGTCGGGTTGGTCCCGCCGAGCGTCACGCACTGGTAGATGGTGACATTGTTGCCGATCTCTGCGGTCTCTCCGATGACGGTGAAGCCATGGTCGATGAAGAAATTCCGGCCGATCTTGGCGCCCGGGTGGATATCAATCCCCGTCACCATGCGGCTCCAGTGATTGATCAGGCGGGCAAGGAAGAACAGGTCTGCCTCGAACAGCCAGTGTGCGGCGCGGTGATAGGCCAGCGCCCAGACACCCGGATAAAGCAGCACTTCCCAGCGGCTGCGCGGTGCAGGATCGCGGGCCTTGATCGAGTCCAGATAGGCGATCAGCCGTTCCAACATGGCCTCAATCCTTCCATTTTAGTCCATTCAAAGCAAGCGGGCCTGCTCGGGGCCTTGCACAGCGTCGAGCGCGTCGCGCCAGATCGACATGGTGGCAGGTACCTTGCGTTCAAGGCTGAGCCGGTCGATTTCCGCCACGATCCGCTCGATAGCGGCGTAGCTGCGCTCCATTCTGGGTACGAGATAGGCGGGCGCGCCCTCGCCTAGCGCGAGGCCGCGCTGTGCTGCATGGCTCAGCATGAGCTGTGCGGCCATATCATCGTCCGGAGGCGCGATTTCGAGCTGGAGAGCGGCTCCCATCCGGCTACGCAAATCGGGCAGCTCGATCTCCCAGCCCTTCGCATCGACCGTGAGCAATAGCGGGTAACCGTCCTCGCGCGCGCGGTTCCATGCGTGGAATATCTCGGTTTCATCCTTCGTATCGGCATCGTCGATCGCCCCGCCTCCGGTGTGCGAGGCGAACCAGCGTGCGAAAAGCGATTTGCCCGCGCGCGGCGGTCCGGCAAGGATCGCGGTCCCGAAGGGCCAGTCCTGCGATGCAGCCAGCGCCTCGGCGACTGCCCGGTTGCTTTCGCCGATAATGATGCTGTCCGGCCCCTCGGAACCGGAATGCGTAAGCGGAAGCGCGATCTGGCTCATGCAGGCACCGTGTGCGCGATCAGCGGCTGATCAAGAGCGCTGTCGCTCCCTGCTGGACAGTGAAGCCCTGCCCGCGCAGCGCCTCTGCAAGCTGACCGATCGAACCCGAATAGCTGACCGTCATGACCGACGTGCCGCCGATTGCGGTACTACGCACGCCGGTCGAGCGGACGCCGGGCGTAGCCCTGACCGCGGCAAGGACGCTGCCGAAGCTGGAGGCATCGGGCGTCTGGAACTGCACGGTGTAGAGCGCGACCGAACCTTCGGGCGGCGGTGCGGCAATAGGCGCAGCGCTGATCGCCCCACCGCTGGCCTCGGTCGGCTGCGACGCGACCTGAGCAAGCGCCTCATCCTGTGCCCTCAGGCGCCGGCCCAGTTCGACAAGGCGCGCGATCTCTGGATTGAGGTCGCCAGTCTTTACATTGAGCGTCGGGTCGGGCCTGATCGTGCCATCGGTCAGGGCGACCTGGAAGACGGCATCGAAACGGCGCACAGCCTGTTCGAGCATCGCGGGCAATTGCTCGGGGCTTTCCGCCCGCATCGTGAAACTGTCGAGATATTCGTTATCCGGCCCGTGCCTTGCCGTGAAGGTCCCCTCGATCGGCCCGCCGGGATACGAATAGCGCAGGTTGGCAATCGGGATGAGGACGTCGGCAGCACCGAAGGAATCGAGTATGTCGCGCCACCACACGCGGCTGCGTCGGTTGGTCTGGCCATAAGTGAGCAGCAGCGATTCGCCGCCCGCACCGCTGGGCCGCACGTAATTCACGCTGCTTTGCCCTGCCTGGAATTCTGCCCATGCGCGCTGCCACGGGTTGCGTTGCTCATACATGAGCTGCGTTCCGCCCGACATCGTGACCGGGAGAAGCAGCATCGGCGCGCTGCGCCGCGACATGCCGTCATCGCCGAGATAGGAATTGGCCTTCTGGCGGTCGAAGATCACACCCAGCGTTGCGATGTAGCGCTTGGGCCCGATCCGCTCGCGCTGGACTACGATGGCAGAGACCATGCCCGAAATCTGCGAATCGGAGAGATTCGGGCCGTCCAGCTTCTCCCACGCCTTGACCTGCGCTTCCTTCCAGGCCTTTTCGCGGGCCTCGACACCTGTGTCCCCGCGCACGTCGACCTCGATATCGCTGACCTGAATGTCGCGCGATGCGGCAACTGCCGCGATACCGCGCTGGCCGCCGACCTGTGCCTGCGCCAGCCAGCCAGCCCCGCCTGCCAGCGCAATGCCGGAAGCGATCAGGGCGTAGCGGGCGCGCCGGGAAAGGGGAAAATTTGTCCGCATGGGCTATTCAGGCGGGCCTTTTGCCCAATCGGTTCGGGAAATCCAAGCGCATTTGCTGGAAATTCGGCGCGGAATGCGCAAGGGGGCAAACATGAGCAGCGACACGCCTTCCTATACCTACGAACAGGCCGGGGTTTCGATCGACGCGGGCAACCGCCTCGTCAAAGCGATCGGACCGCTGGTTAAGTCCACCATGCGCCCAGGCGCCGACGGCGAGATCGGGGGCTTCGGCGGCTTCTTCGATCCCAAGGCGGCGGGCTACAAGGATCCGCTGCTGGTGGCCGGCAATGACGGCGTGGGCACGAAGCTCAAGCTCGCCATCGACACCGACCGACACGACCATGTCGGCATCGACCTCGTCGCCATGTGCGTGAACGACCTGATCGTCCAGGGTGCGGAACCGCTCTTCTTCCTCGACTACTTCGCCACCGGCAAACTGGAAAACGGCGTTGCCGAGCGCGTGATCGCGGGCATCGCGGAAGGCTGCAAGCAGGCAGGCTGCGCGCTGATCGGCGGCGAGACTGCGGAAATGCCCGGCATGTATGCCAGCGGCGACTACGACCTTGCAGGCTTCTGCGTCGGTGCAGTGGAGCGCGGCGAACAGCTGACCGGAGAGCGCGTCGCTCCGGGTCACGTCCTGCTCGGCCTTGCCAGCTCGGGCGTGCATTCTAACGGCTTTTCGCTGGTACGCCGTCTTGCAGAGGACAAGGGCTGGAAGCTCGACCGTCCGGCGCTGTTCGATCAGGATCGGCTGCTGGTCGAAACCCTGCTCGAACCAACCCGCATCTATGTGAAGACATTGCTGCCGCTCGTTCGCGACGGCCTGATCGACGCGATGGCGCATATCACTGGCGGCGGACTGCTCGAGAATATCCCGCGTGTCCTTCCCCAAGGCGCGCATGCCGAGGTCGATGCCGACAGCTGGGAACAGCCCGGGCTGATGGCCTTCCTGCAGGCGCAGGGCAATATCGAGCCCGGCGAGATGGCACGCACGTTCAATTGCGGCATCGGCATGGTGCTCGCAGTCGAACCGTCCAAGGTCGAACTCGTGCGCAGCCGTCTGGAAGACGCCGGCGAGCAGGTCCTCGCAGTCGGCCAGATTGTCGAGGGCGACAAGGGCTGCACCGTGCGCGGTTCTCACGGCACCTGGTCGGCCAAGGAAGACTGGGAGGCCGTGCACCTTGGCTAACAAGGCCAAAGTCGCGATTTTCATTTCCGGGCGCGGCAGCAACATGGCCGCGTTGCTCTACGCCTCGTTCCTGCCCGGAGCCGCCTATGAAGTGGTTCTCGTGGCCGCCAACGATCCCGAGGCAGAGGGGCTGGCATTGGCGGCTGGCGAAGGCATTTCCACCTTTGCGCTTTCGCACAAAGGCATGCCGCGCGAGCAGCACGACGAAGCGATGGAGAAAGCCGCCCGCGATGCCGGGGCCGATTACATCGTGCTGGCCGGTTACATGCGCATCCTGACCGATGGTTTCGTGACGCGCTGGGAGGGCCGGATGCTCAACATCCACCCTTCCCTCCTGCCGAAGTATCCCGGCCTCGACACCCACCAGCGCGCTATCGATGCAGGCGATACGCACGGCGGCGTATCGGTGCATCTGGTAACGCCCGAACTCGATGCGGGCGAAGTCCTAGGCCAGATGGCGGTTTCGATCCGCGAAGGCGAAACCGCCGGCACGCTGGCCGAGCGCGTAAGATTTGCGGAGCATCAGCTCTATCCGCGCGTTGTCAGCGAATATGTGGGTCGCGAAAATGATCCTGAATATTTGCTCGGCAAGGTCCGGGAGCTTGCGCTCGCCCTACCCCAGACGCACGAGCGCGAAAGTCACGGTTCGCCCGGCTGGCGCGCGGGTAGCGAGAAATCGGGCAAGTACTTCGCCTATTTCAACGACCAGCACCACGGCAGCGAACATGTCGCCTTGCTCGTCAAGACGGGCAGCATGGACGAACTTCTCGACCTCGTCGAAGCGCAGCCGCAAGCTTATTTCAAGCCTGCCTATTACGGTGCAAGCGGGTGGATCGGCGTGATCCTCAACCGCCCTGGCCTCGACTGGGACCACGTTGCCGACTGGCTGGAACGCAGCTGGCGCAGCGTTGCACCGAAGAGTGCGACCAAGCTGCACAATGCGGCGGACCAGTTCTGATGCGCCGCCTCACGCCGTACATCTTCTTCCTGCTGGCGATCATGGCGTTCGCGATGATCGCATTCGACAAGGGTGAAAGCTGGCAGACCGAACAGGTCGACATTCTCGATGCGGTGCTCATCACGGCCGGAGTTCTCATCGGCGCTCACCTCCTGCGCAAGCTCGCCGAGGTGCTTTACAAACGCTGGAAGTCGCCGCGCAAATGAACCCTCAGCGTCCCCATCCCTTTACACGCTCGCGCTTTGCTACTTGGCTGGACGGGCTGATTGAGAGGGTCTGGAAGAAGGGCTGGCAGGAAATGCCAGAATTCGATCCGGAATACCTCTGGAACATCGGGAGTCGCGGCTATGGCGCACAAGACGAAGTTTCCATCCGCGATGAGGAAGACGTCGCCGACTTCAGGCTAAGGCTCGAGGTGCTTTGCCGGTCGCTTCGGGAAGAAGCACAGCTCAACGCGCTTGGTCACACCATGGCTTACGGACAGATTACCTCGGCGATCCGCAAGCGCCATGCGCTGGGCAAGCTGTGGCGCGAGCAGCCCGAGCTCGCCCGGACCGAAATCGCACCGCCCATCGTCGTGCTCGGCCAGATGCGCAGCGGGACCACTCGCGTCCAGCGCTTGCTGGCAGCCGATCCGCGCTTTTGCGGCACGCGTTTCTGCAACAGCCAGGATCCCGTTCCTGCATCGCCCGACTTGAGGCCGGTGAAGGCCCGCGTCGCCCTAGCCATCGCCCATGCAGTCAACCCGTGGCTCGAAGCGATGCATCCCTTTGGCGCGACCCGCGTGGACGAGGAAATCGGCTGGCTGGCAGCGGCGCTCTCGCCTGCCGCCTTCGAGGCGCAATGGCGCATCCCCTCGTTCGTCGCTTTCAGCGAAGCGCGCGACGCCTCACCGGTTTATCGCGAATTCGCTCGGATATTGCGGACCGACGCGGCGGCGATGGCCAACGCGGATCGGCCCAGAGTGCTGAAATGCCCGCAATTTGCCGAAGACATGGCCGCCCTGATTGCCGTATTTCCCGATGCACGCGTGATAGCATGCGAGCGCGACAGCGAAAGCGTGCTTGCCAGCAGCGTCTCGATGGTTGCGAGCCAGATGGCGTTCCAGAGCGATCTCGGCGATGTCGAAGCGCTAGAAGCGGAATGGCGCAGGAAGATGGATCTACGAGCTCGGCGGATCGACGCATTCTCGGCCGATCCCGGTGCGGTTGCGGCGAAGGTGCACTTCGATGCGCTCAACGAAGATCCGATAGCAGCTTTGGCAGATGCCTACAGCGCGCTCGGCAAAGACTTCGCTCCACATGCGCGCTCGGCTGCGGAAAGCGAATTGCAGCGGGCATCGCGCGACGGTCACGGACAACACAGGCGCCAGCTCGAGAATTTCGCATCTTGAGAATTCGTGATCTGGCCCTCAGGCCGCAACGGTCACCGCGAATTTAGGCAGGGTTATTTGCTGTTGATCGCGCGTTACATCCACGCGGGAAATGCGGTTACCCTCGAATTCGACCTGCCAAAGCGCCAAACCGGCAACTTCGTCGAAGCGGCTTTCGAAATGACCGCGCACAAGGACGCTACCGCGATGATTATTCATCTCGTCGATGGTAAGCTTACGGTCGGGAAAACGCCGCGCGATCTCCGCCTCTATGCGCAGCAGCTCATCGCGACCGCGAATTTCGCGAAAATTCCCATCACGCACCTTAACGTCTTCGGCGAAGTATACCTCCGCGTCTTTGTAGTCGCGCGCGTTGAAACAATCCACGCAGTCACGGATGCACTGCTGGCGGGTCGCCTTTCGCGAGCTGAATTTGAAGACGCTCGAAAACATGATGGGCACACCCTAACCCAGGATGCGCCCATCACCTAACCCATTAACCTGTCTGCCGAAAATGAACCGGCAGAGGAAATTTGATTTCAATCAACCGACGATTTCGTTCTCGTCGAAGAAGAATTCGATCTCGATCTTTGCGTTTTCTTCGCTGTCCGAACCGTGGACCGAGTTGGCTTCAATCGACTCGGCATAGGTCTTGCGGATCGTGCCTTCGTCGGCGTCGGCCGGGTTGGTAGCGCCCATCACGTCGCGATTGCGCTTCACGGCGTCTTCGCCTTCGAGGACCTGCACGACGACCGGGCCGGAAATCATGAAGTCGACCAGTTCACCGAAGAAGGGGCGTTCCTTGTGGACCGCGTAGAAGCCTTCGGCCTGTTCGCGGGTCATCTGGATGCGCTTCGAAGCGACGACACGCAGGCCGGCGTCTTCGAGCATCTTGGTGACGGCGCCGGTCAGGTTGCGGCGGGTGGCATCGGGCTTGATGATCGAAAAGGTGCGGGTAACCGCCATGATAATGTTCCTTGCGAATATCTTTGTAGGGGGAGAATGTTCTCGCGCGCGCCCCTAGCGCCGCGCGCGCGAAGGGGCAAGAATTAGTCGAAACCGCTCGCGATGCTGACCTGCCCTTCTGTAAGCGCCGAGACGCGTGTCACCTGAAGTGCAAAACTGGACTGCCGCTGGCGGTTCTCGCCGCCGAGCGTGGTGGTGGCTCCAGCCGAAACCTCCACCTCCGGTTCGATCCCTGCATCGTGCGCCTGCTTCCGGTAGAATTCGACCACCTTCTCGCGCTCGTCCGAAGTGGTGAACTCCACTGTCACAAAAGCCCCGTCGCCCTGCTCCACACGGGTGGTGTTGGTCACGGTTGCGCCCGGATAGAGCGAGAAGGGTTCGGGCAGGCGTGCCTCCACCCTCTCGCCGGCCCGCATTGTCGTGGTCACGCCAGCCGCATCTGTATGGGTTGCCCGAACCTCGCCACTTTGCGGGTCGATATCGTAGGAACCGAGCGCCTCCTGCGCATCCTCGGATGTGCCATCGGCGGGCTCATCGCCCTGTTGCCCGCATGCTGACAGGGCAAGGACCAAGGCGACGGAGATTGAAAGAACGCTACGCATACCCAACCGACGGGCGAAAGCAGCGCAAGTTCCTGAAAGTTCAACGCCCCTCGCGCCAGCCGCCTTCCGGCGTCTGCTTGAAGATGCGGTTCTCGATATCGTCGCGGACTGCGAGTTCACGCCACAGAGCGCGGGCGGCCTCGGTGGCATCGGCATCGAATAGCAGCATGGCCCTGTCGAACCGGGTCGCTTCGTCGCGCCATTGGCCATCGGCGAGGATGGCCATGCGCGCTTCGTTCGGGGCTGCACAATCGGCAGATATCAGGATCGGCTGGCGAGTGGCGTGAGGCCCGTCGGCAGGACCATTGGCGAGGAAGCTGCCATTGCCATGCTGCCACAGGGCCTCGGAAAGATGCTCGCGCAGGCCTTCATCCGCAGCGACCACTACCAGCCGTTCGCCTGCCTGCATGACCTTGCGGGCAAGTTTGACCACGGTCACGTCGACCGGATCGCGGCTGAGCTGGTAGAAATCGACGAGAATGACCTGCCCCTTTCCCTACGGCCCTTCAGCCGGCTTCTTCGCCGGCCTGCTTGTTCCTGCGACACCGCTCGGAACAATAGCGCACGTTATCCCAGTCGCGCGCCCATTTCTTGCGCCAAGCGAAGCTGAGGCCGCAAGTCGCGCAGATCTTCGTGGGAAGGTCTGCCTTGCGCCTCATCTTCGCCATGACGCCGCTTTCTTTGAGCCTTCTACCGTATCGGCGATGAGACGGTCGATCAGGCGTACGCCGTAACCCGTGGCGCCCTTGCCCCAGGTGCGGCCCGGCTTGTCCGACCATGCCATGCCGGCAATGTCGATATGCGCCCATGGCGTATCGTCGGCGATGAAGCGCTGGAGGAACTGCGCCGCGGTGATCGAGCCTGCGCCCTTGCCGCCGATGTTTTTCATATCGGCGATCGGGCTGTCGATCAGCTTGTCGTAAGCCTTGCCAAGCGGCATGCGCCAGACTTTATCGCCAACGGCCTCGCCAGCTTCGGACAGTTCCTTGGAAAGCTGGTCGTCATTCGAGAAGAGACCGGCGTATTCATTGCCTAGCGAAATGATGATCGCACCCGTCAGCGTGGCGAAGTCGATCACACGGCTCGGCTGGAATTCTTCCTGCGTCCAGTGCAGCGCATCGGCGAGAACGAGGCGGCCTTCCGCATCGGTGTTGAGGATTTCGATGGTCTGGCCGTTCATCGACTTGACCACATCGCCCGGACGCTGCGCATTGCCGTCGGGCATGTTCTCGACGAGGCCCATGACGCCGACCACATTGGCCTTCGCCTTGCGCTTGACGAGAGCGAGCATGCCGCCGGCAACCGCGCCTGCGCCGCCCATGTCCCACTTCATGTCTTCCATGCCGGGTCCCGGCTTGATCGAGATGCCGCCGGTGTCGAAGGTCACGCCCTTGCCGACGAAGGCCACGGGCGCTTCGCTGCCGCCGCCGTTCCAGCGGATGGCGAGGATACGGCTATCGCGGGCCGAGCCCTGCCCGACGCCTAGCAGCGAGCCCATGCCCATTTCTTCCATCTGCCCTTCGTCGAGCACGATCAGTTCAGCGCCGGTGTCCTCGAAACGCTCCTTGCAGCGCGCAACGAAGCTTTCGGGGTAGATCACATTGGCCGGTTCGGTGACGAGTTCGCGGGTAAATTCCACACCCTCGGCAAGGGCAGCGGCATGGGCCCAGGCACCTTCGATGCCTTCGGGCGCGCCAACGACGGTCACGCCTTCGAGCGTGATCTTCTGTTCGTCCTTCAGCTTGGTGCGATAGATGTCATAGCGCCAGTTGCGCAGGCGCAGGCCGAGCAGCACATGCGCCGCCTCGATCGCGGTCAGGTCACTTTCCGACAGGTCGAGCACCAGCTGCTTGTCGCCGGTCGACTGATACTTGCCGGCAAGCGCCGCGCCTGCCTTTTCCAGATTTGCGAGGCGCGCTTCGTCGTTCTTGTCGCCTGCACCGGCCAGCGCCAGCCGCGCCACACCGCCGTCCGTTTCGACGAAGCCGTCGAAGGTCTGTCCCGCACTGCCTTTAAATCGGGCCGCCTCGGCGCCTGCGCGCATCGCGGCATTGGTGGCAGCAGGAAGCTTGCCCTTGTCGACCACATGCGCAATGAGGCGCGCGCCTTGCGGACGGGATTGGCTAAACTGGATGTGCATGGATTCTCCCGAGATATTGTCTGGTCGTAGCGGGCCTGTTGCGACCGTCGCCGTAGGAAACGCGATTGCGATTAGGCGTGGCCGGTGCGATAGGCAAGACATGGTCCCGAGCCGAGCCTACCGGATTGCAAACGCAACGCACCTTCTCGGCACGGGTGTGGCAATGCTCGCGCTTGTCGCCGCTGCACCTCTGGCGGCGCAGGAAGGCGCGGCGACCGGAACCGGCACGGTCGAAGAACCGGAGGGCGAGAGCCCGAGCGACCTACCGGCCCCACCCGATCCTGTCATTATTGCGACGCAGGAAGACATTCCCCCGCCCCCGCCCGAATTCAACAAGGCAGGCGAGCGGCAGATATCGTTTGCCGCCGATATACTGAGCTACGATTCCGACGCGGACATCACCACGGCCGAAGGCAATGTTGTCCTGCGCTCGGGGGACCGGTCGCTGCGGGCGGATAGTGTCAGCTGGAGCCAGCGCACCGGTGTGATTGTTGCAAGCGGGAACGTCCGCTTCGTCGACGAGAACGGCAACCAGCTCTACTCCGAACGCGTCGAACTCACCGACCAGTTCGAAGCCGGCGCGATGGACGATCTGCTGCTGGCCCTGCGTCAGGGTGGCAGGCTGGCGGCCAATCGCGGCGTGCGCGAAAATGACGGCACGATCGCACTCGAACAGGCCGCCTACAGCGCCTGTTCCGTCACAACGCCGGAAGGCTGTGACAAGGAGCCGAGCTGGCGCATCACGGCCGAGCGGGTCATCTACGATCCGACCGACAGCAAGGTGCGTTTCAAGGGTGCCTATCTCGAACTGTTCGGTGCGCGCATCCTGCCCCTGCCCGGCCTTTCGGTCCGGACCGATGGCGGCGCGGTATCGGGCTTCCTCGTCCCCGACCTGCGGATTTCCGAAAGCAACGGGGTCGAGGTTTCGGGCAGCTACTACGTCCGTTTTGCCGACAACCGCGACCTGACCGTTTCGGCCTACGCCTTCACCAAGGCTCCGCCGATGGTCTCGGCCCAGTGGCGACACCTGACCGACAAGGGCGCCTACCAGATCACCGGCTACGCAACGCATAGCCGCCGCTTCACCGACGCGACCCGCACCGACACGTTCGATAGCGAGCCGCGCGGATACCTTTTCGCCAACGGCAAGTTCCAGTTCACGCCCGAATGGAGCCTGACCGGATCGGTCCGCCTCGCCAGCGACCGGACCTTCCTGCGACGCTATGACATCAGCCGCGACGACCGCCTGCGTTCGATGGTCGATCTCGAACGGATCGACGAGAAGTCTTATTTCTCGATGGCCGGTTGGGCGACGCAGACGCTGCGGCTGGGCCAGGACCAGGACAATGTGCCCGTTGCCCTGCCTGTCATGGACTGGCGCTATCGCCTCGACGACCCGATTGCCGGCGGGAACGTCGAGTTGCAGCTCAACAGCCTCGCGATCATCCGTAAAGAAGGCCAGGAAACCGAGCGCGCCTTCGCCAAGGCGCAATGGGACCTGAAGCGCATCACCGGTCTCGGACAGGTCGTCACACTGACCGGCCTGCTGCGCGGCGACATCTACCATTCGGACGGTAACGAATTCACCGAAACCGCATCCTATCGAGGCAATCCCGGCTGGGAGACACGCGGCGTGGCGCTCGGTGCAGTCGACGTCGAGTGGCCCTTCGTGGGCGAACTCTTCGGCGGCGAGCAGGTGTTCACGCCCCGAGTGCAGTTCGTGGTGACGCCCGACATCAAGAACCTCGCCATCCCCAACGAGGATGCGCGCGCCATCGATCTCGAGGATTCGAACCTCTTCGCGCTCAATCGCTTCCCGGGATACGACCGCGTGGAAGACGGTGCGCGCGTGACATACGGCTTCGACTGGAAGCTGCGCCGTCCGGGATGGGAACTGCTGACCACGCTGGGCCAATCCTATCGGCTCGATTCGGACCGCGATATCTTTCCCGACGGGACGGGACTTTCCGAGAAGGTGAGCGATTTCGTCGGTCGCACCCAGATCCGATACCGCGACTTCCTCAAGCTCACCCACCGCTACCGGCTCGACAAGGACAATTTCGCGATCCGCCGGAATGAATTCGATGCGACGATCGGTACCAGTCGAACCTATGCCGAGATCGGCTACCTGCGCCTGAACCGCGACATTACAACTGTCGAAGACTTGCAGGACCGCGAGGAATTGCGCGCTGCGGTGCGCGTGGCTTTTGCCGATTATTGGTCGGCCTTCGGGTCGGGCGTGTTTAACCTCACCGACCGCGAGGAAGACCCCACGCTTACCAGCGACGGTTTCCAGCCGATCCGCACGCGTCTCGGCATTGCCTATCAGGACGACTGCCTCGAAATGGGCGCCACATGGCGGCGCGACTACGTTTCCGCAGGCGACGCGAGGCGCGGTGATACCTTCCAGCTCTATTTGAGCCTGAAGAATCTCGGCTTCCGCTAGGAATTGCATCCACAAGCGCCTCGCGCGCGTGTTGGCAGCAGGGGACAAACGCGCTATCCGCGCATCGCTTATCAGCAACGGTTAAGCCGCAGTGCGGCATGACCGGGGCATTCGGGCGCAACACAACGGCGCCGCAAGGGAATTTTACAGCGTGAACGCACATTTGGTTTCGAAACTGGCCGGTATGGCCGCGGCAATCGGTATTCTCGCAAGCGCACCGGGCGTTGGCGCACAATCGGCCGTCGGTCCGCAGGATCCGCTGAACCTGCCGGGCGAGCTCACCATGCTCACCAATCCCGACCCGAATGTCCGCAAGGCAACCGCTGTCGTAAACGGACATGTCATCACGGGCACCGATCTCGACCACCGCGTCGCGCTGCTTGTCGATGCGAGCCAGAGTGAAATCTCGCCCGAGGAAATGCAGCGCGTCCGCTCGCAGGTCTTGCGCAATCTCATCGACGAGACGCTGCAGATCCAGGCTGCTGAGGCCGAAGAAATCGTGATCGAGCCTGCCGAGGTCAACCAGACCTATGCGCGGCTTGCTGCACAGTCCAACCGCCGTCTCGAAGAGATGGACGCATACCTGATCTCGATCGGCTCCTCGCCGGTTTCGCTCAAGCGCCAGATTCAGGGCGAGCTTGCATGGCAGCGCCTGCTGCGCCGCAAGGTCTCGATGTTCGTCAACGTTTCGGCCGAAGAAGTGAACGAGCTCATGGAGCGCCTCAACGCTTCGAAGGGCACCGATGAATACTGGGTCTGGGAAATCTTCCTGTCCTCCACCCCGCAGAATGCCGCGGCAGTCGAAGCCAATGCCCAGAAGATCGTCGAACAGCTTCGCCAGGGCGGCAGCTTCGTCGCCTATGCACGCCAGTTCTCCGAAGCATCGACCGCGGCAGTTGGCGGCGACCTCGGCTGGATCCACTTGCCGCAGCTCAAGGACCCGCAGCTGGAAACCGTCGTCGGCCAGATGCAGCCCGGCCAGCTGGTAGGCCCGATCGCCATTTCGGGCGGTTACTGGATCGTGTTCCTGCGCGAAAAGCGCCAGGTGCTGACCGCCGACCCGCGCGATGCAACGCTCAGCCTCAAGCAGATCCAGGTCACCTTCGACCCCGCTGTCGATGCGGCGGTTAACCAGGCGAAGCTCGATACCTTCATTGCCGGCGTCCAGAACATGCGCGGCTGTGGCAGCGCCGATGAAATCGCGGCATCGCTCGATGCCAATGTCGTTACCAACGACCAGATCAATGCCCGCGCGCTTCCCGACCAGCTCCAGAACATGGTGCTGAACATGCAGGTCGGCGAAGTGACGCCGCCCTTCGGTTCGGTGCAGGACGGCGTCCGCGTATTGATGCTGTGCGGTCGTGACGATCCGCAGGTCGAATCCGGTCCGAACTTCGACGAGCTCATGGCCGAAATCGAAGACGAGCGCGTCAACAAGGCTGCGCAGCGTTACCTGCGCGACCTGCGCAACGACGCATATATCGAGTACAATTGACCCCCGCCTCGCTCCCCCTCGCCGTTTCGCTGGGTGATCCGGCGGGGATAGGACCCGAAATCATTGCCGCCGCGTGGTCGCGGCGCGAAAGTGACGCAATACCGCCGTTCTTCGTGACCGGCGGTGCGGGTGTTATCGGGACTGCCGCGCATTCCTGCGGTATTTCCCTTCGGATCGAGCGCATTTCGAAGCCGGAACAGGCACCGCAGGTATTCCAGCGCGCGCTTCCCGTGCTGGGCATGGCAGACCATTCCTACGATCCCGGGACGCTGCTCGAAGCTGGGGCCAAGCTGGCGCTCCATTCGCTCGAGACCGCGACCAAGCTGGCGATATCGGGCGAAGCTGCGGGCCTCGTCACCGCCCCGATCTCCAAGGCCGAACTGGCCAATGTCGGGTTCAAGCAGCCCGGCCAGACCGAATACCTTGCCGATGCCTGCGGGCTCGAACGGCGCGATGCGGTGATGATGCTGGCAGGTCCCAGCCTTCGCACTGTCCCGCTGACGATCCATCATGCGCTTGCCGATGTGCCGACCCTCCTGACCAAAGAGCTGATCTGCCACCGCGCCCGCATCGTCGAGGCTGCGCTACGCGATGAATTCGGCATCGATGCCCCGCGGCTTGCAGTTTGCGGCCTCAACCCGCACGCAGGAGAAGACGGGCGTTTCGGTGACGAGGAAGAACGCATCATCACCCCGGCAATCGAGGAATTACGCGCCGAGGGCATGGGAATTTCGGGTCCCTATCCCGCCGACGCACTGTTCACCCCGCGCGCCCGCAGCAAATACGACGTGGCCCTCGCAATGTATCACGACCAGGCTCTCATCCCGATCAAGGCGCTCGACTTCGACGAAGGGGTGAATGTGACGCTCGGCCTGCCCATCATCCGCACCAGCCCCGATCACGGCACGGCTTTCGACATTGCCGGTAAGGGGATCGCCGATCCAGGCGCGATGATCGCCGCGCTTCGCATGGCCGGCGAGATGGCCGCGAGGCGCGCTGCCCGTGACTGATCTGCCTCCGCTGCGCGACGTCATCGCGCGTCACGGCCTCAGCGCGTCCAAGGCGTTGGGCCAGAACTTCCTTTTCGACCAGCAATTGCTCGACCGGATCGCTGCCGTGCCCGGAGATCTTGCGGGCAAGAAGGTGCTCGAGATCGGCCCAGGCCCGGGCGGCCTCACCCGCGCATTGCTGCGCGCAGGCGCCGAGGTCACGGCGATCGAAATGGACACGCGCTGCCTGCCCGCCCTGTCCGAGCTGGCCATGGTCTTTCCCGACCGGCTCCGCGTGATAGAGGGCGATGCGCTCAAGCTCGACCATGATGCAGTCATGGGGGGCGAGCCATACGCTGTCCTCTCGAACCTGCCCTACAATGTCGGCACCGCGCTTTTCACGCGCTGGATGGGCGGCGAGGAATGGCCTCCTTTGTGGACCTCGCTGACGCTGATGTTCCAGCAGGAGGTTGCCCAGCGGATCGTCGCCAAGCCCGGCGGTTCCGCATACGGACGCCTCGCGGTCCTTGCCCAGTGGCGCGCAGAGGCGAAGATGGCGATGAAAGTCCATCGCAGCGCCTTCACCCCTCCGCCCAAGGTGATGAGCGCGATCGTGCACGTCGAACCCGCCGCTATGCCCGAAGGCGTATCGGCAAGATTGTTAGAACGGCTGACCGAGGCGGCGTTCGGCCAGCGCCGCAAGATGCTGCGGCAAAGCCTCAAGGGTGTGCCGGGAGCTGTCGAAACGCTCGAGGAAATCGGGATCGATCCTCAGCGCAGGGCGGAAACCCTCGAAGTCGACGATTTCGTCCGATTGGCGCGCGCGCTCGGTTAGTCTTCGCGCAGGGCCAGCTTGCGCAGCAGCTGCGCCGAAATGTCCAGCGCCTGCAATTGCGTCGCATACCGGCCGAAGAGGTCTGGCTCGCCAGCCAGCGCATCGGCCAATTCTTCCAGCGCCGCGGCGGACCGCTCCATGTAATCGGCAGTGATCTGCGAGCGATGATGCGGCGCGACTACCGGCTCTCGCTTGTCCTGCCGGTGCATTTCGCGGGCGATGCGCTGGAAGGCCTTGTCGACCGAGTTCTGCGGCTCTGCTTCGGGGAACCAGTGATCGACTTCGGTGCGATCGGAAAACGAGATACCCGCCTTGTTTCCGGCCCGCCAGATGATGCGTCCCCGTACGGCCGTCGCCCCGCGCTGGAGATCGACGGCGCGACCCGTCTCGGGCATGTCGTCGCCTTCGATCAGGGCGCCCATCGCCGAGATGTTGCACAGTCGCACGACGCTGCTCGCACCGTCGGTATGCAAAGTCACGCGAACGAGTAGATCCACGCGATCCTCGCGGCGCTCCCTGATAGGAATTGCAGACACTGTGGCGACCTTCTCTTCGTTATGGGAAGGCAGCCTATGGCCAAAGGCTTAGCAATTGCTTGCGGCAGGAACCCGCAGTTTGTCAGGCGGCGGCCTTCTTCCTGAGCCTCCAGGCATGCAGCAACGGCTCGGTATATCCGCTCGGCTGTTCGACGCCTTTGAAAATCAGGTCCTTGGCGGCGCTGAATGCAGGTCCGTCCTCGTTCGCCAGCAGCGGCTCGTAGGTCGGATCGCCGGCGTTCTGTTCGTCCACTTTTGCAGCCATGCGGCGCAGCGAATCGATCACCTGCCCTTCGGATATGACGCCGTGGAGCAGCCAGTTCGCGATATGCTGGCTGGAGATTCGCAAGGTGGCGCGGTCTTCCATCAGGCCGACATCGTTGATGTCCGGCACCTTGGAACAGCCGACGCCCTGGTCGATCCAGCGCACGACATAGCCGAGCAGGCCCTGGCAATTGTTGTCGAGCTCCTCGCCGATCTCGTCCTCGGACCAGTTGGTGCCCTCTGCAAGCGGGATAGCGAGCAGGTCACCGAGGCCCGGCACATCGCCCAGACCCTTCTGGATCTCGAAGACGTCCTCGCGGTGATAGTGGATCGCGTGAAGCGTCGCCGCGGTCGGGCTCGGCACCCATGCCGTGTTGGCGCCGGCGCGAAGGTGACCGATCTTCTCGATCATCATCTGGCCCATAAGGTCGGGCGCGGCCCACATGCCCTTTCCGATCTGCGCGCGGCCGGAAAGACCGTGCTTCAGGCCGATGCCGACATTGCGCGCCTCATAGGCTTTCAGCCAGGCGGAGTTCTTCATCTCGCCCTTCCGCATCATCGGTCCGGCCTGCATCGAGGTATGGATCTCGTCGCCCGTACGGTCGAGGAAGCCAGTGTTGATGAAGACGATGCGGTCTTTCACCGCATGGATGCAGGCACCAAGGTTGGCGCTGGTGCGACGTTCCTCGTCCATGACGCCGACCTTGATCGTGTGACGCGGCAGGCCCAGCAGGTCCTCGACCGCATCGAACAGATCGTTGGTGAAGGCACATTCCTCGGGCCCGTGCATCTTGGGCTTAACGATATAGATCGAGCCGCACCGCGAGTTGCCGTATTTGCCCAGCCCCGCGACGTCCTGCGCCGAGATCGCGCTCGTCATCACCGCATCGAGAATGCCTTCGGGGATTTCCTTCCCGTCCCACCGCATCGCCGGATTGGTCATGAGGTGCCCCACATTGCGCACGAACATCAGGCTGCGGCCGGGCAAGGAGAACTCGCCTCCATCCGGTGCAGTGTAGGTACGGTCCGCCGCCAGCTCGCGGGTGACGGTCTTGCCGCCCTTGTCGAAGCTTTCCGACAGATCGCCGCGGATCACGCCGAGCCAGTTACGATAGGCGAGCAGCTTGTCCTCCGCGTCCACCGCCGCGACCGAGTCCTCGCAGTCGGCAATCGTCGTAAGCGCCGCTTCGAGATTGATGTCTGCGATATTGGCAGGGTCGGTCCTGCCAACCGGGTGCTCCGCATCGAAAACGACCTCGATGTGCAGCCCGTTGTGCTTGAAGAGGCAGGCCTTGTCGTTCCAGCCGACGCATTGCGCAGGATCGGCCAGCGGAATGCCGCAATCCTTCACATCGGTGAGATCGGCCCATTTCCTGCCATCCGCCAGCGGCACAGCCTCGTCCATGAAGCGCTTGGCCTCGGCGATAACTGCTGCCCCGCGATCCTCGTCATAACCACCGGGCC
This sequence comes from Erythrobacter sp., assembly GCA_013001165.1. Taxonomy (GTDB): domain Bacteria; phylum Pseudomonadota; class Alphaproteobacteria; order Sphingomonadales; family Sphingomonadaceae; genus Qipengyuania. The sequence continues at coordinate 26,261 of JABDNC010000285.1, forward strand.
TTGCAGGCGGCGCATCGAGCGCGTCGGTCCCGTAAAAGGCATCATAGAGGCTGCCCCAACGCGCGTTGGCGGCGTTGAGCAAGAAGCGCGCGTTGAGAATGGGCACGACCAGCTGGGGGCCTGCCATGGTCGCGATTTCAGGATCGACGTTCTGCGTCCCGATGGTGAATTCGCCCGGTTCGGGGACGAGATATCCGATCTCTTCTAGGAAGGCGCGATAGGCGTCTGCGTCATGGGCCTGCCCCTTGCGCTCGACATGCCAGGCATCGATCTGCGCCTGCAAATCCTCACGCTTTTGGAGCAACGCCGCGTTGCGCGGCGCGAACTCGCCCAAAAGGCTCGCGAACCCAGTCCAGAATGCTTCGCCATCGCGGCCAAGCGGCGCGAGAACTTCGGTTTCGACGAAAGTGGCCAGCGCCTGGTCGACCTCGATACCGGCGCGCGTCACGTAATTGCTCATGGAACTCCTCTGGGTAAGCCTATTGCTTGCTATGTGGACCCGGGGAGGAGTGGGTTTGCTATGCCCAGACCGGTTGACGATTGCAAGCGGCGGGGTGGACTTGATTGTCGGCATGTCTAAGGAAGTTGCCGATGAAACCGGATACGCCAGCGCAAGCCCTCCTCGACGCTATCGATGCGGATGTGATGCTGCGCGAAGTGCAGGACTGGGCGGCGATCAATACCGGCACAGCCAATATCGACGGGCTCAAGACAATGGCGGACGTCCTCGCCGATGCCTTCTCCGCCCTACCCGGCGACGTCGAGCTGGTCGATCCGGCCACGGTGACGGCTATTTCGGCTGAGGGTCGCGAATTCGAAAAGCCGCATGGCCAGCACATGGTCCTGCGGGTGCGCCCCGAAGCGGAGCGCCGCTTCGTGCTGACCGGTCACATGGATACGGTTTTTCCGGTCGACCATCCTTTTCAGGAAACCAAGTGGCTCGATGAAGAGGTCATCAACGGTCCCGGCACTGCGGACATGAAGGGCGGCCTCGACGTCATTCTCCATGCCCTCAAACTGTTCGAGAGCGTCGAGGGTTCGGCCCGCGTCGGCTATGACGTGATGATCAATTCGGACGAGGAAACCGGCAGCCTCGCCAGCCGCGGCCTGATCGAGGAACTGGCGCGCGGCAAATATGCCGCCCTGACCTACGAACCTTCCGCCCTGCCCGACGGCACACTTGCCCATGCGCGCGGCGGCACCGGTAACTACTCGATCACCATCACCGGTCGCAGCGCCCATGCAGGTCGCAACCCGCACGATGGTCGCAATGCCATTGTTGCTGCTTCGGATCTGGTGCTGCGGATCAAGGCACTCGAAGCCGAAGACATCACAGTGAACCCGGCCAAGATCGAAGGCGGCGCAGCCAACAATGTCGTGCCCGACCTCGCGATCCTGCGCTTCAACATCCGCCCCAAGTCGACCGACGCGATGAACCGCTTCGACGGCGAACTGGGCGCGATCCTCAAGATGATCGAAGCCGAACACGATGTCGGCATCCACCGCCACGGCGGCGTCACCCGTCCGCCCAAACCGGTCGACGACAAGGCGCAGCGCCTGTTCGACCTCGTGAAAGCATGCGGTGCCGAGCTCGGCCAGCAGATCGGCTGGAAATCGACCGGCGGCGTGTGCGACGGCAACAACATCGCTGCGACCGGCGTGCCCGTGGTCGACACCATGGGCGTGCGCGGCGGCGCCATCCATTCGCCCGACGAATTCATGATTGTCCCTTCGCTGCGGGAACGCGCCGCGCTGAGCGCGCTGGTCCTCACGAAGCTATCCACCGGAGACCATCTGTGACCTTCCGCCTGCGCGCTGCGCATATTTCCGATCTCGAACACCTTTACGAGATGGCCAAACTGACCGGGGGCGGTTTCACCAACCTGCCGGCGGACAAGAATGCGCTGACCAAAAAGCTGGAACGCGCCGAAGCAGCATTCTCGCGCACCGATGATACGCTGGGAGATGACGTCTTCACTCTGGTGCTGGAAAATACCGAGACCGGCCAGGTTCGCGGCACCTGCCAGCTCTTCAGCCAGGTCGGCCAGCAGTGGCCCTTCTACAGCTACCGTCTCAACACGCTGACCCAGCATAGCCAAGAACTCGATCGCACGGTTCGAGCCGAACTGCTCAGCCTCGTGACCGATCTGGAAGGGTCTTCGGAAGTCGGCGGCCTGTTCCTTCACCCAGGCGAGCGCGCGGGCGGGCTGGGACTGCTGCTGGCGCGTAGCCGTTACCTTTTCATCGCCATGCACCGCGCGCGATTCGCGGACCGCATCATCGCCGAATTGCGCGGAGTGATCGATGATCGCGGTGGCTCGCCCTTCTGGGACGGTGTTGCTGGCCGGTTCTTTGGAATGACCTTCCAGGAAGCGGACTATTTCAATGCCATCAACGGCAATCAGTTCATTGCCGACCTGATGCCCAAGCACCCGGTCTATGTCGCCATGCTCGACGATGAAGCCAAGAAGGTGATCGGCGTGCCCCACCCGACAGGTCGCGCGGCGATGCGGATGCTGGAGAACGAAGGATTCGCCGCCGAAGGCTATGTCGACATCTTCGACGGCGGCCCGACGATGACGGCGCGTACCGACCAGGTGAAGAGCGTAGCCGAAGCGCGGCCTGCCAAAATCAGCGCCACCGACCTCGACATCGGCGAACGCTCCCTGATCGCCACGGGTACGCTGGACACATTCAAGTCCGCCTATGGCATGCGTGAATTCGGCGATGACGACACGGTGGCGATCGACGAAATCAGCGCGAAGGTGCTCGAAGTGGGTGTCGGCGACACGGTGTGGAGCGTGGCGCGATGAGTCTCGTCGAGATCAATTTCGACGGCATCGTCGGCCCTTCGCATAACTACGCAGGCCTCAGCCTAGGCAATATCGCCAGCGCAAGTCACAAAGGCGACACTTCCTATCCGCGTGCCGCTGCATTGCAGGGTATCGCCAAGATGCGTTCGAACATGGCGCTCGGCCTCGCGCAGGGCTTTCTGCTGCCCTTGCCGCGACCCAATGGCGACCTCATTCGCGGGCTTGCCATCGACGAAACCGCACCGCGCCAGCTTCTCGCCGCCGCATGGTCGGCCTCGAGCATGTGGACGGCCAATGCCGCCACCGTCAGCCCCGCCCCCGACACGGCGGACGGGCGTTGCCACCTTACCCCCGCCAACCTCGTCACCATGCCGCACCGTGCGCAGGAATGGCAGGACACGCAGGCGCAGCTTGCAATCGCATTCGGCGATGAAGAGCACTTCACCATTCACGATGCCGTCCTCCCCGCTTTCGGTGACGAGGGCGCTGCAAACCACATGCGGTTCTGCGAAGGTCACGGTGCGCAAGGCGTCGAAGTCTTCGTCTGGGGCCGTCAGGGCGGCAAATTCCCCGCACGCCAGCACGAACAAGCCAGCCGCGCCATCGCGCGGCTCCACGGTCTCGCCCCGGACAAATGTGTCTTCATCGAGCAAAACCCCGAGGCGATCGAAGCCGGCGCCTTCCACAATGACGTGGTTTCGGTGGCGAACGAGCGTGTGCTCTTCACGCACGAGCGCGCCTTTGCCGACCAGCAGGGCGCATACGAGGCGATCCGTGAAGCATTCCCCGCACTTGAAGTCGTCGCGGTGCCCGAAAGCGCTGTCAGCCTCGAAGAGGCGATCCGCACCTATCTCTTCAACGCACAGCTGCTCACCCTGCCCGGCGGTGAGATGGCGCTGGTCGTGCCGAGCGAGTGCCAGGAAAGCGCGAGCGTCTGGAGCTATTGCGAAAGCATGCTCGCCAGCAACGGTCCCATTCGCAAGGTCATCCCGGTCGATGTGAAGCAGTCGATGGCAAATGGCGGCGGCCCTGCCTGCCTGCGCCTGCGCGTCGTGGCCGATCCCGCCACAGTCGACCAGCGCTTCATGCTGGACGAAGCAAAGGCCGACCGGATCGAATCCGTGGTGGCCCAGATGTGGCCCGAGACCATCGATCCGAAAGACCTCGGCAGCGAGGATCTGGCCATCCGCGTTATCGAAGCGCGCGAAGCCTTGCTGACTGTCCTATCCTTGGACACCCTCGCGTAAAACGGGTGCCTAAAAGTTAACCAACTCGACTCTTCGTCGAGGGTTTTTACACTCGTCCCTGAATTAACCACGCGAATCGGCAGGAACGTGTCACTGGCACGCTCATTGCAGATCAAGAGGTTAAGAAAGGAGTGCGCGCCACACCATGTGGAAGAAGGTCAAAAGGCTGTTCGTGATCAAGACGCGCTTCGAAGCGTATCTGATCATCTACGCCCTTGCCCTTGGCGCAATGACCCGCGGCGCCGACTACACCGTACAATATCCCGGTTTCGGCGGATATCTGCTGATGGCAGCCACGGCAGGTGCGGTGTTCCTCGGCGGAGCAAAGATCCTCGACGCGATCCGTTACGAGCGTGAGGCGGAAGAGCGCTCGAAAGAATCCGACTAGCGATACCGGGCAGCAGTGATGAATTCACCGAAGGTCTCGCACCAAACGACGACCGTATCGTATTGATCGATGTCGACGCCCTCGGGCACTTCCAGCAGGAACCCGTCATAGCTCTTCACGCTGCCTATAAGGGCGGCTTGCGACTTCACCGGTTCGAACTCGTCCTCGTGCTCGACGAAGCCCTTCGTCAGGTACAGCTTGTAGTCCGGGCCCGGAGCGAGCTCGCCTCGATGGGCGATTGATTCCGCCGATACACTGACTTGGCCTTCGCCCCAGTGCAACGCATCGCTTCCGCGTAAATCGCGTGTGAGTTGCGCGGTATATTCCGCACCTGCCTCTGCTGCATCCAGTTGCGCGCTGTCGGGTGCGTCTTCTGCGGTGAGGATGGGATAGAGATAAATGCCTGCGCCGAGGATTACGAGCGCGGACAGGGCGATGGCGATGAGCTTTTTCACAAGGTGTCCCCTTCGTGCGGTTTGATCTCCATTCGCAGGCCTAGTCAGGAAGGTTACAACGAGAGCATGCGCACCCAAAGGATCGCGACCGATCGGACGTTCTCTAGCTGTCGTGAAGGTGGGGGTTTCTGTTGCTAGCTACCCCCGGAGCCCCGGAATCCGCTTCTGTTGCCCGGTGGGTCCAACCGCGCTTTAGCTTTGTAAGATCAGGCCGTTAGGCCGTCAGATTACGCTGCGAGAGCGAGTGCTTCGTTATCGTTGGCACTTGTGTGTTGTGAACATTTTTACGGGGTACTCAGCCCGGGCAAAAACACCGTCTTTCAGCACACGTCGATCCTAGTTCGGCCCCGTCAAAAACCGCAGCATTTACCGCGGGTTATGGTGGAGCCGCCGGGTACTGCCCCCGGGTCCGTTGTACCTATTACACGGCGCAATTTATCGCCATATCCGGTCGAAACCGGCAAGCTCCATATAGCGATGAAACGCTTAATGTGAAGTGTACCCCTCTCCCGGTGAGGAGAGGGGCAAAGCTTCAGCCCATCGGGCCTTTGTCGGGCGCGTAATCGGGGCGCGCGGCGCGCAGCTCGTCGCGGATTTCCTTCAGGAGGTCGGTCTCGCTCGGACCTGCGGGCTTTTCTTCCGGCTTGTCCTCGAATTCCTCCATTACCTTCTTGGCGTAGCGCACCAGCAGGAAGATGATGAATGCGAGGATCAGGAAATTGATGATCGCGGTGATGAAGCTGCCGTAACCGATCATTGCGGCGCCTGCTTCCTGCAGCGCGGCATAGTCGTCCATCGCGCCTTCATAACCTTCCGGCGTGCTTAGCAGGATGAAGTAACGGCTGAAGTCCGCGCCGCCGAAAATCGCACCGACGACCGGCATGATAATTTCGTCGGTCAGCGATTTGACGATCGTGGCAAATGCCCCGCCGATGATCACGGCGACGGCAAGTTCCATCACATTGCCCTTGGCGATAAACGCCTTGAAGTCGTTCAACATATACAGTCCCTCCAGCAACCCTGTTAGCGGTGGCAAGTTAGTGACACGACAACCCTGTGCTCTCAAGCCCGCTTCGCTTGAAAGCAACAGATACGCGTCCTATCTCGCTAAGACAGTTTTTAAGGGGAATGCCGACATGAATCGTATCATCGCCTTTCGCACCGTAATGCTGGGCGCTTTCGCCCTCGCCCTCTCCGCCTGCGGTATCAATTCCGTGCCTGCGGCAGAAGAGACCGCCAAGGCGCGTTGGGCCGACGTGGAGGCTCAGTTCCAGCGCCGCGCAAACCTGATCCCCAACCTCGAACAGATCGTCATGTCCTCTGCCGAACAGGAACGACAGACGCTAAACGAAGTAATCGAGGCACGCGCATCTGCAACGCGCCCGGAAATCAAGCTCGAGGGCGACGACCTCACCGATGCTTCCAAGATGCAGCAGTATCAACAGGCGCAGAACAATCTGGGCGGCGCGCTGAGCCGCCTGCTCGTCTCGGTCGAACGCTATCCCGAACTGCGCAGCCAGGACAATTTCGGCCGCTTCATGACGCAGCTCGAAGGCACGGAAAACCGCATCGCGGTCGCCATCCGCGACTACAACGAGGCGGTCCGCGACTATAATACTACGATCCGCACATTCCCGGACACGATTGGCGCCAACATCATCCACGGCGCAGAGCCGCTGGTGCCCTACGAAGCCGTCTCGGAAGGCGCGGAAGTGGCTCCCGAACTCGATATGCGCAGCGATGCCAACTGATCTGCGCAGGTAGCGCGATCATGAAGAATCTGAGACGCCTCTTGGTAATCGTGGCGGTAGCGCTCGGCCTAGCCGTGCCTGCCGCCGCGCAGCCGAGCTTTCCCGAGCGCGGAACCGCGCCGGTGCTCGACCAGGCGAATATCATCGACGATGCCACCGAGGCGGAGCTGACCCGCAAACTCGACGAATTCGAGGAGCGTAGCCAGCGCCAGTTCGTGATTGCGACAGTGGATAGCCTTCAGGGCTATGACATCGCCGAATACGGTTACCAGCTGGGCCGCTACTGGCAGCTGGGCGATGCGGAAAACGACGATGGCATCATCCTGCTCGTGGCACCGAACGAGCGGCAGATGCGCGTCGAGGTCGGTTACGGCCTCGAAGGCATCATCCCTGACGGTCTGGCCTTCGAATATGTCGAGGGCATGAAGCCCTATTTCCGCGACGGGGATTTCTCCGGCGGCATCAGCTGGGGTGCCGACGAAATCATAAGGCAGCTGGAACTCCCTCCCGAAGAGGCTGCGCAGATTGCCCAGAATGCGGAGCGATCGACCGAAAGCCGCGAAAGCTCGGGCGGTTTCCCGCTTGGCGGCCTGATCTGGTTCGCCTTCATTTTCTTCTTCTTCATCCTGCCGATACTGCGCGGCGGCGGACGCAGGCGTCGCCGCTATCGCCGCGGCCCGTGGGGTGACACCGCCCGTGACATCATTTTGTGGGAAGCTGGCAAGGCAATCGCCCGCGGCCTCAACGATAGTGGCGGTGGCTGGGGCGGCGGTGGCGGCTTTGGTGGCGGCTTCGGCGGAGGCGGTGGCTTCTCCGGCGGCGGCGGAAGTTTTGGGGGCGGCGGCGCCTCGGGGGGCTGGTAAATGGGCTATCTGGACGAAAAACAGCACCGGATCGTGACCGAAGCGGTCGCCGCTGCCGAAGAACAGACGAGCGGCGAGATCGTCACCGTGCTGGCCGAAAGGTCGGACGGTTATACCGATGTCGCGCTGTGGTGGGCGCTTGGCTTCAGCTTTACGGTGATGAGCCTCTTCGCGGCCTTCCCGGAACCGGTTCTCAAATGGATCGACAGCCTGAGAGGCGGATGGACCAGCGAATGGACCAGGGGCCAGGTGCTTACCCTCGTGCTGGGTGCAGGGCTTGTCTCGCTCCTTCTGGTGCTCGCCGTGCAGCTTTGGCAGCCACTCAAATTTCGCATGATCCCTTCGCCCGTGACTGCACAGCGTGTACGCGAAGCGGCGATCAAGCACTTCAAGGTCGGCGCAGAGCGTCGAACACACGGTCGTACCGGCGTGTTGCTCTATCTTTCTATGCGCGAACACCGCGCCGAAATCGTCGCCGACGATGCCATCGCGACGCAGGTCCCCGCTGAAGTCTGGGGCGAGGCGATGGTGGATATGCTGGCAGAGGTATCGAAAGGCTGCGTGGCGGAAGGCCTCGCAGCGGGCGTACGCGATGTCGGGATCGTGCTCGCGGAACATTTCCCGCGCGATGCCGACGACCAGAACGAATTGCCCGACCGACTGATCGAGGTGTAAATCCATGAGTACCGCTGACCACGACGCCCCGGTGGAGATCACCTGGCAGGGCAAGTTCATCACGGCCAAGAAGCAGGGCCGGTGGGAATATGTCGCCCGTTCGCGCGGCATCCGTGCCGCCGCCATCCTCGCCGTCGACGAGGACGATCATGTCCTGCTCGTCGAACAGTACCGCGTGCCGCTCGGCCGCAACTGCCTCGAGTTCCCGGCAGGCCTGATCGGTGACGATGACGGCATGGAAGACGAAGACGCGCTGACCGCCGCTGGTCGCGAGCTGGAAGAAGAGACCGGCTATCGCGCCTCCACTCTCGAGAACCTGGGCACATTCTATTCCTCGCCCGGCATGGTCAGTGAAAGTTTCACCCTCGTGCGCGCACGCGGCCTCACCAAGGTCGGCGAAGGCGGCGGTGTCGAAGGCGAAAACATCACCGTGCACCGCGTCGCACGCTCAGACCTGACCGAATTCATCGCCGCCAAGCGCCAAGAAGGTTGCGGCATCGACGTGCGTATGCTCACGCTCCTCGGACAAGGATTCATCGAGGGAGAGTAGTCATGGCAGCCAAGGCAAACGGACGCTGCAAGGGTAAGCTGGCGCTGGTAACGGGTGCGGCACAGGGACTTGGCGCGGCCCATGCCCGCAGGCTGGCCGAAGAAGGCGCGAGGGTCCTATGCACCGATATCAACGGAGACGGCGCCGAGGCGACAGCTGCCCGTATCGTCGAGGAAATGGGTGCCGGTCATGCGGTCGGCGTCCAGCATGACGTGACCGATCCCGATGCATGGGAACGCGTGGTCGATGTCGCCGAAAGGGAGCTCGGCGGGCTCAACGTGCTGGTCAATAATGCCGGGATCGGTGTGGGCGGCAATATCGAGACCTGTAAGTTCGAGGACTGGCAGCGCTGTTTTTCGGTCAATGTCGATTCCATCTTTCACGGCTGCCAGAAGGCGCTTCCGCTTATGCGCGAACATGCGCCGGGATCGATCATCAACATCTCGAGCATCGCCGGCCTGATCGCCAGCGACACAATGCCTGCCTACAATGCCAGCAAGGCGGCGGTATGGATGCTGTCGAAGTCCATTGCGCTACACTGCGCGAAGAACCGCATGGATATCCGCTGCAACTCGGTACATCCGACCTTCGTCGACACGCCGATCCTCGACGGGACGGCGATCAACCACAATATCGACAAGGATGTGCTGTTGGAAAAGCTCGCCCGTCAGATCCCGCTCAAGAAGGTCGGCGAACCGGACGATATCGCCAATGCGGTGGTTTATCTCGCCAGTGACGAGAGCAAGTTCATGACCGGTGCGGAGCTGAAGCTCGACGGCGGTATCTCGGCCATGTGAGAATTGGCGGACTTCGCGCCTGCAAATGCGAAGTCCGACCCTTCTCGCCCGATCCCGGACCTTCTGTCCGGGATGTTGCGGAAGGATCGAACTCAGTCTGCGATCAATCCGATCGCGAGATAGATGAGGATGAAGCTGCCGAAGCCGAGCAGCGTCCCCAGGACGAAGCCGACGCGAACCAGCGTGGTGTCGATCCCGAAGTAGCGGCCGATGCCGGCGCAAACGCCCATCAGCTTGCCGTTGGTGCGGTCGAGCCGGAAAGACTTGCTCGGGCTGACGGCATTGTCATCGCGGAATTTCAGGTCGTTCATGCCAGTACTCCATTGGGCGATGCGGGGACGATAGCAGCTGCAAAGAAAGCTGCCGAGATGGTAAGCGAGAAGGCGGCTGCGAAAAGCTTGCTGCCATATTTTTCGAGGTCGAACATAGATCCTTTTCCTATTGAATTAGTGTGGGCGCTAATGGCTCAGGCGATGAGGCCGGCCGGGCTAGCGGGGACGATTGCCATTGCCATCATGATGGCCGAGGCAGCGAAAGCGAAGACCGATGCGAGGGCCTTGTTGTTGGAAGCGTCGAAAGCGAACATTTGTGTGTATCCCTGAATTATCTTGACCGTTCACCGGACCATCCGGTGGACACCCCAAGCATTGCAACCCCCGTGCCAAAATCGAAAAATGGCTGAATTCAGCCATTCTTAACTGAACCGGCGGCACCGGGCTCGTTAATGAAACCGAAAGGTTGGTGAAAATTCCCAACTTTTGGATTTCGCTTTCCGGTGGCGACGAGCGGAGGCTCGCGCTAGGGCTTGCGTGCCCCATGCTCGACCGCATTTCCCTCACTCGCTTCCGTAATCACGAGGTCACCGAACTGCGGGGCACCTCGTGCTTCAACCTGCTTGTCGGAGAAAACGGCGCGGGGAAAACCAACGTGCTCGAGGCGCTTTCGCTGCTGGCGCCCGGGCGCGGGCTGCGGCGGGCAGCGCTGGCCGACATGGTCCAGCACGATGCTCAGACCGGCTTCACCATCGGTGCGGACCTGTTGCAGGAAGACGGCGAGGCGATCCGGCTCGGCACCTATACCGAAAGCGATCACCCCGCCCGTCGGCGCGTACGCATCAATGGCGCGGAAAGCAGCGCAACGGCCTTGGGCGAATGGCTCGCCCTTACTTGGCTTACCCCGGCGATGGACGGCCTCTTCACCGGCCCCGCTGCCGATCGGCGCAGGTTCATGGACCGCATGGCGCTGGCGCTCGATCCTGCGCATGCCGCCTATGCCTCGCGCTATGAAGCCGCGCTCCGCGAACGCAACCGACTGCTCACAGACGACCGCGCGCCCGAAAGCGCCTGGCTCGATGCGATCGAGGCGCAGATGGTCGAACACGGAGGGAAGCTGATTGCCGGTCGCGCGATGCTGGTCGACACGCTGATGAGCCGCATCGCCCATATGCCGAGCGAACCCTTCGCCCGCCCCGCCCTGACCTATGCGCCCGGTGGCACCGACAATGCCGAAGCGCTGTCGCAGGCGCTGTTCGACGGGCGCGCGAGGGACCGTGCGGCCCAGCGCACCCTGTCAGGCCCTCACCGCGACGAGCTGGAAGTGGTTCATGCCGCCAAGCGCGTACCTGCTGCCCAAAGCTCGACCGGCGAACAAAAGGCCATGTTGGTCGCCATCACGCTCGCCCATGCGGCACTTGCGGCACAGGGACGCAGCGGTGTCCTGCTGCTCGACGAGGTTGCTGCACATCTCGATCCGGTCCGCCGCGCCGCACTGTTCGACCAGCTTGCTGCGAGCGGCGCACAAGTTTGGATGACGGGAACCGAACTGGCCCCCTTCGACAGCATTTCCAATGAAGCCGCCGTCTGGCGCGTGACCGGCGGCAGCGTCGAACGGATCTAGCCTGCGTCGGGCAGCGCCGCCCGCACATCGTCGATAGTATCCGCGACCAGCAGGTCAATACCCTCGGCAGTGGGATGAATCCGGTCCGACTGAAACAATCCGGCCGACTGGTAGATGCTCTCGAGCCAAAACGGCACCAGCTGCGCATCATATTTACGCGCCAGCTCGCCATAGAGCGCGTCGAATTCTTGCTGGTATTCCGGACCGTAGTTCGGAGGTGAGCGCATTCCCATCAGCAGCACCGGAATGCCGCGGCTCTGCAATTCGGAAAGCATGCCTTCGAAATTGGCGCGTGTCGCCGCAGGCTGGATTCCGCGCAGCATGTCGTTTCCGCCAAGTTCGAGGATGAACAGGTCCGGCTTTACCGGCTGCTGGTCGAGCAGGAAGCCGATCCGCTCCAGCCCGCCTGAACTGGTGTCGCCCGATACGCCCGCGTCGACCACAGTGGCATTGATGCCCGCCTGCCTGAGCGCACGCTGCAGCCGCTCGGGATAGCCTTCATGCTCTGCCAGATTGTAGCCGGCGAACAGGCTGTCCCCGAAGGCGATGATGCGCCGCTCCTCGCCCTCGACGACGATCTCTTCCGGCGCTTCGCTGGCTGCCGCCGCCTGGGCCTGTGGCGGAGCTTCATCGACCTCGCTGCCGCAAGCGGCAAGCATCAGGGCGAAAAGAGGTATCGACAAACTACTAAGGCGCATCGGCGAGCTTCCTTGTGCGTACGTGGTCCTTCTGCCATCGCAGCCGCGTGAAGACTACTCAAGATGCGATTTGCGCGCGCGACCTGCGCCTCACCCTCGGCTCCTCCGAAGCACCGGTGGAAATCCTTAAAGGGCTCGACCTCACCATCGGTAAGGGAGAAACCGTCGCCCTGCTCGGCCCGTCCGGATCGGGCAAGAGCTCGCTCATGGCGGTCCTGTCCGGGCTCGAACGCGCGACATCTGGCACGCTGAGCGTTGCCGGGGCCGACTTCGCCACCATGGATGAGGATGGCCTTGCCCGTGCCCGCAGAGGAAGGATCGGCATCGTATTGCAGGCATTCCACCTCCTGCCGACCATGACCGCGCTCGAAAACGTCGCCACGCCGATGGAGCTGGCCGGCGAAACCGACGCCCAGCAACGCGCGAAGGCCGAACTGGAAGCCGTCGGCCTTGGCCACCGGCTCGACCACTATCCGCAGCAGCTTTCCGGCGGCGAGCAACAGCGTGTCGCCATCGCCCGCGCCATTGCGCCGCGCCCCGACCTCATTTTCGCCGACGAACCTACCGGCAACCTCGATGCTGCGACCGGTCACGAGATCGTCGAGCTCCTGTTCAACCGGCGCGAGGAAACCGGCGCGACCCTGCTGGTGATCACCCATGATCCCGAGCTTGCCGACCATTGCGAGCGCGTGCTGACGCTGGGCGACGGCAAGATCGCAAGCGACACTTCCAGCGCGACCGCCGCAGCATGAGCTGGGGCACCGCCTGGCGCATCGCACGGCGCGATCTCAACGCGCGCTTCAAGGGGCTGCGCCTCCTCCTCGTCTGCATTTTCCTTGGGACGGCGGCGCTGGCCGCGATCGGCTCGCTAACTGCGGCGATCGAGCGTGAGCTTGCAGCCAACGGCCAGGCCTTCCTCGGCGGCGACTTGCAAATCGAGTTGTGGCAGCGTTCGCTGAACGATGAAGAACGCGGCGCACTCGAAGAACTTGGCACGGTTTCGGCAGGTACGCGCATGCAGGCAATGGCGCGCAAGGACGACACCGCAGCGCCCATCGAACTCAAGGCTGTCGACGACGCTTACCCGCTCTACGGCACGCTGATGCTCGAAGGCAGGGGAGAGGCTCCGGCCCCGACCGGCAACGTGGCCTATATCGCACCCGGCGCAGCCGACCGGCTTGGCGTAGGTGCCGGCGATAGCATCGCCATCGGCACGGAGACGCTGACGGTTGCGGGTATCATTGCCGACGAGCCCGACCGACTTGGCGAGGGTTTTCAGCTCGGCCCGACGATTATCGTCGCCGAAGATCTGCCCGGGCGCGCGGGACTGCTGGCCCCCGGTGCGATGTACCAGAGCAAGACCCGCGTCGCGCTTGCCACGCCGCGCAACCTCGAAGCGATCGAAGAAGACCTCGAGAACCGCTTCCCCGAAGCCGGTTTCGACATCGATACGGCGGAACGCGCTGCGCCCGGCACCGACCGCTTCGTCGAACGTATGAGCGAATTCCTGACCCTCGTGGGTCTCGCTGCATTAGTCATTGCAGGCATAGGCATCGGCGGCGGTGTTTCGTCCTATCTCGATGCGCGCCGTCAGTCGGTGGCGACACTCAAGATCCTCGGCGCGACCGCCAAGGACATAGCCCGCATATACGCGCTGCAGATCTTCGCTGCTGCGGCGGTCGGCAGTATCGCCGGCCTCGCAGTCGGTGTCGCCGTCGTGCCGATCCTGGCGCAGGCGCTGGAAGGTCTCCTGCCGGTCAATGCCGGCTTCGTGTTCGATCCGGGCGCGCTGTTGCTTGCGGCAGCCTATGGCCTGCTGGTCGCGCTGGTTTTCGCCGCGCCGCCGCTGATGAGAGCGCGCAATTATCCCGCCATGGCGCTTATGCGCGCTCGCGTCGCGCCGCTCGTCCGCGACAAGGCCGCCATCGGCGTCGTCCTGGTCGGTCTTGCTGCAATCGTGGGGCTGGCGCTCGTCACTTCGAGCCGTCCGATGCTGGCTGGCGGTTTTCTCGCCGGCGCTGCCGTCGTGTTCGGCCTGCTCGCGCTGCTCGGCTGGGCTATACGCAAAACCGCAGCCTCGCTGCCGCGGCCGAAAAGCCCTATCGCCCGCGCGGCGATTGCCAATATCCATCGCCCCGGCTCGAGCACAGGTGCACTGGTGACCGCGCTCGGCTTCGGCCTTGCCGCCTTCGTGCTGCTTGCCGCCATCCAGAGTTCGATCGACGGCAATATCGAAAAGCGCGTCCCCGAACGCGCACCGGACTATTTCGTGCTCGACGTCCCCCGCGACCGCGAGGGCGAATTCCGCGATCTCGTGGCGGAAACAGATGCCGGTGCGCAGGTGACAGCAGTTGCCGCACTTCGCGGATCGGTTCTCGCATTCGGCACCGAGGGCGATCTGACCCGCACCGCCAGCCTCGAGGAAATCCCCGATGGCGCTTGGGCGCTACGGGGCGAACGCGGGCTCACCTATACCGACACCCTTCCCGAGGGCGACGAGCTGGTTGACGGCGAATGGTGGGGACCAATGCATGAAGGCGAATACCTCGTCAGCGTAGAGGATGATTTTGCCTCAGCCGCAGGCCTCGAAGTGGGCGACAAGCTGGTCTTCGGCATTCTCGGCGCAGAGATCGAGGCCCGTATCGCCAGCACGCGCACGATCGACTGGGAGAGCATGGGCTTCAATTACGTCTTCGTGCTCAGCCCCAATGCCCTGCGCGACACACCGCACAATCTTGCTGCCACTATCGAACTGACGGAGGGCACGCCTACCGGCCCACTCCTGCAAGCGCTCGTGCGCAATTTCCAATCGACCTCGGTGATCGAGGTTGGCGGCGTGCTCCAGCAGGCGCGCACGATCCTCGAACAGGTCGGTCTGGCGACGCTCGCTGCTGCCAGTGTTGCCGTATTGGCCGGTCTTGCCGTGTTGTTGGGTGCGATTGCAGCAGCACGCGCCTCGCGCACCTACGACACGGTAGTGCTGCGCGTGCTCGGCGCGGACCGCGGGCAGGTGCTCAAGATGCAGCTGGCGGAATACGCCCTGCTTGCAGGTGCGCTGGCGATAGTCGCGCTCGGCCTCGGAACGCTGACTGCATGGCTGGTCGTGACCCAGCTGTTCGAATTCGACTGGCTGCCCGACTGGATGGAAGTCTTCGCCGTGCTTGGCCTCGGCCTTTTCGTGGTCCTTGCCTTTGCTATCGGCGGTTCGCTGCCGCTGCTGAGGGCCAAGCCTGCGCAGGCCTTGCGCGCACTCTAGTCGGGCCTGACCGGTGCGGCCGGCAGCGGCACATAATCGAATTCGCGATCCGGCTTGGGCGGCACCTCGACACGGCCCTTGGGGTCCGGCCCGTAGATCGTATCGAAGGGCTGGCTGTCCTGCAGGAACCAGACCAGCAACCAAATCGTCCCGAGCCACGGGATGAGGATCACGAGATACCACCAGCCCGAGCGTCCGGTGTCGTGCAAACGCCTGATCGACAGGGCGAGATGCACCCAGCCGAAGAACAGGAAGAGCGGTCCTCCGACCCACAGGAGCATCCTGTTGGCCCCTTCGCTGATGGGCGGAGCATCTTCCAGCGGCGGTTCGCCCGGCATCCCTTCGGGTAGAGGAAACAGCGCATCGGCGGAGAAGAACAGGGCCAACCAGAACGCGAACAGAGCCAGCGAGAATATCCAGAATTCCCGGCGCCGCGAGCGGCCCTTGAAATCGGTCATCCGCTTCACCGGACTGACTAGCCAGTTGGTCATGTCATGCGCTCCTGCTGCGATGCCCTCTTAGACGGTCGGCGCACACAGAAAAGGGGGCCCGAAAGCCCCCTTCCCCGTTTTCCAGTCTGTTCGCCTGGCGATCAGAACTTGAACTTGACCGCAGCGCCGTAGGTGCGCGGCTGGTTCGGATAGCCCGAGATCGAGCCGGACTGTGCCACCGAGTCGAAGATCGTCGTGATGTAACGATCGTCGAGCAGGTTGCGGCCCCAGACCGAGATTTCGAGACCCATGTCGAAGGCATAGGTCAGACTTGCCGAAAGCTCGTTCACTTCGCGGCGGAACGGACGGGCAGCGGCAAATGCGCTTTCCTGGTCCACACCGTCAAAGAAGCCCGGAAGACCGTCTGCGACCTGCACCGGAGCTTCGTAGTAGAAGTTGGTGTTGAAGATCACGCGGTCGCCAGCGGAATTGACTTCCTTGTTGATCTGGCCGCCGATCGACATCGAGTACTGCGAGATCCCTGCAACCGGGCGGCCCGAAAGGTCACCGATCGAGCTGTTGGGGAACTCAACATATTCGGGGTCGAGGTAGGTGAAGGCAGCATTCAGGGTCAGCCAGTCGGTCGGGCGGACGTTACCGTCGAACTCGATACCGAAGGTTTCCTGCAGACCTGCATTGGCCAGCGCGAAGCCGGTGCCGGTGAAGATGTTCGACTGGAAACCGTCGATCTTCTGGCGGAAGATGGTCAGGTTACCCGCAGCGTAATCCCACTGGCCCTTGAGGCCCAGTTCGATGACTTCGGTTTCTTCCGGACCAGCGAAGCGCGAACCCGTGCCGAGGTTGACCGGAGCGATGCCGGCAGCCTGGACGGCAGCGAGGTCGGACTGCAGCGGACGGCTGTCACGCGACAGGTTGAAGCTGCTTGCCTTGAAGCCCGTCGCGTAGCTCGCATAGATGTTGAGCGTCGGCGAGATGTCGTAGGCGAGACGTGCAGTCCAGCTCCAGTCATCGTCGCTCGTCTTGCCGTCTTCCACCGAGTTCGGAATATCGAGGAAGGGCGGCAGGAACTGCAGCGCCTGCAGCGGAATGAACGGGTTGCCGCCGACATTGAGCGGGTTCGGATCGGTCGCAGCCGCATCGGGCGACAGCGTCGAGTTGTAGGCTGCAATAGCCTGGAACTGCGCGAACAGGGCCGGGTTCGCGCCAGCGAATGCTGCAATTGCTGCAGGATCTGCCGGGTTGACGCCAGCGCTTCCGAGCAGGGTCGAGAAGATCGCCGTCTGGCCCGACGAAATCAGGTCGATGCCCGAGAACACGTCCGTCGAGGTGACGTCGGTCGTGACTTCCTTGCTATCGTCGGTGTAGTTCGCACCAAGTGTCAGCACGAGACCGTCAGTGATCTCGAAATCGAGCTGACCGAAGATCGAGAGCGCTTCGTTCTTGAGCGTGTAGCTTTCGATCAGGCCCTGGCCGGTTGCGAAGAACTGGCCAGCATAGTTCTGGCCGTTCAACGCCGAAAGCGTGCCTTCGATCGACTGGACCGCGAAATCGTTCGGCGGGCTCGTGATCGGGCCGCCGATCAGGATGTTGGCATATTCGCGGAAATCTTCACCGAAGAGGATCTCGTTCGACTGGTCGATGCTTTCGTCGAAGTAGTAACCGCCAAGCAGGATGCTGAGACGGTCGCCGATTTCACCCGAAATGCGGAGTTCCTGCGTAAAGGTGTCGATGCCGACATCGGCGAAGTTGCGACCGATCAGGTCGGCAGTGGTGAAGTCCGAATCCTGGTCGGTGATCAGGTCACTTTCACGATAGGCCGTGATCGAGGTCAGCGTGAAAGCGCCGAGTTCGTAATCGATCTGGCCCGAGATGCCCTTGTTCTCGATGTCATTCGAGGAATCGAAGTTGGTATAGACTTCACCTTCGAAACGGTCGGCAGGATCGTTGACAGCGCCGCCGAGGGCGAAGATCGCGCCGGTCGCGGGGCTCTGCTGCAGGTTGACGACGCCGCAGCAGTTTTCGTCGACCTTGTCGTAGTCGGCGATGAGGCGAACCTTGAGCGGGCCACCGGCATCGAACAGCAGCTGGCCACGGCCGAACCAACGGTCACGGTCGTTGACGTCGTTGCCCGTGCCGAGGTCTTCAAGATAGCCGTCGCGCTTGTTGATACCGCCGGCCAGACTGAATGCGATGGAATCGCTGATCGGGCCAGTGACGAGGCCCTTGCCCACGATCGAGTTGTAGTTGCCGTATGCAACTTCAGCGAGGCCGCCGAATTCGAATTCGGGTTCCTTGGTGACGATCGAGATGACGCCTGCGCTGGCGTTCTTTCCGAACAGGGTCGACTGCGGGCCGCGCAGGACCTCGATACGCTGGACGTCGGGAAGATCGGTAATCTGCGACGCGGTACGGCTGCGATAGACGCCGTCCACGAATACGCCGACCGACGGCTCGATACCGGCATTGTTGGCGCCGTTGCCGAAGCCGCGGATCAGGAAGTTGGTGTTGGCCGAGCTCTGCAGCTGGTTCACGCGAAGCGAAGGAACCTGCGTCTGGAGGTCCTTGAGGTCGCGGATCTGAGCGCGCTCGATGGTTTCGGCGGTGGTCACGCTGACGGCGACGGGCACTTCCTGCAGGGTCTGTGCACGCTTCGTCGCGGTGACGATGATGACGTTGGGATCGGGGCTTTCGGCCTGCTCTTCAGCCGTATCGGCGACAGCGGCCTGTTCCTGGTCTTCGTCCTGTGCGTAGGCAGCGGTGGGCAGCGCGAAAGCGGTGGCACCAGTCAGCAGGGCGGCACGAAGGCTCGTATTCTTGAAATTCATGTATTGGCTTCCTCTCACAGAAACTTGCGTCATGGGATGCTGCGCATTCCCCAAAATCACGCAGTGGCGGTGAGTTATTCGCCTGCGGGCCGTCCAACAAGGGTGAAGCGGCATACCTATGCAAGACACCGTCCAGTGTGCCTTTCGAGTCACACCTGCTCACGCTTGCCGCATTGCACCATTTCGGCTAGGGGCGCGCTCGAATTGGCTGCGCCGGAATCACGCGCCGCTACGGCATCCTTACGAAAGCACATATTATGTCCCGCGACCTTCGCAACGTGGCGATCATCGCCCACGTCGACCATGGCAAGACCACCCTCGTCGACCAGCTCTTCCGCCAGTCCGGCACCTTCCGCGAGAACCAGCGCGTCGAAGAACGCGCGATGGATAGCAACGACCTCGAAAAAGAGCGCGGCATCACCATTCTCGCCAAGTGCACGAGCGTCGAAAAGGACGGCGTGCGCATCAACATCGTCGACACCCCGGGCCACGCCGACTTCGGCGCCGAGGTTGAGCGTATCCTGAGCATGGTCGATGGCGTTATCCTGCTCGTCGACAGTGCCGAAGGCCCGATGCCGCAGACCAAGTTCGTAACTGGGAAGGCGCTGGGCCTCGGCCTTCGCCCGATCGTGGTCGTCAATAAGATCGACCGCAGCGACGCGCGTCCGCAGGAAGTGCTCGACGAAGTGTTCGACCTTTTCGCTTCGCTCGATGCCACCGACGAACAGCTCGATTTCCCGTCGCTCTGGGCCTCGGGCCGCGACGGCTATGCCAGCGAAGACGAGAACGCGCGTTCGGGCGACCTCGAACCGCTGTTCAAGCTGATCACCGAACATGTCCCGGCTCCCGGCCTCGACACCGAAGCGCCGTTCAGCTTCCTCGCGACCCTGCTCGACCGCGACAACTTCATGGGCCGCGTGCTCACCGGCCGCGTCCAGTCGGGCACGATCAACCTCAATGATCCGATCCACGCGCTCGACGCCGA
>JABDNC010000286.1 GCA_013001165.1 Erythrobacter sp.
CACCTACCCCTTGTGGAGCCTCGCTGCGGATTTCCGCATGTGGTGGCTGTGGCTGATCGGACGGCTTGGGCCCGAACTCGAGAAGGCGGGCGTCGAAAGCTAGCCCAGCGCGATCAGGAAGGTCAGCACGCCCAGCCCGATCGATAGCGGCACGCGAAGGTTGAGCCACCAGCGCGGCGCAAGGCCAGCCAGCCTTGCGTCTACCGCGAGCGCAACAAGCAGCGCACCTCCGAGCATCATCAGCGACGGCTCCGCGCCCGTGTATCCGAATGCGAACGGCGCGAGGGCGACCAGTGCAACGAGGCTTGGCAGCACGGCAGCAATCCACAGCCACCCGAGCGCGGCGCGCCTTTCGGCAGCTGGTGCACCGGCTGCAAGCCCCCACCATGTCCCACCCAGGAAGCTAAGGATCAGCGCAGCATAGAGCGCAGCGGTAATGAGAGCCGCCTCCCGCCACTCCGCCGGACCGAGGTAGACCGCAAGCAGGCAGGCAATCTGCGGCAGCAGACCGGCGAGCCCGAGCAATCGTGCACGTGATGGAACCTCACGCATTGCATTTCTCCGCCAACAGCAAACAGTCAGTTCCGAGGACGAGCAGCCGGTCTCCCGCCACGGTTAGCGTCGGGGCGAATGCGCTCATGGGTTTTCGGGGCCGGTAAAGCCCTGTGCGTCGGTATAGGCACAACCGTTTCGCTGCTCTCCGCCCATCATCACGGTGGCAGTGAAGGGATATGTCCGGTCGCTCATCCCGTCCGAACATTCGCCCGGCGTGACGGTGAGGTCGAAGGCAGAGCCCTCGATCGCGCCCGTAAAACCGAGCCCGTTGTTCCCCGCGAACCTCTCGACGCTGAAGGTAGTGCCGTCGGGATCTTCAGGAGTTGAATAACGCGCCTGCGTGCCTGCGATCTCGCCTCCCCAGAAGGGCTCGGTGCCAGTCAAATATATCGTTTCCTCAGCTCCGATCGCATCGAAGGCATCGGTCGGACCAGCACCCGGCTCGCCGTCCCCAGACTGGCAGGCCGCCAGCGACAGCGCTGCCAAAAAAAGGAAAAGGGTGCGATCAGTCATTTCAGGCGGTCTCCGTGGCGTTTGCGAATGAACGCGGCCGTCTCGTTTAGGGCTTGCCGGCCCTCGGGTACCGGTAGCAGCATCCAGACGTGGAACATTCGGTCGTACTCGCGGTAGACGTAGTCCTTATGGCCGACTTCCTCCAGCCGCTTTGCCAGTCGTTGGCCGTCGACCAGCAGAATATCCGATGTCCCGGAAAAGATCGCCACCGGCGGCAGGCCGTCAAGCTTGCCGAAGAGCGGGCTGACGCGGGTATCGTCTAGTGGAAGCGAGCCTGCATAAAGCTTACCGCAGGCCTCGAGCCCCGCGACCGCCAGCATTCGGTCGCGCTTCTCGATTTCCTTCTGCCCCTCTCCCGAAGCAGTCGCATCGACCCAGGGCGAGAACAACACGAGACTGGCCGGGAGGTCGCCGCCGTCCGCTTCGATCACCTGCGCAAGCGCGAGCGACATTCCCCCGCCTGCGCTATCTCCCATGACGGTGAGGTTATCCGCGCCATGGCGTTCTGCCAGTTCGGCATAGAGCGATCGCATGGCAGCCAGCGTCCGTTCGGCCGTGACCTCGGGCGCAAGCGGATAGATCGGGACACTCGCCGAGGCTCCCAGTTCTTCGCACAGCCACGCCACGGCGTCCCAATGCACCGCCGCGATGTCCATGACGTATCCGCCGCCGTGGAGGTACATCAGATGCGGTGCGCCGGCCTGTGCCTCGCCCTTCGGCGTGATCGTAATCACCGGAAAGCCGTGCGAACTGCTCTCCGAAATATCGAATTTCTTGTGCCATTTTGCGCGCGGACGGATGGGCTTCTGTTCGCGAAGTTTCGCGATACGGCCGAGAAGCTTGTCGGGCTCGGCGAAAAACTTCCTGATGCCGAGCAGCGGCAGGGCGAGATCGACGAGGCGGGCGCGGATGCTGACTATGGCTGGTCTCCCATTGCGCGAGCGAACCTAGCGGGACGCAGCGCGGGTGCAAGCTGCTCAGCTCTGCGAGGGTAAAGCCGCCTGCTTTTCGCGGATACGATCGAGCTGGCGCGCATGAGGTTCGAGATGCGCGGCATAGGGCTCACTGCCATGCGAAACGCCAGCGCGGATGGGTTCGCGCACCTGCGCCGCGCTGAAGGTCGGCACCGGCGTCTTGCGGCTCGCAGGATCGAGGTAGTCCTGTTTCCATTCGACACCCAGCCAGTCGAACAGGTCCTGAGATTGGCCTGCCGGATCTGCGACAAGCGCTTCGTGCGAAAGTGCGCGGATTTCCAGCCCCTCGCCCCGCCAGGCGGCCACTGCATCGGCGATCAGCTCGAGATGGTCGATGATCGCGCCGAGGTCGGTTGCGTAATCGTAGAACGGCGAGAATCCGCGAAGGAAAATCGACACAGCGACATCGGCCGGATCGCGGAAATTTGCCGCGAAGACCGCGCCAGGATGGATTCGGGCGAGCGCCCCGGCGACGACCAGTTGCACGGGATTCTTGTCGACGATCCAGCCCGATGAGGCAGCAAGGCGCGCAATACCGCGCGTGTCAGCCACGGATAGTTGTGTGAACAAGCGCTCGCGGTCGGGACGCGGCATCGCGGCAAGCTGCTGGCTCGGGTCGAGTAGGTGGGGCAGGAGGGCGCCGCGTTCGCCGACCGAGGTGACGTCCGGCGAGGCTGCCAGGATCGACTGAACGAGCGACTGGCCCGATCGCGGCGCGCCGCACAGGTAAAAGTGGCGCGGGCGCTCTTGAGCCTGATCGACTGCGGCCGTGTTACGGTAGATCGATAGCTGGGCATCGAGCAGCCCGCGCCAGTCACGCCGCGTGCCCGATGGCGACAGACGGTTTCCGCTGACTGCATGGTCCCAGGCACGTTCTGTGTCGCCCTTGCGGTCATGGTGCTGCGCCAAGGCCATGAACAATTGCGCACGGTGGTACGGGTGCAGCCGCTCATCCTCCGCCAGCTTCACAGCGGCATCAATGGAGCTCTCGGGCACATCATTTCCGAAACCGAGCAACTGGATCAATAGGTCCGGGTTTGGCCCGCTGGCCTCGATTGCGGTCTCGATCACAGCTTGCGCCGCCTCTCTGCCCT
>JABDNC010000249.1 GCA_013001165.1 Erythrobacter sp.
TCTCAAGGGTGCCACACTCGCATTCGAACTTTTCCTCGCCACCTTTGAGCGGCAAACTCGAAAGGCCGCAGCATGAACCGCGGGACGGAGCAATCCTCGCTAACAGACTGCGACAGGGAGCCGGTCCACCTTATCGGTGCGATCCAAGGGTTCGGAACGCTTATAGCGGTCAACGGGGACTGGATCGTCGCGCACCTCGCGGATAACGCGCAGGAAATCCTGTGTGCAGAATGCACTCTCGAATTGGGTGAAGCGGTCTCGGTTTCCTTTTGCCCGGACGCGATCGCCGAGCTGCGCAGCGCAACATCCAGCTTGCTGGATCCAGACGCGATCGAGCGCGTGTTCGGCATCGACCTACATGGCGATGGCAGGCTGTTCGATTGTGCGCTCCATATCAGCGATTCGCTTTTCATTCTCGAAATCGAACCCCACGAAGTGGGGGCAGTCGAGCGCGGGATGAAGGTCGTGCGCCCGCTCCTCAAGCGGCTTGAGCAGCATCGGGACCTGCGCGAAATGGGCGATAACGCCTGCAAGCTCCTGCGCGAATTGCTCGGCTACGACAGGGTCATGCTGTATCGCTTTCGTCAGGATGATAGCGGAGAAGTCATCGCCGAAGCAAAGCGGGGCGATCTCGAAACATTCCTCGACCTGCGCTATCCGCGCGCCGACATTCCGCAACAGGCGCGCGCGCTATTCGTGCGAAATCGGTTCCGCCTCATTGCGGACATGCGTAGCGACCCGGTCGCAATCCGCCCGGCGGTCGCGTTCGAGGGCAAGCCGCTTGACCTGAGCATGTCGGTGTTGCGTTCGCATTCGCAAATGCATGTCGAATACATGCGCAACATGGGCGTAAACGCCTCGCTTGCCATTTCGATCGTCATTCGCGGCAAGTTGTGGGGCATGTTCGCCTGCCATCACATGGAACCACGCCTGCTGTCCTATGGCCTGCGTACGGTCGCCGAACTCTTCTCCGAAATCGTTTCCCTTGTGGTCGATCGCATTCAGAGTGCGAAGATCAACCGCCAGCAGGAAGCCAGCCGCCTCCTGCACGATCGCCTGATGCGCAGCTTCGCGGACGGGGACGCCCTTATCGAGTCGCTTCCCGCACTCGCACCGATCGTGTCGAGGGCGATTGAGTTCGACGGAATCAGCGTCCTGATCGATGGCGTCTACAACGCGAAGGGGCATGCGCCCGACGAAGACCAATTCCGGCGCATGGTCCCGCGCCTGAATACCGCGCCCACCGGAAAGTTGATCGTGACCGAGTGCCTTGCCGACGTTGTCGCGGAAGCCGAAGCTTTTCAGGCCAAGGCGGCAGGCGCGATCATCATGCCGATTTCCAAACGGCCGCGCGATTTCCTCGCTCTCTGGCGAAGGGAAGAGCTGCAAACTGTAACTTGGGCAGGCGACCCGAATAAGACCGTTGATGGCGACGGTCGGATCAACCCCCGCAAGAGCTTCAGCGCCTGGCAGGAAACGATGCGCGGCCGTTCGCGGGAATGGAACGATCAGGATGTGCAGCTCGCCGAAGGGCTACGCACTTCGCTGCTCGAGATCATACTCCGTCTGACCGAAGAACAGGTGCAGGAACGAGCGCGGTCGCAGCAACAACAGGAATTGCTGATCGCGGAACTCAATCACCGCGTGCGCAACATCCTCAACCTCATCAAAGGGCTCATCAGCCAATCCCGCGGCGAAGCCACTTCGATCGAGGATTTCTCCGAGATCGTCGGTGGACGTATCTCTTCGCTGGCTTCGGCGCACGACAACATCACAAAGGGTAATTGGTCGCCAGCACCCTTCCGCCTGCTGATCGAGTCCGAAGTGAATGCCTACGTATCGGGCAAGCAGGACCGGGTGAAGGTCACCGGCCCGGGCGTGATGATCGCACCCGAAGCCTACACCGTCCTGGCCTTGGTAATTCATGAGATGGTGACCAACTCCGCCAAATACGGTTCGCTCTCGGACAGCTCGGGTGCGCTTGATATCCGCATTTCCGAAGGCCCAAGCGGGGACCTCGAAATCGCTTGGGCGGAGAGCGGGGGACCGCCAGTGAAGCCGCCGCAGAGGCGCGGTTTCGGGTCGACAATCATCGAACGATCGGTTCCGCACGAGCTCGGTGGGCAAGCAACGATCGACTATAATCTGTCTGGCGTGACCGCTCGCTTCTCGATACCGAGAGAGTTTGTCACCTGGATCAAGGGCGGTGCTCCGGATGGAACCTCGGAGATGGTTCTGCCGACCAAGCCAGCGACTTCCAATGGGGAAATTCCGCAGAGTGTGCTGCTGGTCGAGGACAGCATGATCATCGCTCTCGATACCGAGGACTGCCTGAAGGAATTGGGGGTCGACACCATCCGTGTCGAAAGCACCGTAGCCGGCGCTTTAAAGGCGCTCGAGGGTTTGACCCCCGAGTTGGCGATCCTCGACTACAATCTCGGTAACGAAAGCAGCGAAAAGGTCGCCGAGGAACTCTCGCGACGTGAAATCCCCTATTGGCTCGCCACGGGATATGGCGAGATGGGCGATCGAATAGAGGAAATGGGTGCGCAAGGGCTGCTTACCAAGCCTTACGGCAAGGAAGAGCTCAAGAGTATTCTCAACGCTTGAGCGGAAGCCCGGCGACGAGGCAGCGCGGGCAATCCGAAAGGTCGACCTGACCGAGATCAAACGCTTGTGCTGAGCTGCCCGAGGCGACTTTCAGTCCCCCAATCACGCAATACCCGTCGAGCGGAATGACCTGCACCGCGCCTTCGGAATTGTTGCGCACTTCCGAGATTCTGCCGCCTGCTACCTGTGCAACGCTGAACCAGGGGCCTTCGACCAGCATTTGCGTAGATGACGGGTCAATCGCGCGGCGCAACTCCTTTGGATGTTCTCCCCCGATCGCGCTTTCTACCGCTTCCTCCAGGTGCAAGGGGCGGTCGCGCCCGTAATCGTACAGACGATAGGTGATGTCCGTGCTCTGCTGCACCTCGACCAACGTCAGGCCGGGGCCCATCGCGTGCACAGTTCCGGCTGGCACGTACAGAAAATCATTCGCGGCAACATCCCGCCACACGAGCAGATCCTCGATCGAGCCGTCCTTCGCCGCCTCGCGTATTTCATCGGGGCCGATATCGCGGCGAAATCCCGTCGCCAGCTGCGCGCCCGGGGCAGCATCGAGGATCAGCCAGCATTCGTCCTTGCCCAGACCGGTGGGGCTTAGTTTACCCGTCGGATGCACCTGGACGGAAAGCTTGGCGCTGGTGAAAAGGTATTTCGTCAGGATGGTGTCGAGTGGCGCACCCGGCTGGAACCAGATTTCGCCAACTGCTTCATCGCAATCGCCGACTAGAGCCGGCGGCAGATCGTCGCGACCCCATGGCTTGACCAGCAGCCTCGGCTCTATTGCACCGTTCGAATTCACTTTGACTTGTCCGCCGCCAGATTCTTTACCGCCTGCGCCGCATCACGCGACAGGACAAGCACGTCCTCGCCATCGACGACGACGATGACATTGTCGAGACCGACAACCGAAATTTGTCGATCATCCCCCACCGTCATGACGTGGCTGGCATCGATCGTCCGCGTACCGCCCGCGAGCAGACCAAAGCCCGCGGCCTCCCGGGCAGTCATCAGCGCATTCCAGTCACCGATATCCGACCAGCCGATGTCCGCCGAGACGACGGCAGCAAGGTCGGTCTTCTCCATCACCGCATAGTCTACGCTCTCGGCCTCGATCCGGGCGAAGGCAGAAGCCTCGGGATGGAAACCTCTCGCCTCCTGGCTGCCGTTGGCTATGGCTTCCTGCACCGCTTCGGCCATCTCGGGACGATGCCGGGCCAGTTCTTCGAGGAATGTGTCCGCACGGAAAACGAACATGCCGCTGTTCCAGACGAAATCACCGCTCTGCAAATAGGCTTGCGCTGTCGCCTCGTCCGGCTTCTCGACGAAGCGCGCGACACGGTGCGCTTGGCCAAGAACCGGGCCCTTCTCAATATAGCCATAACCGGTTTCGGGCCCGTCGGGTTCGATCCCGAAGCACACCAGCCTGCCCTCCCTGGCAAGTAACTCGGCCTTTGCGACGGCATTTAGGAATGCCTGCTGGTCGGCAATGTGGTGATCGCTGGGGCAAATCAGCAAAATGGCGTCGCGCTCTACTCTCGCCGCAGCGAGTGCAATCGCCGACGCGGTGTTGCGCGCGGCCGGTTCCACGATAAGCGAGTGGTTCGCAGACTGCTGCTCCACCAAGAAGGTGTGCGCCTCCCCTGCGACGATCACCGGCTCTGCAAAAAGGTCGCGATCATCTAGACGGTCGAGCGTCTGCTGGAATAGCGTCCGGTCACCCAGCAGCGGGAGGAATGGCTTGGGCCTGTCCGCACGGCTGAGCGGCCACAGGCGCGTACCGCTACCTCCGCACAGGACAACGGGCTGGATCACTTGCACTTCCTCACTGCGACCGGTTTCTTGCCTCCTGCATAGAGGCGGGTCGCGCGATTGTCAGTTGAAGAAACGCTGGCGGTAATAGAACGGGGCCGAGACGGGGTTGCCCTGCGCATCGCGGGCTGGTTCGAAGCGGATCTGCTCGTAGGACAGCTGGCAGACAACCGCATCGGTCTCGGGAAAGGGGCTTGCACGGTAGATCGAGCAGGAGGTTACCCTGCCCTGCGGCGAGACCACCAGCCTCACGATGACCGACTTACCGATGCGCGCCTGCCTGCCGCCCGGCGGGATCGGAAAGGCCCTGCTGTCGGTAATCGAGCGTATGAGCACAGGCTCGGTCGCAGCGACACCGCCCTGCCCGCTTCCGCCCCTGCCCGATCCGGTGCCTACGCCGCTACCTTCGGCACCGGTGCCTTCGCCCGACCGGGTTGCCCCCGACGTTGTAGCGCTGCCGGTCGATGCGGCACGCGGCGCCGGCCGGTCTTCCCTGACCTGACGCTTGGGAGTCGGGGCAGTCACTGGTTGCGGGACGGCTTCCTGCCCCGGATCACCTTGCGCACCCTCGTCCGGTTCGGGCTCGGTTACCGGGGTCTCTTCCTCGGGTGTTGTCACCGTCACCGTGAATGCCGACACGACCGTGCGTTCTACATCGGCGACCGCCGTTGGCGCCAGCATACGTGCGAGTACGTAGAGGATTCCCAAGTGAATCAGCAATATAAGGACGATAAGCCACGGATTGAGACGCTTCTTCGTCGCGCTGAAATTGGTCGCATGTTCGGCCATGGAGATCAAACGGCGCAACCCGCCGGGACGTTCCGTCGCTTCGATCGGTAAGCTCGAAAAGACAGGAGGAACGCCCATGGCCTCAAGCGCCGCCAGACTGGACCAAGCAGCAGCGCCGGGCGTTCACGTTGCGCGGTCACCTCTCGCCAAACTAGCTTACCCCGCCGTCGCATTGCTGGCTTTTGCTGCACTCGCCTATGTCAGCATCGACCTGACACGCGGTGACGGCCGCATCGCCGTCGTCTGGTTGCCTAACGCACTAGCCGTCGCGTTCCTGCTTCGGCGCGCCGTTCCGCATGAGCCGGCGCTGTTCGCCGCGATGTTCCTCGGCAATGTCCTGGCCAATAGGCTCGTTGGCGATAGCCTGATGACGGCGTCGTCGCTGGCCATCGCCAATTCCGCGGAAATCTGGCTTGCCGTGTCCCTGGTCAGGCGCTGGTGCGGCAGCCGGCCCGACGTATCGGACACCTACGATCTGTCGCGCTTCATGGTCGCCGCAGGACTTCTCGCGCCAATTGCATCGGCCGCGATTGCCTCGCTTGCATTGGCGGGCACTTCGGGCCTTTCGCTTGCTCCGATACTTCGCTGGGCGGCATCCGATGCCCTTTCGATGCTGATCCTCGCACCCAGCGCGCTGGTCGTGCACGACGCGATCGCCAACATCCGCAAGCCGACGGCGCGTGAAGTCTCCGAATGGCTGTTGCTTACGATCGGCGGCACAACTCTCACCTTTGCTGTTTTCTACCAGACCGAGTTTGCGCTGCTGTTCATGATCCCGCCGGTCGTAGTCGCTCACGCTTTCAGGCTCGGCGCGCTGGGCACTGCCTTTTCGGTCATGAAGGTCGCGACGATTGCCTTGATCTGCACACAGGCAGGCAGGGGGCCGATAAACCTGGTTCCCGCGCCGCTCGACGTCCAGATACTGATACTGGAGGCATTCCTAGCCTCCTCGATGGTCGTCGGCCTTCCGGTGGCCGCAGTGCTCGCTACGCGCGACAAGGTATCCGCAGAGTTGGCGGCGGGCAGGCGACAACTGGCTTTGCTTGCAGACAACATTACCGATGCGATCCTGCGATACGACATTGACGGACGCTGCACCTACGCCTCCCCCTCGGTGGAGAGTGTCCTCGGCCTTCCTCCTTCCGATTTTGTCGGGCGCGCCAGCAGCGAACGGGTTCACCCCGACGCGCAGGCTGCGGTTTCGGATGTGGAAGAAGCATTGCTGACGGGCAGGAAGGACAAGGAGCGCTTCACCTATCGGCGCTATCTTGATGCTGCCGACGGGAGTCCCGTCTTCATCGAGGCCGATTGCGCCATCGCCTACAATAGCGAAACCGGCGAGCGTGAGGGGATTGTCGTCTCCGCACGCGATGTCACCAACCGCATCGAGCTTGAGCGCAAGCTCAAGCGCGCCACGGCGCATGCGGAGAATGCAGCCCGGGCAAAATCCCAGTTCCTCGCAAATATGAGCCATGAGATCCGTACACCCATGAACGGCGTCCTCGGCTTTGCCGATCTGCTGACCCGCTTGAAACTCGACCCCGAAGCGGCGCGCTATGCCGATCTGATTGTTCGCTCGGGCCGATCGATGATGATGTTGCTCAACGATATCCTGGATATCTCGAAAATCGAATCCGGCCAGCTCACCGTCGCGCACGAGAATTTCGACCTGCCCCAGCTTATCAGCGACTGCGAACGGCTTCACAAGAGCAGCGCCGAGGCCAAGGGCATTCGTCTCACCGCGGTGTGCCTGCCCGATGTGCCTCGCTTCATACGCAGCGATCCGCTGCGATTGCGACAGATCGTCCTCAACCTGCTCGGTAACGCGGTTAAGTTCACCGAGCGCGGCGAAGTAGCCGTGAAGGTCGATTGCGAGCCCGGCGAGCTGATTGTGACCGTCGAGGACAGCGGCATCGGGATCGCGCCAAAGCGGCTGAAGAATATCTTCGATCCCTTCGTACAGGAGGAGGCCAGCACCACGCGGCGATATGGCGGCACCGGGCTCGGCCTCAGCATATCGCGCCAGTTGGCCGAGCTGCTCGGCGGATCGCTCGAGGCGGATTCCAAACCCGATGTCGGATCGCGTTTCGTCCTGCGCCTGCCCTTCGAGCTAGCTAATAAAGAACGCAAGGTTGCGAAACAGCATTCGCGAAGGGCGAGCGATAGCCCGCCCCCCACTTCGGGTCGCATACTGCTGGCGGAAGATCACGATGTGAACAGAATGCTCGTCACCGCCATGCTGGAGCAACTCGGTCAGCGCGTCGAGACCGCCCATGATGGGAACAAGGCGGTCGAGGCGGTAATCGCGGCGAGGGACAGTGACGAGCCCTACGATCTCGTGCTGATGGATATCCAGATGCCCGAATGCGATGGCTATTCTGCAACGCGTCGCATCCGGCGCGCAGGGCTGGACCCGAACAGCCTTCCGATCGTGGCCCTTACAGCCAACGCTTTTCCCGAAGACATCGCTGCCGCCCTTAAGGCCGGAATGCAGGCCCATCTGGCCAAGCCGCTAGTATTCGAAGAACTGGCACAGGCACTGGCCCGATGGATGCCCGTGCACATTGTCGACGAAGATGCCGTAGCTTCGGCGCCGCGCACGCAGCTCACACCTTCCAATGCAATGGAGCAACGCTGGAACGAGCGGAAAGGCGAGGCGATGGAGGCAGTAGACTCGGCCCTGCGCGAGGATGCGCTGGAAGGCGCCCATATCGAGGACCTCGCGCGTACCGTGCACAAGCTCGCCGGAAGCGCGGGAATGTTCGGCGAAGTCGAACTGGGAGAGAAAGCGGCGGCACTCGAGCGTGCGCTGCGGGCAAGCGTTGAGGCGGGTGTGCGCCGCAAGCTTGCGCAGGAACTGCTCGAACTGGCCTGAGCGTCCAAAGAATTGGCGGCACAAACGAAAAGGGCGACCCCGAGGGGCCGCCCTTTCCTGTTTCGATCGATCGAAGGATCAGAACTCGTAGCGAGCGCCGACCTGGATCTTCCAAGCCGAGCCCGAGATCGAGATCGACTGGTCATCATCGGGGTTGAAGTTGTCGATAATGTAGCGGCCTTCATCGTCGTAATCCGCGAACGAGGTCGGGATATCGAAGTTGAAGATCACGCGGTTTGCTTCTGCGTCGATCATGTTCAGGACGTTGTCGAAATCGGCGAAGATTTCGAGACGGTCGTCGACGAGGCCGGTCAGCTTGCCGAAGAACGGCAGTTCCTGGCTGATGCGCATGTCGAGATCGTACGACCACGGGTTGCGGCAGGTGTTACGCTCGATGCTTGCGCCCGGCGTGTACTCGCAGCCCGAAGCGGCAACGTAGTCGATCAGTTCCTGGACCGCAATTGCGTCCGACTGCGGCGACAGGTTCGGATCGTTGATGCCCGACGGGACGTAGAGCAGTGCGTTGTCCGAGCCCGAAGCGCTGTCGTTGAACACGCTGCCACCGTCGAACACGAGGCTGTACGGACGGCCCGAACGGGCTCGGAAGTACAGGCCGAGCTGGGTCGCGTAATCGCCGAAGAACTCTTCACGGAAGCTGATGGCTGCCGTGATGTTGTGACGCGTTTCGAAGTTCGAGGTCGAAACGGCCGGGTTCTGGCGATCGAAGGCCGCGGTGCGATCGAACGACGAGGTTGCCGTCGAGGAAGCAACGTCACGGTTGTTCTCCGAGTCCGTCCAGGCATAGCCGAAGCGGAGGTTTACGCTACCACCGTCGGTGATCAGGCCACCGTCGAAACGCTTCGAAAGCAGCATCGAAGCGATGTGGCTTTCGTAGCTCGGGCCGTTGGTCAGCTGGATGAAGTCATCCAGACGCGTGCCGAAGCAGTCACCGGTCAGGTTGTCGTAGACCGGCGGCGTTCCACCCGTACCAACGAGCGTGGCGTTACAGCCGGCGTTGTTGATGTCGAGTGCATCGTAGATCGGACGACCGTCGATGGTGAAGCCGTTGTTGCCTTCATCCGGGTTCGGAGCCTGAACCAGGTCGACGAAGTTCAGCGTGTCGTTGAACCGCGAGTAGATGTAGTCGAGGTTCAGGCGCCAGTCGCTGAAGAAGCCGGTGTCGGTGCCGAAGTCGGTCGAGAAACCGAGGTTCGCACGCACCACGGTCGGCACGTCGAAATCGGGATCGGTCGACTGGACGTCACCGCCGCCAACAGCTGCCGAAGCCGAGCCGGAGTCGGTCACGCACTGCGGGAAGCCTGTGAACTGCCCCTGCGCATCCAGAACGTTGGTCGGCGTCGATGCACAGAATACCGAGGTACCCAGAGCGGTCGAGAAGCCGTTGTTCGAGAAAGCGTTCGAGAAGTACACAACCGGGTCACCGCCCGAGAACACGCCGACACCGCCGGTGAGACGCGAGTTCGAGAAGAACCCGTCATTGTCGAGTTCGTAGGTGGCGCTGAAGCGCGGCAGCAGGACCGGGTCGAGCTTGCCGAACGAGTTGGCATTGGTGAAGCCGAAGCGGTCGTAGAACGACTGGTTGGCACGCGGTGCATCGCCGTCATAGATCTGCACGCGCAGGCCGGCGGTGATGCTCAGCTGGTCGGTCGCCTGCCATTCGTCCTGTGCGTAGAACGAATAGATGTTGCGATTGAAGCGAGCCGCAGCCTCGTTGATGTCGCCGGTCGGCGTGGCGTTGATGTCAGCGCCGTATGCTTGGCCGGTGGCGATTTCGAATGCGTTCGGGAAGAACTCGAAGCCCTGGCTCAGGACGCCGTTTTCGAAGTCGTCGAGGTTAGCGAAGTACAGCGTACCGGTCGCGTTGATGGCGAACAGGTTGTAAACTTCGAGCGAGTTCGCTTCGGCACCGATCTTGAACAGGTGGTCGCCTGCGTCGATGTTGACCTGGAACTTGGCCTGGTCGATCTTCGTGTCGAGCTGGTTGGCCGAGCGGAAGATGCCCGGGCCAGTGCTCAGGACGCCGTAGTTGAACTCACCCGGATCGTTTGCGTCGGGAACCTGCGTGCCGACTGCGAGACGCACGGTCGGGTTGTCCGACTGTGCTTCACCGAAGCCGACCGGGCCCTGCTTGTCGCCCACTTCCGAACGGCTGAGGCGCAGCTCGGTCGAAACCTTGTCGCTCCAGTCCGAGTAGAGACGGACCGAATAATAGTCCGAGATCGTGCCTTCGTCTTCGAACGAGTTCAGGCCGGTGATGTTGCCACCGCCGAAGTCGGGCTCGACATTCGATTCCTCAAGGCGCTGGTAGGTCGCTTCGAGACGGTGATCGTCGTTGATGTAGGCGTCGATACGACCGAAGTAACGGACGCTGGTTTCTTCCAGGGTGCGCGGGTAGCCGCCCGGGTCCTGGCCGTAAACATCACGAGCGATCTGCGAGAAGCGATCGAACTGTGCCTGCGTGACACCGAATTCGGGGTTCGCGAAGCCGCCGCCAAGCGGGCCTTCGTCGTTCGCGTCGCCAAGATCGGTTTCTTCGTAACCTGCGTAGAAGAAGAGGCGATCCTTGATGATCGGGCCGCCGAGGGTGACACCCCAACGCTCTTCGCTACCCGACGAAAGGGGCACTTCCTCGCCATCCGGACGGATGATCGTGTCGGACAGCATGCTGTCGTCGTAATAGGTGTAGAAGGCCGAGCCGTGGAATTCGTTCTGGCCCGACTTGGTGACGACGTTCACGAGGCAGCCCGTGAAGTCGGAGTATTCGACGTCGAACGGCGCGAATTCGACCGAAGTCTCGCGGATCACGTCGAAGGGAAGCGGCAGCGAGTTACGCGCTGCGAACGGGGTGCCGTTGAGGCCGAAAACGTCGGCCTGGACGATACCGTCGACGGTGAAGGTGTTCGAACGGTCGTTACCGCCGAGGCACGAGATACGGTCGACTTCGTCGGCACGCTCAAGGCTGACACGCGGGTCGAGGCGGATGATGTCGCGGACGTCGCGCGAAAGGCTCGGGAAAGCTTCGAGGGTCGCTTCGCCGAAGGCGGTGCCCGGGCCGACAGCGAGCTGCTGGACGTTCGCACGTGCGCCGGTGACGACGATCACGTTTTCGGCTGCGCTCTGCGTCAGTTCGAAGGTGAAGCTGGTGTTACCTGAAACGGTGATGAATTGCTGTTCGACCGACTGGCCTTCATAGCCGTCGGCCTGCGCGGTAACCGTGTAGGGACCGCCCGGGACGAGCGAGCCGACGCGGAACGTGCCGTCGGGGCCCGAGGTCAGGACGCTGCGCTGACCGGTACGGGTGTCGGTGACGGTGACGGTTGCACCCTGGACCGGCGTACCGGCTTCGTCGACGACGCGGCCTTCGATGCCCGAGGTGATCTGCTGAGCGGCAGCAGGAGCAGCGACCATGGCGGCCGTTGCGCTGAGGCTGACCGCACTGGCAGCCAGGAGATACTTGAACTTCATCGGAGAAGACCCCTTCGTCTCTTCGGATAGAAAAACGTGCACTGGAAATGCGCCGCCCGGCTAGGCTGGCGATGTTTCGCCAAAGCTATCCTTTTGTGACAGAGTCAAGACAACGGACCCGTCTCTGTGGAAGCCGAGTCACGAATGGCTGGAAAATCACCACTTTTCAGTTATTTACCGCTGTTGCAAAAACCACACAGCAGATGAAAAGATTCGTTTTCCGACGAAACGGACTGCGACGGACGGTGCCTCAGGCGAGATTGATCTCGCGCAGGCGCTGCAGCAGGAACTCGTGACTCGAGATCGGCTCCGGGTGGTCGCCCGGATTCTCGGGGTCGATGCACGAGGGCAGCGTTTCGATCACGTAGTCGGGCCGGAAGTGCAGGAAGAACGGCATCGAATAGCGTGCCCGGTAAGCCGCTTCCCCGCGCGGATTGACCACGCGGTGGGTGGTCGAACGCAATTTCCCGTTGGTGAGCCTGTCGAGCATGTCGCCGACATTCACGACCAGCGCGCCTTCGGGAGGATCGATCGCCAGCCACTCATCCTGCTTGGTCAGCAGTTCCAGACCGGCCTCTTCCGCGCCGAGCAGCAGCGTGATGGTGTTGATGTCGCCATGGGCGGCGGCGCGGATCGCGCCTTCGGCTTCCTCGCCCTCGAGCGGGGGATAGCGCAGCAGGCGCATGACCGAATTTCCATCCTCGACCGTGGAGGCGAAGAATTCGCGCGGCAGGCCTAGGTGGATCGCGATCGCTTCCAGAACGCGGCCACCAGCGGTTTCGAAGGCGCTATAGAGATTGGAGAAGGTCTCGCGGAAATCCGCGACCTCGTCCGGCCAGACATTGTCTGCCATGTATTCCGCCAGCGGGTGGCCTTCGGGCAATTCGCGCCCGACATGCCAGAATTCCTTCAGGTCATGGACCTTGGCATCCTTTGCCTTTTCCGTGCCGAAGGGCGTGTAGCCACGTGCACCACCGCCACCGGGGATATGATAGGCTTTCTTCACATCGTCAGGCAGCGCAAAGAATTCCTTCGACAGCTCCTCTGCGCGATCGATCAACTCCTGCGGGATGCCGTGGTCGCGGATCACGGCAAAGCCGTATTCCTGGAAGCTGCGGCCGATCTCGTCGGCAATGCTCTCGAGCGGCTGTGCCAGCGACACAACCGCGATATCGTTTTTCGAATCGGTCATAATGGGTGCGCCCTTTAATACGGGAGGAAGAGTCCTGCCAGCGCGGCACTCATCAGGTTGGCAAGGCTACCGGCGGCGAGCGCGCGTATACCCAGCTTGGCGATGACCGGTCTTTGATTTGGCGCAAGCCCGCCGGTGACCGCCATCTGGATCGCGATCGAGCTGAAGTTGGCGAATCCGCACAGCGCGAAGGTGGCGATCGCGCGACTGCGCTCGGTAAGCATGCCGGCTTCGGCAGCACCGAGGTCGATGAATGCGACGAATTCGTTGAGCACGATCTTGGTGCCAAACAACCCGCCCGCGAACTGCGCCTGGCTCCAGTCGGAGATGCCGATCATATACATGACCGGTGCAAAGACATAGCCGAGCAGCATCTGGAAAGTGACATCGGGAAAGCCGAACAGTCCGCCGATCCCGCCGAGGATGCCGTTCGCAAGCGCGACGAGCGCCACGAAAACCATGACCATGGCGCCCACGGCGACCGCGAGCTTCACACCGGTCTGTGTTCCCTGGGCCGCAGCTTCGATGACATTGGCAGGCTTGTGGCCTTCCTCGAAGGTCTCTGCGACTTCGACTTCGTGCGGCTTGCCGCTCTCGGTAAGTGCAGCCGGACCTTCGGAACTGATCCGCGCTTCGGGAAGCTTGATGTCCTCGTCGGTTCCCGAAAGCTCTGCTGCGCTTCGGGCCAGTTCGCTTTCGTCATCGGGCATGATGATCTTGGCCATCAGGATGCCGCCGGGCGCCGACATGAATGCCGCAGCCAGCAGGAAGGGCACGGCGTCCGAACCGATGAAGCTGGCATAGGCGGCAAGGATCGTACCTGCGACACCGGCCATGCCCACGGCCATCAGCGTGAACAGGCGGCTGGGCGTGAGCGAGGCGAGATAGGGGCGCACCACCAACGGGCTTTCGGATTGGCCGACGAAGATATTGGCCGCGCTACCCAGCGCTTCGACCTTGCTGATGCCTGTAATCCAGCCGATCGCACCGCCGACCCAGCGCACGAGGCGTTGCATGATTCCCCAGTGATAGAGGATCGAAACGATCGCTGCGAAGAACACGATCACCGGCAGAGCGGCGATCACGAATGTATTAGTGAAGGGGTTTGCATCCATCGAACCGAAGACCGCCTCGATCCCGACCTTCGAATAGTCGAGCAGGGCGATGACGCCGTTCGACATGCCCTCGATCAGCTGGACGCCCCAGGGCGTGCGCAGGACCAGCAGCGCCATGATTGCCTGCAGCGCGAAGGCTGCCCCGACCACGCGTAATTTGATGCGTTTCTTGCCCGTCGAAAGAAGGAAGGCGATCGCCAGGATGGCGAGAATACCCAGGATATTGATGACTACTGGCGGCATGCCGACCCCTTTGGCTTTGCGCTAGTTGCGGATGAAATCAGCCGCTGTCTTGCGCGGCGGGCCCGCTTAGTCAATTTTCGGGGCCGATTCCAGCTTGGGCTATCACCAGACGATAAGGGGCGCAAAACGCCAGCATGACCGACCAACCGGCCAATGAGACCCGCCTCGCGGCAGCAGCAATGCCTCTCGGACTCTTCGTTTACACTCTGCTGTACGGCGGGATGACCGTGCTTGCGGGTGTGCTCGCGTACAAGCAGGTCCGGCTCTATCCGACCGATCTCGCTGTCGAAGCGGGCATCTTCGCCTTCCTCCTGCTGGTCGTCATTTCCAGCACGCTTGCGCAGCTCTACGGAGAAAAGCTGGCAAACAGGATCGTGTGGTGGGGCTTTGTGCCGCTGCTGATCGCGTCCCTGCTGATGCAGCTGGTCCTGAATTTGCCCGCTTCGACCGAAATGGTCGAATTCCGCAGCAACGACCTTGCTGCATTCGAGCGGGTTCACGCGACGCTCTGGCGTGTCTGGGCCGCCGGGCCTGCCGCCTACATCGTATCGCTGCTGCTGAACGTATGGATTTTCTCGCGCCTGCGCGGCAATTCGGAAGGCGCCTCGACCTTCTCCCTCATGGCGCGCGGGGCAATCGCATCGGCCCTCAGCCAAGCGATCGATTCGGTCATCTTCATCACGCTGGCCTTCTACGGCCAGTTCGAGATCACCAACCTCCTTATCGGTCAGGTCATTGCCAAGGTCGCGCTCAGCATCGTGCTGGTGCCCTTCCTGATTACCGGCGGCGTGGCCTTCGCGAAATGGCTGGATCAGCGCAACGCTTGATCGGGCGTCAGGGCCGCTCGATTCCGTCGATGATCCGGTCTTCGAGGTGGTCTCCGTGAAGGACCGAAATGTCGCCCGTCGTCTCGAGCACGACGGCGCGGACCTTGTCGAATTCCAGCACATTGGCCTCGCGTAATTTCGCGATCAAATCACTCTCGGCAACGCGCGAGGTCCTGAGACCTTCCTCGATGATCTTGCCGTCATACATCAGGAAAATCGGGCCGTTCTGAATCGCATCCTCGAACGCATCCGAGGCCCTGCGCCCCTTGGCGATAAGGTATTGGGTGAAGAAAAGTGCCGCCGTGGCGAGCAAGGCTTGCGCGAAGGCAGCCCATTCACTGGCCTGAACCGCTCCGGCCAGGAGCGAGCCGGATGCGACGGTGACGACAAAGTCGAAATTGGTCATCTTCGACAGAGTGCGCAGCCCGACAACGCGGATCAGCAAGGTGACCCAGACAAG
This sequence comes from Erythrobacter sp., assembly GCA_013001165.1. Lineage (GTDB taxonomy): Bacteria > Pseudomonadota > Alphaproteobacteria > Sphingomonadales > Sphingomonadaceae > Qipengyuania. Next base: position 15,407 of record JABDNC010000249.1, read on the forward strand.
GCCGATTGCAGAGAGAATTGCCGCACGCGCAGCAATATCGAGAAGAGTGTTGTCGAAGAACATAGCCACCTAACGGGCCATGAAGCGATAAGCTCCTAGGCCGAGCAGCTCGCTCCGCCCAGCACGCAAAACCGAGCGCAATGCGGGTGGTTCAAGGGCACATCGCCGCTGGCTCCCGCCAGGGTTTCACCAAGGTCGAAACCGTCGTCATAGGGAATGAGCGTGCAGGCCACGACACGCGGTCCGGGCTCCCCCTTGCGGTGGACGACCATCCGGCTCGAAGCACACATGATGTCGTCCGGAGACTTCCCGAGGATACCCCAGCAATCGGTGGTGATCTCCGCGATGTCCTTGTCCTCGTCCATTTCGGGAAACAGGACCAGCCGCGCAGGGTCATGCGCGTCGATGGAGATACCCTCGCGCTCGAACAGTGCCGCATAGCATTCGCGCGCAGCGACTTCGCCTTCTTCGGGCAGCAGGCGTCCGGCAACAGCGATGGAAAAACCGTTTTGCGATAGCCAGCGCAGGCCGTCGAGGCCCGGCTCCCAGCTGCGAGGGCCGCGTTCGCCCTCGTGGACTTCCTTGGTGTGATGATCGAGGCTGACGCGCAGGGTGAGCTTGTCACCGAAACGTTCGCGAAGCGCGAGCAATGCCGCCTCGTGACGCCTCATCGGCTTCATCGCATTGGTCAGCACCAAGGCCTCGAACCCGCGTGCGAGGCTGTCTTCCAGCATCGCCATCATGTCCGGATTCATGAAAGGCTCGCCACCCGTGAAGCCGATCTCGCGCGAGCCAATCGTCTCCGCTTCGCCGAGGAAGGGTTTCGCATGATCGGCCGACAGATAGACCAGTGCATCGTTTGTTGGACTGCTTTCGATATAGCAGGTCGCACAGGCGAGATTGCAAAGCGTGCCGGTGTTCAGCCACAGCGTGTCCAGCGCGGTGAGCGCGACCGATGCGCGCGGCTCTCCCTTGGCCGTCACCAGCGGATCGCTGAATTTCTCCGCCGGAAGCGCGTCAGCTTCGACCCGGAACGGCGACGGGCCGGTGGGCGCGTTTCGCGAGGCCGTTCGAGGTTCATTCAAGAGAATCGCCTCCGCATGGAGGCAATGAAACCGGCGTATTTCTTCGGGATTACGCCGAAGACGGTCGGCTCCCACGCAGTGAAGGCGGCCGCCTTGGTGATTTCGCTACGGGTCGGATAGGCGATGATCGCCGAACCCAGCGCAAACGTGCTGCTCTTGCCCGTGATCGACTGGCTGATGGGCAGCAGCAATTCGCCTGCATTCTTGCCCACGATGCTAGCGCCAAGAACCTTCTTGCCCTTCAGAACCAGCTTCATGTGCCCTTTGTCCTTGCCTTCGGCGAGCGAGCGTTCGTTGTCGTGGAAGGTCTCTTTGACCACGGTAACCTTGTCGCCATGCTTTTCGCGGGCTTCCTTCTCGGTCATGCCGATCTGCGCGACTTCGGGGTCGGTATAAGTGCACCAGGGAAGCGCCGACCAGTCGACTTTCGTCGGCACGCCGAGCGTGATTTCGAGCGCCACGTTCGAGCCTTCGTAACCCGACACGTGGGTCAGGCGCGGGCCGTCACGGCAGTCGCCAATGGCATAGATGCCCTTGACCGATGTGCGACGCCGCTCGTCGACGACAATCCCGCCGCGACCCATCTCGACACCGATGTCTTCAAGCCCGAAGCCGCGGCAATTGGGCGCGCGACCGGTCGCGATCAGCAGGTGCGATCCTTCGATTACCTCGCCGGCCGCATGGACCGTGATTGCGCCCACGCTGCCTTCGACCTTGTCCGCCTGCCCCTTCACGAAGCGAACGCCTTCCGCCTCCATGGTCTCGCGCACGACTGCCACGCTGTCGGGATCATCGCGGCCCATGAGTTCGCCCGGTTCGAGCACGGTGACCTTGCTGCCGAGGCGGCGGAAGCTCTGCGTCATCTCCATGCCGATGACACCGCCGCCGACGACCACAAGATGATCTGGCAGGACGTCGAGATCGAAGATGTTCTCATTGGTGAGGTAAGGCGTTGTGTCGATTCCCTCGATCGGCGGGACAGCCGCTTTCGAGCCGGTCGCGATTACGATCCGAGGCGCGCGCAGCGTACGTCCGGCGACCTCGACGCTCTGCGGGCCAGTGACCTTCGCCCAGTCGCGAATGACCTCGCAGCCCATTTCCTCGAACCGCTCTTCGCTATCGTGCGGAGCGATGGCGGCGATGGCATCGTGGATGTGCTTATGCACCCCGGTCCATTCGACTTTGGGCGGCTGGAGGGTGATGCCGTAGCGCTCGCTCTGGTTTGCCTCGGCAGCACGCTTGGCCGCTGCAATCAGCGCTTTCGAGGGCACGCAGCCATCGTTCAGGCACTCGCCGCCCATCGCGCGCGCTTCGATCAGCGCGACATCCAGACCGAACAGCGCACAACCGCCAGCTGCTGTGAGCCCGGCGGCGCCGCCACCGATCACAATCACATCGTGGGTGAATTTCATCGCTTGCTCCGTAACTGAATATGCGTGAGAGGCGAAAGGGAAGATTGAGAAGTCACCCACATTTCGTCCGAAAGAGACCGTCGGTTACATGGCAACGGCCACCCTAGCGTGAAAATCCTCGTCACCGGAGCAGCAGGCCTCCTCGGTGGGGAAGTGTGCAAGCGGCTGGTCGCCAACGGCCACGAGGTCACCGGGCTCGTCCATCGCAATCACGATATTCGCGCGAATGACGGCCAGCCGGTAGAGATCGCCACTGTGGCAGGCGACGTGTCGCAGGGCCAGTTCGGTTGGCCGGATACTGCTTTCGGAGAGATTGCATCGGCGCACGAGTTGATCGTCCATTGCGCGGCGACCGTCCGCTTCGACCTTGAGGAAGCCGACTACCGAGCAGTCAATATCGACGGGACCGGCAATGCTCTCGCGCTTGCGGCGGCAGGAGACATGGGCTTCCTCCACATCTCTACCGCCTATGTCTGCGGCACGCGCGACGGCGCCATCGCGGAGGACGATCCGCTACCGGAAAGTGGCTTCGCGAACGGTTACGAGGCAAGCAAGGCAGCCGGCGAGCGTCTTATACGGGACAGCGGCCTGAACTGGGCAATCGCGCGCCCCTCGATCGTGGTTGGCGAGCACGAGAGCGGCCGCATCCGCCAGTTCGACACGACCTATGCCGCCTTCAAGCTGATTGCCGAAGGGCGCGTACGGCACATGCCGGCCCGCAAGGGCGCGACACTCGATTTCGTTCCACTCGATCACGTGGCGGGCGGGATCGTGGCCCTGGCGCAGGCGATGGAACAAGCACGGGGGGGAACCTTCCACCTCGTCTCCGGCCAGCCCCTGCCGGTCGAGGAGTTTACAGGCGCGATCGGCGCCTATGCGCAATTCCACGAGCCCGAACTGGTTACGCCCGAGCGGTTCGATCCCGCCATGCTGCCGGCGCTCGAGCGACGCCTCTTCAAACGGGTGGCGGGTCTCTATGCGAGCTACTTCCAGCGGGACCCGCATTTCGGCGACCGCAATTTCCGGGCGCTGGCCGGTATGGCCTGCCCCGAGACGGGAGCAGCCTATGTCCGCAGGCTCATCGATTACTGCATCGAAGCGGGGTTCTTGCCCGAAACGTGAGCCTGCCGCTCAGCGCACGTCGGGATAGTGCCTTTCCATCCGCCCGCGCAGACCGAATGCCCAGAGCATGCCGACCTTGAAGTAGATCCAGTTCGCCTTGAGCGGCCCCCATGCCGCGATCCTGCGGTCCGAGGTGTAGACCCTACGGCGCACCATCTTCACCCTGCCCAGCCGCGCGAATTTCACGCACAAATCTGCTTCTTCCATCACCGCATCGCCGGGTGTGCAGCCTCCGACTTTCAGGAAATCCTCGCGCCGGAAGAACATCGCGTGATCGCCGAACAGCAGGCGCACCCCGCGAAAAAACAGGTGCGGCCGCGTCAGCAGCGGGGCGTACCAGGTCTTCGCCCAATTATGGATCGTAGTGCCCCAACGGGTCTTCTCCGGACCGCGAATAACGGGGGTAAAGCTCGCAAGCGCTATACGTTGGTCCGCCAGCGTATCCTCGATCACTGCGACCATGTCTGAAGGCGGGCAGGTATCGGCATGCACCACGCAAACCAGCCTGCCCCCAGCCGCTTCCACCCCTGCATTGATCTGCCGCGCCCGCCCTTTCTCGCTGGCCAAAACCCGCCAGCCCGCGTCGCGCGCAATCTCGCAAGTTTCGTCGCTGCTCCCGCCGTCGACCAGCAGGATTTCGTGCGGCTTCGGATCGAGGCGCTCGAATACAGCGACAAGCTCGGGCAACGCCTTGGCCTCGTCGAGCGCGGGGACCAGCAGCGTGACGCTCATTGCAGTTCGGGCCACTGGGCGAGGTCTTCGGCAGTGTCGATATCCGCCAGCTCGGGCAACACTGCGAGGCCATAGCCATGCACCGCCAGACGCGAGAGCGTTTCGGGCAGTACTTTTGGCGTGCTCCATTCCATGTCGTCGAACAGGAAAGGCACGGGCTCCGTAAAGCCGATAAGGTAATAGCCGCCGTCGTTGGCAGGGCCGAGCACGACGCGGCGATCGTCCAGCGCGCCCGCAGCGGCCTGTAACAGGGGCACCGAGATTCCCGGACAATCGCTGCCGATCAGCAGGGCTGGTGCCCCGACCCGCCCCATCTTCTCGCCGAGGTCGCCTCCGCCCTGATCGACGACTTTGGTGTCGGCGCCGAACAGGTCATGGAAAGCCGCAATCTCCCCGCCGGTAACGCGCAATTCGAAGTCCAGCCCACTTTCGCGGGCAACCTCCACCGTGTGAGCCAGCAGGCGAGCGTAGATCCGCGCCGCCCCCTCTTCCCCCACGGCTGGGATGAGGCGCGTCTTCACCTTTCCCGGCGCGGGCAGGCGAGCGAATATCGAAAGTTTCGGGGAAGCCATCGCAGCGCAGGATAGCGCGCTTGTCGCAAGGCGAAAGGGGCGATGGGAGAAAAGGTGGTGAAGCGGGCAGTCGCCTGCGAACCGGTCTCTGCCCTGTATTCGCTGCTTTACAGGGAGTTTACAGGGAAAGGGGCCTTTCTTAGGCGGAACCTCTAGCGTCAATGGGTCCGTGAAGCCCGCATTTCTGCCATTTCTCGTCCGAAATTCCCTGTGTCGATAACAGGGAAACGAGTGTGCTCTAGCAGCGACGTGAGGCCGGAAACCAGGGAATGGCCAGATACGCATCAGGGAAGCCGCTTGCATCGGACTGACCTCGGATATCTGTGAATATGTTCTCCCTTCGTTCTGGACTTTTCGAGATTCGATTGCTATGCCTCGGTCTCCATCGCTGGATAGCAGACGGAGTATAGAGAATGAAAAGCACTACGTTGAACGTGGTCGATCGCGATATCGCAGAGCTTCGACCCTATTCGCGCAACGCGCGCACGCACTCCAAGAAACAGGTCAAGCAGATCGCAGGCTCGATCGAGCGGTTCGGGTTCACCAACCCGGTGCTGATCTCGAGCGAAGATGAGATTATCGCGGGCCACGGACGGGTTCAGGCGGCGCAGCTTTTGGGTTGGAAGCGCGTGCCAACGCTCACGCTGTCGCATCTAGGCGAAGAAGAACGGCGCGCGTATGTACTGGCGGACAATAAGCTTGCGCTCAATGCAGGCTGGGACAAGGAAATCCTCGCAATCGAGCTTCAGGCGCTTGTGGATTGCGACTTCGACTTAGAGGTGACCGGGTTCAGCCTCGCAGAGGTAGACTTCGCGCTAGTTGATGCACGCGATGCCGATCCCAGCACAAATGATGCGTCCGAGGACGCAATGGTCGAGCCGCAAGGTGATCCGGTCACACACGCCGGAGACACTTGGCAGTTGGGCCGCCATCGCCTGGTGTGCGGCGATACCCGAGATGCGCAGGTGATAGACAAGTTGATGGGCGGCGAGAGCGCCGACCTCGTGTTTACTGATCCGCCCTACAATGTTGCGATTGACGGCAACGTCTGCGGCCTTGGCT
>JABDNC010000268.1 GCA_013001165.1 Erythrobacter sp.
TTCCCCGGACGGCTAAAGGAAATTCATGCCGGCGTCGGCTTTTCCGCCACGCCCGGCACCCAGTTGGCGACCCTCGAGGTGACCGACTGGGTCTACGACAATCAGATAGGCGAGTAACCGACATGGCAAAGTTCGTATTCAACATGCCCGACATCGGCGAAGGCATTGCCGAGGCGGAAATCGTCCAGTGGCACAAGAAGGTCGGCGACACGGTCAAGGAAGACGAAGAATTCGTCGACATGATGACCGACAAGGCCACTGTGCCGATGGAAAGCCCGGTCGACGGCAAGATCCTCGAGATTGCCGGCGAAGAAGGCGACATGGTCTCGATCGGCTCGATGCTGGTGGTGATCGAGGTCGAGGGCGAGGTGCCTGAAGACGTGGCCGAGGAAGCACCTGCTCCCGCGCCCGCACCGGCTCCCAAGGCCGACGTCGTCGAAGAGCGTATCGAGGTCGAAACCTCGGACGCCAGCGATGCCGACGATGCGCTCGCTGCCGACCCGGAGCCCGAACCGCTGCCCGCGCCGACCCCGGCGCCCGATCCGAAGCACCAGGCTAAGGTCCTCGCGACCCCCGCAGTGCGCAAGCGTGCCAAGGAACTCGGAGTCGACCTCAGCCAGGTGAAGCCTTCCGAAGAAGGCCGCATCCGTCACGGCGATCTCGACCAGTTCCTCTCCTACAACTCGGGCTATGGCGCTGCAGCCAAGACCCGCGAGGACGAGGAAAAGAAGGTCATCGGCATGCGTCGCCGCATCGCCGAGAACATGGCTGCCTCGAAGCGCAACATCCCGCACTTCTCCTATGTCGAGGAATGCGACGTCACCGATCTCGAGGTGCTCCGCGCCCAGCTCAACGCCAGCCGGGGCGAAAAGCCCAAGCTGACGATCCTGCCGATGCTGATCACCGCGATCTGCAAGACGTTGCCCGACTTCCCGATGATCAACGCTCGCTACGACGATGAAGCGGGCGTGGTGACGCGTCACGGTGCGGTCAACATGGGCATGGCCGCGCAGACCGATGCAGGCCTGATGGTGCCGGTCATCAAGAATGCGCAGGGCATGAACCTGTGGCAGCTCGCCAACGAGATCTCGCGTCTTGCCGATGCCGCGCGCAACGGCACCGCAAAGAAGGAAGAGATGGAAGGCGGCACGCTGACCGTTACTTCGCTGGGGCCGCTTGGCGGTGTGGCGACCACTCCGGTCATCAATCGTCCGGAAGTTGCGATCATCGGTCCCAACCGCATCATCGAACGCCCGATGTATGTTACCGGCAGCGATGGTGTGGAGCGGATCGAGAAGCGCAAGCTGATGAACATCTCGATCAGCTGCGATCACCGCGTGGTCGACGGCTGGGATGCGGCGAGCTTCATCCAGGCGTTGAAGAAGCTGCTGGAAACGCCAGCGCTTATCCTCGTCGACTGATCTGCTAGGCTGTCATGCATGACGCGTGACAGCCGAGTCGACGATTACATCGCCAAAGCGCAACCATTTGCGCAACCGATCCTGCGCCATGTCCGCGAGCTGGTTCACGAAGCGCTTCCGAATGCCGAGGAAGCGCTCAAGTGGGGCGTCCCCTACTTTGTTGTCGACGGCAAGAATGCAGTCGGCATGGCCGCTTTCAAGAAGCACGCATCGGTCATGGTGTGCAGCGAGGAAACCGCAGGCGGCGGGATGGGCAATTTCGGCAAGCTGACCGGCATCGATGAGCTGCCGCCGGCTGGCGAGTTGAAGGATCGGTTTCGAGCTTCTGCCGAGGCGGCCCAGTCACCCGAGACTTCGATGCCGAAGCCAAAGCCCAAAATACCGATGCCGGACGATCTAGCCGCTGCGCTGACGGGGGCAAAAGGCGCGATGAAGGTCTGGGACGGTTTCACCGATGCGCAAAGGCGCGATTACCTCGATTGGGTCACCAGCGCAAAGCGCGAGGCGACGCGAGAGAAGCGTATCGCTACGGCAGTGGAGTGGATTGCCGAAGGTAAACGGCGTAACTGGAAATACGAGAACTGCTGAACGTTTTGTCCGTCAGCGAAGCGCCGTCACCTGCGACTGTTCGACCGAAACCGATTCCTGGATATCGATTGCCGATTTGGCCGCGATTGCGCCGCCGCCCAACATGGCGAGCGATGCAGCGAGAAATGCTGTCTGCAACATATCGAAACCCCCGTTTGCCCCACGTGATTTCGATGGTCAGGTTCGGCCCGAAAGGTAAATTTCGGGTAAATTCCAGACTCCTGCGCGGCGTTGAAAAAAAGAGCTAAAAAAGGCGCTCAATATGCGTTGACAGGAATCGGAGCCTCCACTAGATGCGCGGCTCCCAAGGGGGCGCTACAGCGCAATGCGCGGGTGTAGCTCAGTTGGTTAGAGTATCGGCCTGTCACGCCGAGGGTCGCGGGTTCGAGTCCCGTCACTCGCGCCACCTTGGGATTATTCTTCGAAAAGCCGCCTCCGGGCGGCTTTTTTCATGCCTGCGATCCGGCTTTCGCTTCGGCGAGCTTGCGCAGGTTCTCCTCGTGTCCGGCCTTGTCGATCCGGTAGCGCGAGACGCAATAAAGCGCGCCCAGGTAGAGCACGAGCAGCGTAGGCGCGTAATAAGCACCCAACATCCACAGCGTATCGCTCGAAACGGTGTCGGGATCGGCCCCTTCGGGAAAGGCTATGATCGAGAGGATCGTGCCCGCCGCAGCCACGCCGATGCCCTGCGTGACTTTCCGCGTGAAGGTGGAGGCCGCGTAGTAGACACCCTCATTGCGGCGCCCGGTGCGGACCTGGTTCGATTCAACGAGGTCGGCAATCATCGAATAGGCTACCGCCTGCGTCGCGATGATCAGCGCAAGGTCGATCACGTTGATGGTCATCACCAGCGGGAAAAGGATGGGGTCGCCGTTTTCGGGCATAAGGCCGGCAAGCCGCAGCAGGACCGGTGCAGGCTGGATCGTGAAGGCGAGAAGTCCAAGACCGATCACCGATTCCTTCTTGCCGAACCTCCTCACGCTCCAAGGGGCAATCAGGAAGCCGAAGAGGGCGGACAGCAGGACGGTGCAGGTCCAGATGAAGATCTGGAACTCCTCGAAGCCCCAGAAATAGCGAAGCATCAGGAAAGAAAGAGCCGCTGCTAGGCCCGATGCGATCGCGAACATCACTGTGGCAAAGAACAGGGCGATGAAGCTCTTTTCGCTCAGTGTCTCGACCATCTCGCGGAAGATGCGCCGCACACCGAAGCGCTCCCCGGTCGCGACCGGACGATGGAGGTGCGGAATGCGGTGATGGGTGCCGATGGCCGAAATCATGATGGCGGTCAGTATCAGTATCGAGCCGATGATCCCGTAGGTCGCGTAGGCACCCCTATCGAGCATGCCCATTGGCCCCGTCATCAGAGCGCCGAACATGATGATGCTCATCATGCTGCCACCGGTCCAGCCGAAGAACAGGCGGTATGACTGCAGGCTGGTGCGCTCCTCGTAGTCGGAAGTCAGCTCGGGAATGAGTGCGGAGCTCGGCGTCTCGTAAAAAGTGATGAAGGTGCGGATCAGCACTGCCAGTCCGGTCAGGTAGAGGAACAATCCGGTCTGTCCCCAATCGGGCGGATTCCACAGCAGGAAATAGCTCAGCGCAACGGGCAGCGCGGCTGCATACATGAAAGGATGGCGGCGGCCCCAGCGGCTATGGAAGTTGTCGGACCAGTATCCGACCAGCGGATCGGAGATCGCGTCGAAGGTCAGGGCGATGAAGATCGCAAGACCCACGAGGCCCGGCTCGAGACCGATCACCGTGCCGTAGAACAGCAGCAGGAAGTAATCGAAGCCGTTGTTCTTGATGCCGAAAGCCGCCGCACCGAAACCGTGCGCTAGCTTCAGGCCGACAGATGGTTTGTCGGTTACCCCCGCGGTGGTCGCCATATTCTCTCCCTTGGAGAAGGGAGGCTAGTGATGACCGCGCCGCTTGGCAATCAGCGCCAGTTGCCGGTTTCCATCCACTTGAGGAACCGCCCCAGCGGCAGCAGCCATACGAGGCCGAGGAACAGGTAGATCACGGTCTGAGCAAGTGCGGGCCAGTCGCCGATGAGACCCGGCAGGTACCGCGCGATAACGATGCCGTAGACCAGGAGGCCGATCAGGAGGCCCAGCAGGCCGACCGGAATGCGCCAGGTTGGTTCTTCTCTCATGCGAACGGTCCGTAGAAGCGGGTTGGGGTCACGACGGCATCGAGGCGGCGGTCATGCGGCTCGACCGGGAGGTTTTCTGTCAGCTGGCAATCCCATGCAAGACCTATTGCAGTCACTTCCTCGCGATCCTCTAGCAAGCGATCGTAGTGGCCGCCCCCTTGTCCGAGCCGGTCACCTTTTGCGGTAAAGCCCACGAGCGGGACCAGCAGGACCTGCGGTTCGACGACCGGCGCATCAGGCGACGGCTGGAGCAGGCCGAATGGACCGACCTCCAAGTCTTCCTCGTCGAATGGGTCGACATGATGCGCGAATTCCATGGCGGAATTGCGCGTTTCGAAGCGGGGTAGGGCGATCTCGTGCCCGCGTTCGAGAAAAAACTTGGCATAGGAGGTGGCGGGCGCCTCGAATGGGTCGGCGCGATACAGGCCGACGGTCGTGCCCTCGGGCACGAGGTCGAGCAGCGGCGCCGGTGGGCGGTGGAAGACCAAACCGCGCATGCTGTCGGGCAGCTCTGCAACATGGTCGCGGCGCATGCTGCGGAGAATTTTTCGGAGTTGGTCCTTGGTCACGCCTCTTCAAACCTTCCCGTCACAATACGGGCCAATTGGCCCGCTAGGGCGACCGCCCGCCCGCAGCGACGCGGCCTTCAGGCCGTGCGAGCGAGGAAAGCCAAGTGAGCGGACGCGAACGCTGGCGCCTGAGGCGCAAAAAACAAGTAGCGGGACCACTATGGGTCGTTGCCGGAAAATCCTCTGACGCCTTCACGTCAGGTGGGCGCCGTATATCCAGATCGCCAGGACGAACCCGCCAACCCGGTAGGGACAGCTCCCTTGGATTGCTTATAGCCTCAGGGATATTCATGCGGCTCGTGCCGAGCAGCCCCGCCGAGGTCTACTTAGGATGCCCCGGTCTCTCCCTCAAGGGCCGATGCAGCTCCTTCGAGCGCATTTGCAACGCGTTCCAGCCTTATCGCCAGCGCATCGGTATCGATTCCCGGATCGGGCGGATGCGATTGCGCGGCATTACGTGCATCGGTCAGCTCGTCGGCAAGCAGGATCGCTGCGAACAGCAGGTTCTTCGCTTCGTTGCTGGTCGCGTTTTTGCCCATGCCGCTGATCTTTTCATCGACCATTTGGGCAAGGCCGCGAACCTTGTCTTCCTGTCCGTTGGCGGTGGAGACGGTATAAACGCGCCCGCCGACCTGCAGCTTGACGTCGCTCATTGTTCGAGGCTTTCGATCAGTGTGTCGAGTTCGCGCAGATTGCTCGCGACACGCGACTTCAGTGCCTCGTGAGCCTGTGCCAATCCACTGTCGTCCGCAGGTGCGGATCGCGGAAGCGCGGCTTGTGTTTCGATGCGCGCGAGGGCTTTTTCGAGCCGCTCCAGCGCGCCGTGGATACGTGTTTCGCTCATCAGGGCTTCGCAAATACCAAGATTGGCCCGCAACGGCAAAGGCTTGGGCTCGCCTGTTGATAAATTGCACCAAGACGATGAAGGCGCGGATCGCGCGGCCACTCGGGTTGACCTTGCGCGCGCCCTCCGCGAAGGGTTCCCACGCGTCGAATCGCCACACATTTTCGGAGAATAATCCCCATGAGTCTCGACACTGCTCGCATGGTCCAGATGGCCAATGCCATCAGGGCACTTTCGATGGATGCGGTGCAGGCGGCGAACTCGGGGCATCCAGGTATGCCCATGGGCATGGCCGATGTGGCGACGGTGTTGTGGAGCGAGTATCTCAAGCACGATCCGGCAGCACCCGACTGGGCCGACCGCGACCGTTTCGTCCTGTCCGCAGGCCATGGTTCGATGCTGATCTATTCGCTGCTGCACCTGTCCGGATACGCGGCCCCGACGATGGAAGACATCCGCAATTTCCGCCAGCTAGGGAGTCCGTGCGCAGGCCACCCTGAGAACTTCCTGCTCGACGGCGTGGAATCGACCACCGGCCCGCTGGGGCAGGGCCTTGCAATGGCGGTCGGCATGGCCATCGCGGAGCGCAAGCTGAACGCCGACTTCGGCGCCGATATCGTCGATCACAAGACATGGGTCATCGCCGGCGACGGTTGTCTCATGGAAGGCATCAACCATGAGGCCATCGGTCTTGCGGGTCACCTCAAGCTCGGTCGCATGAACGTGCTGTGGGACGACAACCAGATCACCATCGACGGGGGCACCGACCTGTCGACCAGCGAAGACATCAAGGCCCGCTATGCCGCGACCGGCTGGCACGTGGTGAGCTGCGACGGACACGATTTCGACGACATTCGCCGCGCGCTCGATGAAGCGCAGGCAGACGAGCGCCCCTCGCTGGTCGCTTGCCGCACGGTCATCGGGAAGGGTGCGCCCAACAAGCAGGGCACCAGCGCCACTCATGGTGCACCGCTGGGCGACGAGGAAATCTCGGCCGCGCGCGACGTGCTCGGCTGGGACTACAAGCCCTTCGAAATTCCCGAGCAGGTCCTGTCGGACTGGCGCGGTACCGCCGATGCCGGCGCTAAGGCGCATGGCGAATGGAACGAGCGACTGTCCGCAGACAGCCAGCGAGCGGAATTCGAGCGTCGGATGTCGGGCGATCTGCCCGCCAAGTTCAGCCTCGACAATTACATCCAGTCGCTGATGAAGGAGCCGGTCAAGGTCGCGACCCGCAAGGCGAGCGAAATGGCCCTCGACCAGATCAACGCCATGCTGCCCGACACGATGGGCGGCAGCGCCGACCTGACGGGTTCGAACAACACGAAGGCAGGCGGCATCGGCCCGTTCACTGCGGACGATTACTCGGGCCGTTACATCTATTACGGCATCCGCGAGTTTGGCATGGCAGCAGCCATGAACGGCATGGCGCTGCACGGGGGCGTGATCCCTTACGGCGGCACCTTCCTCGTCTTCACCGACTATTGCCGCGCAGCGATCCGCCTTTCGGCCCTCCAGCAGACGCGCGCTATCTACGTCATGACCCATGACAGCATCGGCCTTGGCGAAGACGGCCCGACGCACCAGCCGGTCGAGCATGTGCAGTCGCTGCGCATGATCCCGAACCTGCTCGTCATGCGCCCTGCCGATGCGGTCGAGACTGCAGAGTGCTGGGACATCGCGCTGCGGAGCAAGGATCGCCCCGCGGTGCTGGCGTTGAGCCGCCAGAACTTGCAGCAGGTGCGCAACCATACCGAAGAAACGGATATGTGTTCGAAGGGCGCGTATCGCCTCAAGAAGGCGGGCAACGCGCACAAGGTCACTCTCGTTGCGAGCGGTTCGGAAGTTCATCTCGCGCTTGCCTGCGCCGACGAGCTGGAAAAGCAAGGGGTGGGCGCCAGCGTTGTTTCGATGGTCTGTACCCAACTCTTCGACGAGCAGAACGAGGCGTATCGCAAGGACATGATCCCGGCATCGAGCCTGCGCGTCAGCATCGAGGCTGGCACCACCTTCGGCTGGGAACGCTACACCGGCGAAAACGGCCTCAACATCGGGATCGACAGCTTCGGCGCCAGCGCACCGGCAGGCGATCTCTTCAAGAAATTCGGTTTCACGGCGGACACTATCGTGCCGCAAATCATGAACAAATTGAACGGTTAAGCAGGAGCTTTTAGCATGGCTACCAAGGTTGCAATCAACGGTTTCGGACGCATCGGCCGTCTCGTCGCTCGCGCCATTCTCGAGCGTGACGATCACGATCTCGATCTCGTCTCGATCAACGATCTCGCCGACACAAAGTCGAACGCGCTGCTGTTCCAGTACGACAGCACCCACGGCCGTTTCCCCGGCACCGTCGAAGTGGGCGACAACGCGATCATCGTGAACGGCAAATCGATTGCCGTGACCAGCGAACGTGATCCGGGCAACCTGCCGCATGCCGACCAGGGCATCGACATCGTCCTTGAATGCACCGGCTTCTTCCAGAGCCACGAAGCTGCCGAACCGCACCTCAAGGCGGGTGCCAAGCGCGTGCTGATCTCGGCACCGGCCAAAAACGTTTCGGCCACCATCGTCTACGGCGTGAACCACGATGTGCTGACCGCAGACGACGTGATCGTCTCGAACGCCAGTTGCACCACCAACTGCCTCTCGCCAATGGCAAAGGTGCTGCACGACACGGTCGGCATCGAGCGCGGCTTCATGACCACGATCCACAGCTACACTAACGACCAGCGCATGCTCGACCAGATGCACAGCGACATGCGCCGTGCCCGCGGCGGCGCGCAGAACATGATCCCGACCACCACGGGCGCTGCCCGTGCTGTCGGCCTCGTCCTCCCCGAACTGGCTGGCAAGCTCGACGGCAGCTCGGTCCGCGTACCGACGCCGAACGTCAGCCTCGTCGACCTCGTCTTCACTCCCGGCCGCGACACCAGCGCCGAGGAACTGAATGCGGCACTCAAGGCTGCCGCCGACGGTCCGATGAAGGGCGTGCTCGATTATACCGACCAGCCGCTCGTCAGCTCGGACTTCAACCACTATCCGGCTAGCTCGACCATCGACAGTCTCGAAACCAGCGTGATGGAAGGCAAGCTTGCCCGCGTCGTCAGCTGGTACGACAACGAGTGGGGCTTCTCGAACCGCATGATCGATACCGCCGGAGTGATGGCGAAGTTCCTTTAAGGACATAGCAGCATGAGCAGCTTCAAGACCCTCGACGACCTCGGCGACATTACCGGCAAGGTCGCACTCGTGCGCGTCGATCTGAACCTTCCGATGAAGGGTGGTTCTGCAACCGACGTGACCCGGGTCGAAGCTGTGAAGCCGACCATTCTCGAATTGTGCGAGAAGGGGGCCAAGGTCCTGCTTCTCGCCCATTTCGGCCGGCCCAAAGGCCAGCGCCATTCGACCATGTCGACCAGCTTCGTTCAGGGCGACGTGGAAGAGGTGCTGGGCAAGGAAATCATGTTCATCCCCGAGGTCATGGGCCCCGTGGTCGAACAGTCGATCGGCATCCTGTCGGCGGGCGACATTGGCCTGCTGGACAACGTCCGTTTCTGGCCGGGCGAAGAAGCGAACGATCCGGAATTCGCCAAGGGCATTGCGGCTCACGGCGATTTCTACGTCAACGATGCCTTTTCTGCCGCGCACCGCGCGCACGCCTCGACGGAAGGGCTGGCGCATCACCTCCCTGCCTATGCAGGTCGGGCAATGGAAGCCGAACTGAAGGCGCTCGACGCCGCGCTCGGTTCGCCAGAACAGCCGGTCGCGGCAGTCGTCGGCGGAGCCAAGGTTTCGACCAAGCTCGATGTGCTCGAAAACCTCGTCGGGAAGGTCCAGCACCTCATCATCGGCGGCGGCATGGCCAACACCTTCCTCGCCGCACGCGGGGTCGATGTCGGCAAGTCGCTGTGCGAGCACGATCTCACCGATACCGCCAACCGCATCATCGACCAGGCCGACCATGCAGGTTGCACCGTCCACCTTCCGTACGACGTCGTGGTGGCGAAGGAATTCGCCGCGAACCCGCCGAGCATGCGTATCTGCAACGTGCATGAGGTATCTTCGGACGAGATGATCCTCGATGTCGGCCCGCAAGCGGTCGAAGCGCTGGGCGATGTGCTCAAGACCTGCCGCACGCTGGTATGGAACGGCCCGATGGGCGCGTTCGAGACCGAACCTTTCGACACGGCCACCGTGGCGCTCGCCAAGACGGCGGCTGCGCTGACGGAAGGCGGTTCGCTGACCTCGGTCGCGGGCGGAGGCGATACCGTTGCCGCGCTCGCCCATGCGGGCGTGAAGGACGATTTCACCTTTGTTTCGACTGCGGGCGGCGCTTTCCTCGAATGGATGGAAGGCAAGGCGCTTCCGGGCGTGGCCGCGCTGATGGCCTGAGCCGATGGCCACCACGCGCCACCTTTTCTCCACCCCCTTCGTCGCCGACACGCTGCAGAGCGAGCCGGGCATGCGCATTCTGCGTAATGCGATCGAGGAAGAGAAGGCGCGGGATGCAGCCGGGGTCGACATCTCGAACATCGGCGGCTGGCATTCGAACACGCAGATGCTCGAATGGGGCGGTGAGGCGGCGAGGGCGCTGGCGCACAAGGCCATGACGATGGCCGACGAACAGACGATCGACAACCGCAGCCCGGAGTTCAGCCGCTTCACCTGGCACCCCGAGATGTGGGCCAATGTCAGCGGCAAGGGCGCAGCGAACCAGTATCATTTCCACCCGGGCAGCTTCTGGTCGGCAGTCGCCTATATCGACGACGGCTATGGCGGTGACCCTGATCCGGCGCTCGGCGGCGAGCTGCAACTGCAGGATCCGCGCATGCCGATGATCCGCATGGGCGCGCCCGATCTCCGGCTCAGGCAGCCCGATGGCCAGCCGATGCACAGCGAGGTTTCGCTGCGTCCCAAGACGGGCATGATCGTGATGTTCCCGAGCTGGCTCCAGCACGCCGTGCGCCCCTTCAAGGGCGAGGGCGCGCGTATTTCGATCGCGATCAATCTCGTCGCGGTGCTGAAAAGGCCGAACTAGCGGTATTCGGGGTTGGGCGCGTCGAAGCGGCGGCCCTCTTTCCACAAATCGACCGAATTGCCCCAGGCGGGGATGCCGCCCGCGTCCTTCAGCATGCGCGCCATGTGCATCAGGTTCCACGTCATGAAGGTCGAGTTGCGGCGGGTGAAATCGTTGTCGAAACCGACATAGCCGTCCCCGTCTTCCTTCGCGTCGCCATAGCTCGGACCGGGACCTGCCTCGCCGATCCAGCCAGCGTCCGCCTGCGGCGGGATGGTGTAGCCGACGTGCTGGAGCGAATAGAGGACGCCCATGCCCACGTGCTTGATCCCGTCCTCATTGCCGGTGACGATGCAGCCGCCGACCTTGCCGTAGAAGATGTACTGACCCTTGTCGTTGGTCTGGCCGGAATGGCCATAAAGCCGTTCGATCAGGCGCCGGCAGACAGAGCTCTTCTCGCCCAGCCAGATCGGCGTTGCGACCACGAGGATATCGGCGGCCTGCACCTTCTCCCATATGGAGGGCCAGTCGTCCCGATCCGCGCCGTGCTCTGTCATGTCGGGATAGACGCCGGGCGCGATGTCGTGATCGACCAGCCGCACCTGATCGAGCTGCACTTCATTTCGCACGAGGATGGTTTCCACATTGCCCAGCAGCTTGTCCGTATGCGACCCCCGGGGCGAGGGCTTGAGCGTGCAGTTGATCGTCAGCGCCCTGAGATCGGAGAAATCCGTCTCGTTCTCCTCGCACAATCGCTCTTGGGTCTTATCCAGCATGGTCTCTCCTGTGCTCACCAAGAGATACGCTTCATGCGCCGAATAGTTACATTGGTGGTGTTGCAGGTGCGAAGGGGCTTTTGTATAGGCCGCGCATACGAATGCACGACCCAAGGGATTCTCACATGACTTTCGATGAAATGCGCGAGCGGATCGCAACCGGACAGGGCTTTGTCGCCGCACTCGACCAGTCGGGCGGTTCGACCCCCAAGGCACTTCGCGGCTACGGCGTGGAAGACAATGAGTGGGACGGCGACGATCAGATGTTCGGCTTGATCCACGAAATGCGCCAGCGCATCATCGAGGCCCCGTGCTTCGGCAACGGCAAGGTGCTCGGCGCGATCCTGTTCGAGAAGACCATGGAAGG
>JABDNC010000036.1 GCA_013001165.1 Erythrobacter sp.
CTGCCCCCACCCAAACGTAATTTGCCCGCGTTTCCATTGGTTACGCCTTATCCTTGGTTGAGGACGCATTGTCCAACGCTTTGACCGCATGCTGAGCGATCGGCAGGTCCATGTGCTTCCTGAGTTCGTCGAGGGCCTGTGCGGTCAGAGCCGCGCGGCCGCGCGGACCGTTGAAATATTCCTGTATCCAGGGGTGGTCGAGTTCCATGAGGTTCGGAACGGTATCGACCGTGATGATCTTCCTGTCGGCGATCACCGCCACCCGGTCGCAGATCTCATGCAGCGTATCGAGATCGTGCGTAATCAGGAACACCGTGAGGCCGAGCGTTTCCTTCAGGTCGCGCGTCAGCCTGTCGAATGCCGCCGCACCGATCGGGTCGAGGCCCGCGGTCGGCTCGTCGAGGAACAACAATTCGGGGTCGAGCGCAAGGGCGCGGGCGAGGCCGGCACGCTTCTTCATGCCGCCCGACAGCTCGCTCGGGTATTTGCTGACCGCCTCTTCCGGTAGGCCCGACAGCAGCACCTTGTAGCGCGCGATTTCTTCTCGCAGCCCGTCGGAAATCTCCGGATAGAACTGCTTGAGCGGCACCTCCACGTTCTCTCCGACCGTCAGCGTCGAGAACAGGGCACCGCCCTGGAACAATACGCCCCACCGGTCGCGCACGCCGATTTCCTCGTCGGGTTCCGCCTCGATGATGGATTTTTCGAAAACGCGGACATCGCCTGCATTGGGTCGCTGCAATCCGATGATCGAGCGCATGAGGACCGACTTGCCGCTGCCCGAGCCGCCCACTACGCCGAGGATTTCGCCTCGCCTGACCTTCAGGTCGAGCCCTTCGTGCACGGTGATCGGACCGAAACGATTGACCAGACCCTCGACGACGATCGGATGCTCGCCGCGATAGCGTTCGTGGCGATGGAGATCGTTCTTGTGCCTGCCGCTCATGCCCAGCCCACCTCGGTGAAGAAGACCGCGAAGAAAGCGTCGAGGACGATAACGGCAAAGATCGCCGAAACCACCGACATCGTCGTGCGGGTGCCGACCTCTTCGGAATTACCGCGGACCTGAAGCCCGTGATAGCAACCGGCAAGGCCGATGATCAGCCCGAAGACCGGCGCCTTGATGAGGCCGACCCACACATCATAGGTCGGCACGACCTCCTGGATGCGTGTCAGGAATGTCCAGAAAGGGATACCCAGCATCACGTCGCCGATCACCGCACCGCCGATGATCGCCATGCACGAGGCATAGAAACCCAGCAGGGGCATCATAACGATCGCAGCCATGATGCGCGGGATCACCAGCGCCTCCATCGGCGCGATGCCGATCGTACGCATGGCGTCGACCTCTTCGGTGAGCTTCATCGTGCCGAGCTGTGCGGCAAAGGCGCTGCCCGAGCGGCCCGCGACCATGATCGCGGTCATCAACACACCCAGTTCGCGCAAGGTGATACGGCCCACCAGATTGATCGTGAGCGTTTCCGCCCCGAATTGCGCCAGCTGCACCGCGCCCTGCTGTGCGATGACGATCCCGATCAGGAAGCTCATCAGACCGATGATCGGCAGCGCGGATACGCCGACGAGCTCGGCCTGCCGGACAAGCGCGACCGTTCTGAAGCGGCGCGGGTTGCGGATCAGCGACCAGGCTGCAACCAGTAGCGCGCCAAGGAAGCTGAGCACGCCATAGATCCCACTGCGTGCGTAAAAGACCTTCTCGCCAAGCGCGACGGGAACGCGGGTCCACACGGGTAGACGCGGTGCGGCGAGGTCTTCCTCGCTGTCCATTCCCTCGATCGCACCGAGCAGTCGCTGTGCGCGCTCGCTGGCACCAGTGATCTCGGCCCCGTGCCGGCCTGCGATATGGCAGGCCATCCATGCCCCGGCGGTATCGATTTCCGTAACGCCCGAAATATCGACCCGTGCGATATCGCCATCGAGGGCTCTGAGCTCGTCGTCGACGGCGCCGATGCTGGATACGAGATAGGGCCCGGCGAGCGTCAGCACCGCTCCCCCCTCGCCCTGTTGCAGTTCGTATTCCGCGAAACCTGTCATCCGCCGCGCGGTATGCGGGGAAATGCTTCACAGAACAAGCGCATATAGTTTCCCCTCCCCTATGACGTTGCATCGCACAATAGAGGCTGGCAAAGGCCCATGCCATGAGCACCGAGCTATCCAAGACCTTCGACCCCGCCGATATCGAGCAGCGCTGGTACGCGCATTGGGAAGAAAACGGCCTGTTCCGCCCCGAGCGGCCGGACGCAGAGCCCTTCACCATCGTGAACCCGCCGCCCAACGTCACGGGCAGTCTCCATATCGGACACGCGCTCGACAACACACTGCAGGACGTGGTGATCCGCTATGAGCGTCTGCGCGGCAAGGATGCGCTGTGGGTGGTCGGCACCGACCATGCCGGCATCGCCACTCAGATGGTGGTCGAACGCCAGATGGAAGCGAAGCAGGACAAGCGCACGAATTACTCGCGCGAGGATTTCGTGGGCAAGGTCTGGGAATGGAAAGAGGAAAGCGGCGGCACGATCACGCGCCAGCTGCGCCGCCTCGGCTGTTCGATGGACTGGAGCCGCGAACAGTTCACGATGGACGAGCATTTCTCCAATGCCGTGCTCAAGACCTTCGTCGACCTTTATAACGACGGCCTCATCTACCGCGACAAGCGGCTGGTGAACTGGGACCCGAAGCTGAAGACCGCGATCTCGGACCTCGAGGTCGAGACGACGGATGTGAAGGGCTCTTTCTGGCACTTCAAATATCCGCTCGAAGATGGCGTCACGACGTCGGAGGGCAAGGATCACCTTGTCGTCGCAACGACGCGTCCCGAAACCATGCTCGCCGACATGGCAGTGGCAGTGCATCCCGATGACGAGCGCTTCAAGTCGGTCGTCGGCAAGAACATCGTGCTGCCCATCACCGGACGCCGCGTTCCGATCGTGGCCGACGAGCATGCCGATCCGGAACTCGGCTCGGGCTGCGTGAAAATCACGCCGGGTCACGACTTCAACGACTTCGACGTGGGCAAGCGCGCAGGCTTCAAGCCCGCCGAAATGCTCAACATGCTCGATGGCGAGGCAAACGTCTGCCAGACCGCCGACGGGTTGGTGCCGGACGAGTTCATCGGCCTGCACCGCTTCAAGCGTGAGGGCGTGGACGGTGCGCGCGAACTGGTCGTCCAGCGCCTGAAGGAACAGGGCTACCTTATCCCGCACATCGCCAAGACCAAGAAGGGCGAAGAGCAGGAACTCGACGCCGAACCGCGCACCATCGCGACGCCCTTCGGCGACCGTGGCGGCGTGGTGATCGAACCCTGGCTGACCGACCAGTGGTATGTCGATGCCGAAAAGCTCGCCGTCGCTCCGATTCAGGCGGTGAAAGACGGCACGATCGAGATCGTCCCGAAGAGCTGGGAAAAGACCTTCTTCAACTGGATGGAGAACATCCAGCCATGGTGCGTCAGCCGCCAGCTCTGGTGGGGTCACCG
>JABDNC010000015.1 GCA_013001165.1 Erythrobacter sp.
TCCATTTTCTTGCCCATCAGCGGAATACCGCCGCAGGTTCGGTCTTGAGGACGCTGCGCAGCGCCAGCCAGCCGGTCAGGGCGAGGATGATCGTCACCGCTGCAGCGCTGATCAGCGGGATCTGCCAAGGGATGTAGAAGCCTTTGAAGGTCGGATCGGACGAAAAGGCCTGGATGAAGCCGACCGTGCCCAGAACGCCCAATCCGTAGCCGATCAGCCCGACGAGGCCCGCTTGTGCTGCGACCATCCGGCGGATCTTGCCATTGGTCACGCCGATCGCCTTCAGCGCGCCGAATTGCTTGATATTGTCGCGGATGAAGAGGCTGAATGTGAGCCCGACGATCGCCACACCGACAATGAAGCCGAGCGCGACAGTAATCCCGAAATTGAGTGGGATGCCGGTATTCTCGATAATGAACTGGACCCCGTCGCGAGCAAACTCCTCGCGCGTTTGTGCCTTCAGGCCGGTCTCTTCCTCGATCTTTTCGGAAAGAGCCTTCGCTCCCGCCGGATTCTCCGCGCCGACGAGGACGAAGGAAAGGCGGTTGCGCGTGCCGGGCACATAATTCAGCGCCTGGCTGTACTTGGTGTAGAGCACCACCGTGCTGGTAAAGCTGGGAACGGCATCGGCAATCCCGCGAATGACCGCGCGCTGGTCGTTCAGTTCGAGCCGCTCGCCAATGGGCGATTGGCCGGGGAACATGCGCGTCGTGCCGACATCGTCGATGATGACGCTATCGGGCTGCGAAAGTACGTCGATCGAGCCTTCGACCATGTTCTTGGGGAGACCGATCAGTGTCGCATCGTCCACACCGATCACCGCGACGCCTTCCAGATCACCGTCCTTGGTGCGGACCGAGGCCTGCGCGCGGATATGCGGCACGGCCCATTCGACGCCGGGTACGCCGCGCACCTTGTCGAGCGCAGTGGAGGGCATGGCATAGGCGACATCGGTGGTGCGGCTGACCGGGTCCATGACCCAGACATCGGCGCTGGAGACATTGTAGACGCCGCTGGCGCCGCGTTCGAGCAGGTTTACGAAGATCGTCAGCTGCTGGGTGATGAGCAGGGTCGAGAAGGCGATTCCGAAGACGAGTCCGAAGAACTTCTGCGGATCGCCCGTCAGCATGCGGATGGCTATCCAGATCATGACCTTGGCGACCTCTGCTTGCGTTACCCGGGCGACTCGTCCATTACTGAACGATGGCGTTCAACTGAACGGAGCCGTTCATTTTGTCAAGCGATACGAAAAAGACCGGGCGACCGACCGATCTGGCCAAGCGCGATGCGATCATCGCGGCGGCCAGTCGCGCCTTTTTCGACCGCGGCTATGCGGCAACCTCGATCGAGCAGGTCGCGGCGGACGCCGGTGTCTCCAAGGTCACCATCTATAACCGCTTCGGAGACAAACGTTCCCTGCTGACCGCGGCGGTCGAGCATGAGTGCGAGAAGCTGAGAGGGAATTTCGAAGTGCCCGCGCTTGCGCATGGCAGCCTGCGCGACCGGCTGATGGCGATCGGCGAAGCGATGAGCGCGTTCCTCTCGCGGCCCGAAATGGTCCAGTTCGAACGCCGGATCGCGGCCGAAACCGAGCATGATCCGGCGGTGGGCGCCGCTTTCCTCGCTGCTGGCCCGCACCGGATGAAGCGCGCCTTCACCGGATTCCTTGCCGCCATGGCCGAAGCAGGCGAAATCCGCGTCGATGATCCCGAGCTCGCCGCCGAGCAGTTCGCCGCCATGTGCAAGGGAATGGGCGATCTTGACAGGCGCTTCGGCGCCCCGTCAGACCCGGTTCGGGACCGCCAGCGCGTGGAAGGTGCCGTCGAGGTGTTCTGCCGCGCCTATGCAGTCGATGAGTGTGATCGCGATTAGCGCCGAAATTGCGTCTGTGCTAAACTTGTCATTCACACGCCCGCACCTACATCAGCAATTCCAGGAAAGGATTGCCCCCAGCAATGCGTGACGAAAACGATAACCAGTCGCCCGAGCCCGAAGGCAACGGCCCCAACCCGTGGATCAAGAGCCTCATGGTCTGGGGTGGTGTGTTCCTCGGCCTGCTGCTGGTGGTTTCGATGTTCGGTGGCGGCAGCCAGCCGGCTGGAACGCCGCTGCTCTATTCCGATTTCAAGGACAAGGTCGCCGAAGGCCAGATTGAATCCGTGGTCATTTCCGACGAGGCGATCGTCGGCAAGACGACCGGCGGCGAGGCGTTCAGCACGATTCCCGTCCGCAACGATCCCAAGCTGACCGAGCTGCTGGAAGAAAACGGCGTCCAGTATTCGGGCAAGGAAGCCGACAACGGCAACATGCTCATTTACGCGCTGATCCAGATTCTGCCGTTTCTGCTGATCCTTGGAATCGCCTTCTTCGCACTGCGCCAGGTCCAGAAGGGAGGCGGCGCAGGCGGCGCGATGGGCTTCGGTAAGTCCAAGGCCAAGATGCTCACCGAAAAGCAGGGCCGCGTCACCTTTGACGATGTCGCCGGCATCGACGAAGCGCGCGAGGAACTCGAAGAAATCGTCGAGTTCCTGAAGGATCCGCAGCGTTTCTCCAAGCTCGGCGGCACGATCCCCAAGGGCGCGCTGCTGGTCGGTTCTCCCGGTACCGGTAAGACGCTGCTCGCACGCGCCATCGCGGGCGAAGCGGGCGTTCCTTTCTTCACAATCTCGGGTTCCGACTTCGTCGAAATGTTCGTCGGCGTCGGTGCAAGCCGCGTGCGCGACATGTTCGAACAGGCCAAGAAGAACGCACCTTGCATCCTCTTCATCGACGAAATCGATGCCGTCGGTCGCAGCCGTGGCCATGGACTCGGAAATTCGAACGACGAGCGCGAGCAGACGCTCAACCAGCTGCTGGTCGAGATGGACGGCTTCGAAGCCAATGAAGGTATCATCATAATCGCGGCAACCAACCGTCCCGACGTGCTCGATCCTGCGCTGCTGCGCCCGGGCCGTTTCGACCGCCAGGTCGTGGTGCCGATCCCCGATATCGACGGCCGCGAGAAGATCCTCGCCGTGCACATGAAGAAGGTGCCGCTGGCACCCGACGTGAACCCGCGCACCATCGCACGCGGCACGCCCGGCTTTTCGGGTGCGGACCTCGCCAACCTCGTCAACGAAGCAGCCCTGCTTGCGGCCCGCCGTAACAAACGGCTCGTCGCGATGCAGGAGTTCGAGGACGCCAAGGACAAGGTCATGATGGGCGCCGAGCGTAAATCGATGGTCATGGACGAGGACGAGAAGAAGATGACCGCCTATCACGAGGCGGGCCACGCGCTTGTCTCGATCAACGAGCCGGCATCGGACCCGATCCACAAGGCAACCATCATCCCGCGCGGCCGCGCACTGGGTATGGTGATGCGCCTGCCCGAACGCGATAACTACTCGTACCACCGCGATAAGATGCATGCGAACCTCGCAGTCGCGATGGGCGGCCGCGTCGCGGAAGAGATCATCTTCGGTCACGACAAGGTCTCGAGCGGTGCGAGCGGCGACATCCAGTATGCGACCGACCTCGCCAAGAACATGGTCACCAAGTGGGGCATGTCCGACAAGCTGGGCCCGCTGATGTACGAGGAAAGCCAGGAAGGCTATCTCGGCATGGGCCAGACGGCACGGACCATGGCGGGCGCCGAGACCAACAAGATGATCGACGCCGAGATCAAGGAACTGGTCGAAGGCGGCCTCAAGCGCGCCAAGGACGTCCTGACGCAGCAGGAGGACAAGCTCCACCTGCTCGCACAGGCATTGCTCGAATACGAGACGCTGACCGGCGAAGAGATCGATCAGCTGATGAAGGACGGCAAGATTGACCGCCCCGACGAACCCAAGGGCCCTGTGGCCGTGCGTCCGGTGGGCAGCTCGACCGTTCCCAAGGCGGGCAAGAAGTTCGGCGGATCGGGCGACGGAGCTCCTGCCGGGGCCTGATTTCCGGACCAGCCAATGAAAACGGAAGGGCGCCGCGGGGAAACCCTCGGCGCCCTTCCAGCGTTTGACCTTCGCATTTCTCGCAAATCCGAGGTCAACGCCATGAAAC
Source organism: Erythrobacter sp. (assembly GCA_013001165.1). Lineage (GTDB taxonomy): Bacteria > Pseudomonadota > Alphaproteobacteria > Sphingomonadales > Sphingomonadaceae > Qipengyuania. The sequence continues at coordinate 4,036 of JABDNC010000015.1, forward strand.
GTCCCATCACCGCTTCGCTCGCCGTCTTCGCCCTTGTCGGTCTGACTGCTTGCTCTGAGCAGACCCAAGAAGATGCCGCACGCACCGCCGAACTCGCGGGCGACGATATCGAGGCCAATGCTGCCGTTGCCGGCGAAATGATCGAAGAAGGGGCGAAGAATGCCGCCGGCGCTGTCGCCGAAGGCGCGGCGGACATCGAACGGCACATCGAGGAAAACGATACCGACGCGCCCACTGAGGCACCGATCCTCGGCGACAATCTCAATGCCGACCAAGCCGACCCGAACGACTAGGTCAGAATGCCCCGATCAGCAGCAGGAGCTGGACGAAAATCGTCAGCACGATGACGATGAAAACCAGCATCACGACCAGCCGCCAGATCGCCGAAAAACGCGACAGGCCATAAGCGCCGCGTAGGTGCTTGTAGAGGTGTATCGGCGGGATCAGCAGCGTGCCGAAGACGATGAATATCTCGTGCACCCCGGCCAGCCCTGCCAGCACCAGCGCCAGGATAAGCAGCGTCATGAAGCTCAGCGAGTAGGTCACGAAGATCGCGTGGTCGTAGGCGCGGTATTTCCGCTTCCATGCGAAGAGCAGCCATACGAAGGGGATCGAGAGCGGGATCAGCAGCCAGCTGAATTTGTAGAAATTCGTCTGCAGCTTGTAGAGCATCAACCCCGGGTTCGTGCGCCATTTGTCGAGCGCGGCATCGATCCAGTCGACACCCGATTTTTCGACATTCATTTGTGCATCGCCGTTCTCGCTCAGGGGAACGACGGTATTGCCGTCCTCGTCGGTCTCGACGCGGCGGGCAGGCATGGAATCCCCTTCTGCCTCGATGAGGTCCTGCAGGACGGGGATTTCCTTCGCGGCTGCGACGGCTTCGATCTGGTCGTCGAGTTCCGTCAATCGACTTTGCGCGGCGGCAAGTTCGGTATCGGACAGCTCGCCGGACTCGATGCTTGCCGCCAACTCGTCGCGGCGTTCCTGCATAGAGCCGATCTGGTTTCTTGCCTCGGCAACGACCTCGTCGGTGCGATCCGATCCGATCTCTGTCGGCGTGCTGATCCCGGCGAACTGGAAGACCGCGAACATCAGGAAGATGAAAAACAGGAACAGCGCCATCGGCGATACGAAGCGCGCACGCTCGCCCTCGATATAGCGGCGGGTCAGTTCGCCCGGCTTGAAGAACAGCTTGGGCAGGGTTTTCCAGGTCCGGCCTTCGAAATGCAGCGCGCCGTGCAGCAGGTCATGCATGAAAGCGCCGATGGTGCGGTGGAGATGCGCCTTCTGCCCGCAATTGTGGCAGTGCGCGCCGATCAGCTCGGTGCCGCAATTGAGGCAGGCGCCTTCCGCAAAGTGACCTTTTTCAAGCGGGGTCGTGCTCTTGTCGCGCCCGTCGATCGCCTTGGCGAACAGACCGCCTTCGACCGCCGTACCGATTGCATCGCCGATATCGCTCACGAATTCCCCCTTGCCGTGCGCCGGCATCATAGGCCGCCATCGCGCCGACGCAAACCGGTACGATTGGCCTTGCGAGAGCATGGCTGCCTTGCGACAAGCCGACCATGGACGCCATCGGTACATCCACGGAATTGCTCGCCCTTGGCGCGATGGCGGGAGTATTTGCCCTTTTCGCAGGGATCGAGTTCCTCACTCCGGCACGAAGCGCGGCGCGCGGCAAGCGCTGGCTGACCAATCTTGCGCTCTTCGCTATCGATACGCTGGCCGTACGCCTGCTGGTCCCGCTGTTGATGGTCGGTGCGGCGGCCCTGGCGCAGGAGCGCGGTTGGGGCCTGCTCAACCAGTTCGACGTACCGCAATGGGCCGGGGTCATCGCCGCCATCCTCGCGATGGACCTGGCTCTTTATGTCCAGCACTGGGCGACGCATCGCATTCCGCTTCTCTGGCGGTTGCACAAGGTCCACCACTCCGATCCCGTTTTCGACGTGACGACTGCGGCGCGGTTTCATCCGATCGAGATCGTGGCGAGCATGGTCTTCAAGATGGCGGTCGTCGTCGCGCTGGGCCTGCCGGTCTGGGGCGTTTTCCTGTTCGAGCTGGTCTTCAACCTCGCCACGCTCTTCACCCATGCGAACTTCGCGCTGCCCCGCGCCGTGGAAGGACCGGTTCGCGCCGTGCTGGTGACGCCCGATATGCACCGTATCCACCATTCAGCCATCGAGCGCGAGACCAACAGCAATTACGGCACGCTGCTGTCGGGCTGGGATCGCCTCTTCGGTACTTACGTGGGTAAAGGGCAGGGCAAGCTGACCATCGGGCTCGAGGAATACCAGGACCAACGCCCCTACGCGCTGGGCTGGAGCCTGCTGCTTCCGTTTCGCAAATAATAAGGCTCAAAATGAAAAACCCGCCCGGTGAGGGGCGGGTCTTCATGTTTGCAGCAAGCCCGAAGGATCAGCCTTCGTAGTCTGCCCCGATCGAGGTCGAGCGGGTCGGTGCCGATGCGGTGATGCGCAGGGCTTCAGCCGACTGGCTCAGCGAGCCGACTTCATCCATCTCGTCATCGTCGTCCGGAAGGATCTTCTGCAGATTGGTGATCGCAGCTTCCTTGAGGTCCTTCGGCTTGACCGTCTGTTCCGCAATTTCGCGCAGGGCGACGACGGGGTTCTTGTCGCGGTCACGATCAAGCGTGATTTCCGCACCGCCCGAGATTTCACGTGCCCGCTGGGCAGCCAGCAGGACGAGATCGAAACGGTTGGGAATCTTGTCTACGCAATCTTCGACGGTAACGCGCGCCATGGGCACTCCGATGCAAAATCAAAAGAGAATCTTGGAAAGCCCGCGAAATAGGGTCGACGGCCGCGATAGTCAAGGATTTGCGCCTTTCGCTGCGCACGCTAAAGCGTCTGGCACATGGGAGAGCCAGCCACTCAAGTCGTACCGGTCGCGTTTCGCGATCCGCCGCCCTTTTCGGTTGAGGCCCAAGGTCAGTCGCTCACCTTCTATCCTGCCGGGGCAGATCGCCGCGAAGCGCTGATGGAACTTGTGCGTTCGGCGAAGCACACGCTCGATGTCTGCTTCTATATCTTCGCCGAAGACGACGTGTCGACCGAGCTGCGCGATGCGCTCTGCGAGGCAGCCTCGCGCGGGGTCGACGTAACGCTGATTATCGATCGCTTCGGTGCCTCGGCGACGGAGAAATTCCTCAAGCCGCTGGTGGAGGCTGGCGGACGCTATCTATTTTTCAGCCCGCGCTGGTCGATGCGCTACCTCATTCGCAACCATCAGAAGATGGTCATCGCCGATGGCGAGCGGGCGATGTTCGGCGGCTTCAACATCGAGGACGATTATTTCGCGCCTCCCGAGCGCAATGGCTGGAACGACCTGGCGATCCAGATCGAGGGTGACGGGGTCGAGGGCCTGAACGACTGGTTCGCAAAGCTGCGCGACTGGACTGATGACGGCAGGGCGCATTTCCGCGCGATCACGAAGACGGTTCGCAACTGGGAGTGGAAGTCCGGATCGGGCCATGCGCGCTGGCTGGTGGGTGGGCCGACCCGCGGGTTGTCGACCTGGGCACGGCGTATCTCGCAGGACATGAAGGAAGGCTCGAAGCTAGATATCTTCATGGCCTATTTCTCGCCGCCCTATACCTTGCTCAAGCGGATCGCGGGCGTGGCCAAGCAGGGTGAGACACGCCTGCTCATGGCCGCCAAGAGCGACAATGGCGCCACCATCGGGGCGACGCGATCGCTCTACAAATTCCTGCTCAAGCGCGGGGCGAAGATCTGGGAATTCTCGCCCTGCAAGCTGCACACCAAGCTGCTTGTACTGGACGATGCCGTGTACATGGGCAGCGCCAATTTCGACATGCGCAGCCTTTACCTGAACCTCGAGATCATGTTGCGGATCGAGGACAAGGCGCTGGCCGACCGGATGCGCGAATTCGTCACGCAGCACATCGAGGCATCCGAGGAAATCACGCTGGAAAAGCATCGCAAGCGGGCGACGCTGTGGAACCGTATCCGCTGGTCGCTCGGCTGGGTGCTGGTCTCCGTGATCGATTACACCGTAACCCGGCGCACCAACCTCGGCATCTAGGCCTTATTCGTAATCTTCGTAGCCGCCGCGCATTTCGGGCGAGGTGAACTTGGTGAACTCGCTCTGGAATAGCAGCGGGACATTGCCGGTCGAGCCGTGACGCTGCTTGGCAACGATCAGCGTGGCGCGATTGACCAGCTCGAGGTGGCGCGCTTCCCAATCAGCATATTTCATCCGCACGTCTTCGCTGCTTGTCTCGTCGGGCGTGTCTGGCTTCAGGGCATTGTGGTAATATTCGCCGCGGAAAATGAACCAGACCATGTCGGCGTCCTGCTCGATCGAGCCGGATTCACGCAGGTCCGAAAGCTGCGGGCGCTTGTCCTCGCGCTGCTCCACTGCACGGCTGAGCTGCGA
>JABDNC010000019.1 GCA_013001165.1 Erythrobacter sp.
GTCAAGGGCTAGCTCGGAATCGACGGCTGCTCCATTTGTGGTTAATGGATGCATAAGGGACGCGCCGCGGAGGAGGGCTGCAACGCAGAATGCCCGATATTTTCATCTCGTATTCCCGCCCCGACGAGGCGGTGGCGCGGCGCTATGCCGACCGCTTCATCGAGGCAGGGATGGAGGTCTGGTGGGACAGCCATTTGCGCTCGGGCGAGGAGTGGGACCGGGTCATCGAGGACGCGCTTCGGTCTGCTCATGCGGTGGTCGTGCTGTGGTCGCCCGATGCGGTCAATTCGCGCTGGGTGAGAGCCGAGGCAACCGTTGCGCAGCGCAAGGGCAGTCTCGTGCCCGCCATGATCGCACCTTGTGATTTACCGATCGTATTCGAAATGACCCAGACCGCGGACCTGTCGCACTGGTCGGGCGCCGAGGACGATGCGAAGTGGCAGGCATTCCTGTCCGATGTGATGGCGAAGGTCGAGCGGTCGGGCGGGCATGTGCGGCGGCCGACTTCATCGCCGGTAGCCCCCACTTCGACCCGGAGCGCCGTTTCGGGGGGCGAGCGGCGGCAGGTCACGGTCGTGAATTGCAACTTCACCCTGCCCGAGGAGTTGGCAGAGGACCCCGAAGACCGGATCGAGCTGGTCGATGCTGCTCACAAGGCGCTGAGCCAGGCGATGGCACCTTACGGCGGCCGGGGGATAGAATCTGCGACGGAAAGCTTCACGGCCCTGTTCGGGCTTCGGCACACGCATGAGGACGATGCCATCCTTGCCGTCGATGCCGCGCTCGCGGGCAAGGAGGCCATTGCCCGCCTCTCCGAAAGGTCCGGCGAGAAGATCCATCTTCGTTGCGGTATCCGCACCGGCACCGTCATTATCGAGAACGATAATTCCAAGCCGCTCGGCGGGGCGATCGACGAGGCCCAGCGGCTCGAGATGCGGGCCGGCGATGGCGAGGTTCTCGTCTGCCCGGTTACGGCAAATCTCGTCGAAGGCTTCTTCCCGCTGTCGCAGACCAATGACGGGACCATGCGTGTCGACGGCCCCCACTCGGCAGAGACGCGCTTCGAACTGTCACGCTCGCGCGGGTTGACCACTTTCGTCGGGCGCGAAGACGAGTTCGCGATCCTGCGCGAAGCCTGCGACGCGGCCGCGCGCGGCGAGGGGTTCGTGGTGGGTCTTGTAGCCGAAGCCGGTTCGGGCAAATCGCGCCTGTGTCATGAATTCAAGCAGGAATGCCGCCTTTCGGGCATGCGCATCATCGAAGGGTCTGCAAGATCGAATGCCGGTAACGTGCCGCTGCTTGCAGTACTCGAACTGTTCCGCAGCTTCTTCGACCTGACGGGCCAGGAAAAACCCGAAGAGGCGCGCGAGCGTATCTCGGGATGGGTCGCGAACCATGAACCCAAGCTCGAGAGCGCGCTGCCGCTCCTGTTCGAATTCCTCTCGATTACCGAGGAAGGCGCAGAGCCCAGTGGCATCGATCCGCAAGTGCGTCAGCGCCAGCTGGTCGGCATGCTCCGCCACTTGGTCGGGCTGGTCAGCAAGGACACGCCTGCGCTCGTTCTGGTCGAGGACCTCCACTGGCTGGACGAATCCTCGAACCAGTTCCTCGAAGCGCTGGTGGAAGCGCAGCCGCGCTCGCGCTCGCTCCTGCTGCTTAACTACCGGCCCGAGTTTCGCGGCCCCTTCATGCAGGCCAGCCATTGCCGGCAGATCGCATTGCAGCCGCTCGGCAGCAAGGATGTGAACGCACTGCTCGCAAATCTGGTCGGGACCGATCCTTCGACAGATATCTTGCGGGGGCCGATCCTCGAACGGACCAAGGGCAATCCCTTCTTCATCGAGGAGATCGTCCGCACGCTTGCTGAAACCGGCCAGTTGACCGGAGAGAAAGGCCATTACCGGTTTGCAGGGGATATCGACGATCTCGGCGTGCCCGATACGGTGAAATCGGTGCTGGCCGCCCGCATCGATCGCCTCGCGCCGCAGGACAAGGCCGTGCTCCAGGCGGCCTCTGTCGTCGGCAAGGATTTCGAAGAACCGGTCCTCGAACAGATCTCGGGGTTCACAGTTGCCGAACTGGGCGATGCGTTGACGAAGCTCCAGCGCAGCGAGTTCATCGAGGAGACCGAGATATTCCCGGTCGCCCGCTTCACCTTCCGCCATCCGCTTGTCGTCGAGACCGCCCTGGGAAGCCTCCTGCGCAAAAGGCGGCGCGAGCTTCACGGCAAGGTCGCAGCCATTCTCGAGCAGGGCGATCCGCAGCAGCTGGACGAACAAGCGGGTCTCGTCGCCCACCACTGGGAAGAGGCAGGTGAGAAGAGCAAAGCCGCCACCTGGTATGCAAGGGCCGGACGCTGGGTCATGCTGACCAACCAGTCGGCATCGAACACCAGCTGGTCGAAGGTTCGCGACCTGATCGGGCCGGAGCCTGCCAGCGAAGAGGAGATCGGCCTCAAGCTCGAGGCGATCATGCAATTGCTCAACCTCAATTTCCGCGTGGCGGTCAACCTCGAACTTGCGCGGACGCTGGTCGAGGAAGGACAGGCGATCGCCGACATGATCGGCAACGAGGGGCTCAAGCTCCAGCTTTCGATCCTCTTCTCGCGCATCATGTGCGGGGCAGGGGATCTCGACGGCTATCGGGAAATGGCCCTTGCCAATCTCGAAAAGGCCAGGCCTTCGGACGACGAAGGGCAGATCATGGCAGCGCGTGACATGGTCCTCGACGCCGATATCTATTCCTGCGCCTATGACGAGGTTATCGATAGCTCGGCCGAGTGGGCAAAGGAATATCCTCGCGACCTACCGCGCGAGCAGTGGGCGACCGGGGTAAACCCCTATACTTTCCATTGCTTCATGGCGGCCGCAGCCTGCGGCTGGACCGGCCGCTATGACGAAGCGATCGAAGGCTTCGAGAAAGTCACGGCGCTGGTGGAAGA
>JABDNC010000006.1 GCA_013001165.1 Erythrobacter sp.
GAGACCTCGCCGCCATCGGAGAGTTTGCCGAAGAGCAGTTCTTCCGCGAGCGGCTGCTTGATCTTTTCCTGAATCAGGCGGCCCATCGGGCGGGCACCATAAAGCTTGTCGTAGCCCTTGTCGGCCATCCAAGCGCGGCTTTCCTTGTCGAACTGGATGTCGACGTTCTGCTCGGCCAGCTGCAGTTCGAGCTGGAGGATGAACTTGTCGACCACACGCGCGACGGTAGCCTTGTTAAGGTAGGAGAACGGCACGATCGCATCGAGGCGGTTGCGGAATTCCGGCGTGAACATGCGCTTCACCGCTTCCTCGCTCGCATCTTCCTTCGACACGTCGCCGAAGCCGATACCCTGCTTGGCCATGTCGGACGCGCCCGCATTGGTGGTCATGATGAGCACGACGTTTCGGAAGTCGACCGTCTTGCCGTGATGGTCGGTCAAGCGGCCGTTATCCATCACCTGCAACAGGATGTTGAAGAGGTCGGGATGCGCCTTCTCGATTTCGTCGAGCAGCAGCACGCAATGCGGGTTCTGGTCGATCGCGTCGGTCAGCAGGCCGCCCTGGTCATATCCGACATAGCCCGGAGGAGCACCGATCAGGCGCGAAACGCTGTGGCGCTCCATATATTCGGACATGTCGAAGCGCTTGAGCTCGATACCCATGATGCTGGCGAGCTGCCGCGCGACTTCGGTCTTGCCGACGCCTGTCGGGCCGGAGAACAGGAACGAGCCGATGGGCTTGTCCGGATCGCGCAGGCCTGCGCGGCTGAGTTTCATGGCAGTAGCAAGCTTGTCGACGGCGGCGTCCTGGCCGAACACGACATGCTTGAGGTCGCGGTCGAGGTTCTGGAGCGCCTTCTTGTCGTCGCTCGAAACCGATTTGGGCGGGATGCGCGCCATCGTCGCGATCACGGCCTCGATTTCCTTGGCGGTGATCTTCTTTTTGCGGCGGCTGGGCGGCACCAGCATCTGCATTGCGCCGACTTCGTCGATCACGTCGATCGCCTTGTCGGGCAGCTTGCGGTCGTTGATGTAGCGCGCCGAGAGCTCGACTGCAGTCTTGAGCGCATCGGGCGTGTACTTGACCTTGTGGTGTTCCTCGAAGGCGCTGCGCAGGCCCTTGAGGATCGCAATCGTGTCCTCGACGGTCGGTTCGTTGACGTCGATTTTCTGGAAGCGCCGCAGCAATGCGCGGTCCTTCTCGAAGTGGTTGCGAAATTCCTTGTAAGTCGTTGATCCAATGCAGCGAATCGCGCCGCTGGACAGCGCGGGCTTCAGCAGGTTCGAGGCGTCCATTGCCCCGCCGCTGGTCGCGCCGGCACCGATTACGGTGTGGATCTCGTCGATGAAGAGGATTGCCTCGGGCATGTCCTCCAATTCGTTGACGACCTGCTTCAGCCGCTCTTCGAAATCGCCGCGATAGCGCGTGCCGGCCAGCAGCGCGCCCATGTCGAGCGAATAGATCACCGCATCTTCGAGCACGTCGGGCACGTCGCCTTCGACGATCTTGCGCGCGAGACCTTCGGCAATCGCAGTCTTACCGACGCCGGGGTCGCCCACGTAGAGCGGGTTGTTCTTCGAACGGCGGCACAGGATCTGCACCGTGCGGTCGACCTCGGGACCGCGACCGATCAGCGGATCGATCCGGCCGTCCTCGGCCTTCTGATTGAGGTTGACCGTGAACTGGTCGAGCGCGGTTTCCTTCTTGTCACCCGGCTTGCCGCCTTCGGCACCCGGTTCGGCGGCCGCGCCTTCTTCGGCGCCCTGCGGGCTCTTGTTTTCGACCTGCTTGCCACCCTTGCCGATGCCGTGGCTGATGTAGCTCACCGCATCGAGGCGGCTCATGTCCTGCTGCTGCAGGAAATAGACCGCGTAGCTGTCACGCTCGGAGAAGAGGGCGACGAGCACGTTTGCGCCGGTGACCGTGTCCTTGCCCGAAGACTGCACATGAAGGATGGCGCGTTGGATCACGCGCTGGAAACCGGCGGTCGGCTGCGGATCGGCGCCGTCCTCGCTTTTGAGAGACTGGTATTCCTGTTCGAGATACTGCTTCACGACCGCGGCCAGTTCGCCCGTGTCGACCCCGCATGCAGCCATGACCGCCGCGGCATCGTCGTCGCCGATAAGCGCGAGCAGGAGGTGCTCTAGCGTGGCGTATTCATGACGCCGCTCGCCCGCGTCGGTCAGGGCGGCGTGGAGGGTCTTTTCGAGATTGGCGGCAAAACTGGGCATTAGGTCTCTGCTTTCCGAAGGACTCGCGAATATGCGAGGTAAACACAGGCTATCCTATGAAGGTTAGCCAAAGCTGTATGTTCCGAAGATATGGGGCTTGGGTAGCAGGATGGAAGGCCCCGCACCGACCCTAGTCCTTTCGCCCGAACAGCGCGTCGGCTGCATCGCGGTGGGCGGCTGCCTTGAGGCGGTGCGATTCGACGCGTGCGATCTCGCGCTCGAGCAGGGCTATGCGTTCCTGCAGTTCATCCTGCGAGTAGGGGCCGAGATCTTCGGCGGCGAGCTTGCTCGCGGCGTCGCCTTTGGGGCGTGGACGATCGTCGTCTTCCATTGCCCGTCCACAATCCCCCTCGTGCCGGTTGCTGTCAACCGAGGCCCACGGTAATGCACCGTTTCTCTGGCACGACGTCACGCATTCGAGGGGGCTCTCTTGGCTACTGGTCTACCCAAGACAATGACTGCAATGGGTTACGACAACCCCGGCGGTCCGGAAGTTTTCCGGCCAGAAGAGTTGCCTGTTCCAGAACCGGGGCCGAACCAGGTGCTGATCGAGGTCAGCCATGCCGGTGTGAACCGTCCCGACGTCATCCAGCGGCAGGGCTTCTACCCGCCGCCGCCGGGCGCTTCGCCCATTCCCGGGCTCGAGATTGCCGGAAAGGTGGTGGCTGTCGGTGAAGGCGTGGCCCCTGAAATGCTCAACCGCCGCGTCTGCGCGCTGGTCAGCGGCGGTGGCTATGCCGAATATTGCCTCGCCCATGCGGCGCACTGCCTGACCGTCCCGCGCCATCTCGACATGGCGGAGGCCGCGGCGATCCCCGAAACGCTGTTCACCGTCTGGCACAACGTCTTCGAGCGCGGCTTTGCCGCCGATGGGGAGTCCCTGCTGGTTCATGGCGGCACCAGCGGTATCGGCACCATGGCGATCCAGCTCGCCAAGGCATTCGAGATGGCGGTCGTCACGACGGCTGGCAGCGAGGAAAAATGCAGTGCCGCCCGAGAGTTGGGCGCCGACCTTGCGATCAACTACAAAACACAGGACTTCGTCGAAGAAGTGAAGAAATTCACTGGCGGCAAGGGTGTCGACGTCGTTCTCGACATGGT
>JABDNC010000045.1 GCA_013001165.1 Erythrobacter sp.
ATCCTCAGGCTGCCTCCGGGCATCCGGACATGACGCAGGTAGAGGTCGGCAAGATCGTGTCCGACGGCGAGACCGTCGAGCTGGGCAATCTCAGCATCACCGCGCACGAGACTCCGGGGCACACTCCGGGCGCGCTGAGCTGGAGCTGGTGGTCCTGCACTCCGCCCGATCAACCGCCGGTCTGTAGCCGGATCGTCTATGCCGACAGCCTCTCCGCGGTCTCGTCGGACGAGTACCGCTTTACCGAACACCCCGAGATGGTCCGCGCCTTTCGCGCAAGCATCGATAAGGTGCGGTTCCTGCCGTGCGATATCCTGACCACGCCGCACCCGTCATCGAGCAACATGATCGAGCGTTGGCGCGAAGGCACCTATGGCAAGCCGGGAGAATGCCAGCGCTACGCCGACGCCCTGAGCCAGCGGCTCGATGCACGGCTGGCCAAGGAGGCTGCCGAGTGAGCGCGTGGAAGCTTTCGGGTGAGGCCGACAAGAAGACCGTCCAGGCAGCGCTGCTTGCGCATGAGGATGCATGGGACTTCCCCGATGAACTCGTCGTCTCCGGCCGCGAGATCGCGGAGGACAAGCCCGACGACTGGATCCTCGAGGTCTGGCTCGACCACAAGCCTACCGCTGCGGACAAGCGCGCGGTTGTTTCACTGTTCGCCGGAAAAGCACCCGACTTCTCGACCGAGAAGCTTCCAGAGCAGGATTGGGTCACGCTGAGCCAGCTGGGCGTCGACCCTATCCGTGCGGGCCGCTTCCATGTTCGAACGCCGGAACATGAGGCCGACAACGATGCGGTCGATTTCATCATTCCCGCCAGTCAGGCCTTCGGAACCGGCCAGCACGAAACGACTGCTGCCTGTCTTGCCATGCTCGACCTGATGAAGCGCGAAGGACTGGTGGTTCGCAACCACGCCGATATCGGCACCGGAACCGGCCTCCTCGCCTTTGCCGCCATGCATCTCTGGCCGGGTGCAAGAGCGACCGCTTCGGACATCGATTATGTTTGCGCCGGTGTGGTCGAGGATAACTGCGCCCTCAATGGCATCCCCATGGGCGCCGGGTCGGGTGAACTGACGATGGTCATCGCAGCGGGGACAGACGACGAGTTGATACAGGCACGCGCTCCCTATGACCTGCTGATCGCGAACATCCTTGCAGGACCGCTGGTCGAGCTCGCACCTGACTTTGCCGAAGTGACAAAGCGCGGCGGCAGCTTGCTCCTGGCCGGACTGCTCCGAACGCAGGAGGCCGAAGTTCGCGCCGCTTACCTTAGGCAAGGCTTTCGCTTGGCGCGGCGCGTCACGAACGGTGATTGGTCGATCCTGTGGCTGCGCCGGAGCCAAACGCGGTGACCCGTAGGCGAGTGCTCGCATGGGTCGGCGGCGTCATCGCCCTGCCCGTGATCGCCCTCGGCCTGTTCCTGCTCGCCGCCTGGGTCGGCAGCTCCATCCCGCGAAACGCCGACTGGTCGGAGCCGGAGGACGGCATCCGCATCATGGTGGAAAGCAACGGCATCCACACCGGTATCGTCATGCCGATCGTCAGCTCCGAGAAGGACTGGCGCGAGACCTTCCCTTCAGCTGGAATGCCCCGCGAGGCCGATGGCTGGCTCCCGACCCATGTGGCGATTGGCTGGGGCGAGAAAGAGGTCTTCCTCAACACGCCGACATGGGGTGATCTCAAGGCGAGCACAGCGCTGCGCATCATCTTCATGGGCGGAGACGGGCTGATGCGTGTCGGCCATTACGTGAACCCGCGCCCATCCGAATATCACCGCTACCTCACCCTGCGCCCGGAAGAATATCGCAAGCTAGTCAGCGAGATCGAGGCAGCCCTTCCCCCTCTCCCGGAGAACGGAGAGCGGTTCAGCTACGAAAGCTTCGAAGTGGGCGCGCGCAATTACGACGCGCGCGGCCGCTATACGCTCTCGAACACCTGCAACCAATGGGTTGGTGATGTACTCGCGCGGTCCGGGGTACGCATGGGATACTGGACTCCTCTGGCTGGCGGCGTGATGAAATGGGTGGATGATCCGACCGCCGATTAAGCGACTTCCGCGTCCAGCCCCTCGTGATAGCTGACCACCGCGCGAGTGACCGACTGCATCATTTCGAACCGCGCCGCATAGGATGTGGTTGTGCGCCCGATCAGCACGGCGATCGTGTACGTCGTGCCGTCCGGCGCCGTCAGAATACCGACATCGTTATAACCCGACTGCACGCCTTCGAAATACTGTCCGGTCCCTGTCTTGTGTCCGAAGGTCCAGCCATCGGGCACGCCGCCCTTGAGGCGCTTCGGCCCGCTCTTGGTCTCTTCCAGGGTCGCAAGGAGGAGTTCGGTCGAAGTCGGTGAAAGGAGGTCTCCGCGCGCAAGCCTCGCAAGTGCCGTGGCGATGCCCTCTGCGGTCGCTCCGTCGATCGGGTCTGAGAGGTAAGCATTGAAAGCCTGCCTCCGCTCTTCCTCTGGCACACGGTCGCGTGCCTCGTAGAATGCGTTTCCGGTCGAATAGGCCTGGCGCCATTCGAGGCCTGCAATCGCGCTTTGCTTGTTGCGCTCGTCGGTGCCGAACTGCACGCTCTCGATCCGGTTGCGCCTCAGGAATCCTTCGACCGCCTGGGGACCGCCGATACGGCGCAGCAGCCGATCATTGGCCGTATTGTCGCTCTGCGTGATCGCGCGGTCCAACAAGTCGCGATAGTCGCTGGTGAAGGCCCCGCGGCGATTTACGATGTCGCGGATCGGCTGGTAGAATACGGTCAGGTCCTGCTGGCGGATCGTGACCATCTCATCGAGCGACAGAGCGTCGTTGTCGGCAAGGTCGAGCGCGGTCATGGCCACCCACAGCTTGCTTACGCTTTGCTGGGGGAATGGCGTTGCGCCCTGATAGGACATGGTGGCGAGATCGCTTGCCCTGGTCACCGCGATGCCGGCAGCTCCCTCGAAGCCCTCACCTGTGACCCGGAGTTCTTCCTGCAATGCGAGCTGGGCGTCGGTCAGCTGCGGCGGCTCGGGCGCGCCTTTCACTACTTGCGGCATCACGCGCTTCTCGAAATCCTGCGGCGTTTCGGCAGGCGTGCTCACAGCAGTGGCGAGAACGAGGAAAGCGCCGACAATCAGCAGGGTCAGGATCAGGATCGGGGAACGGCTCACATCAACCTAACGGGAGATAAGCCAATGGTTTCCTGCAAAAACTTCAATCATCCATTTCATCATCGGACTCTTCGTCATCCGATTTGGCAAAGGATGCGCTGAATGCGGCCCCGAACGCGACCCCCAGGGCCAGGCCTATGCCGAAATTCTTGAAAATGATCCCGAACAGGACGCCGAAGACGAGCCCGAGAGAGATACCTTGCGCGTTCATATCGGCTACTTCGCTGCCGCCACGATCGCTGCCCATCCCGCCTCGTCGATCACCTCGATCCCGAGGTCGGCAGCCTTCTTGAGCTTGCTGCCCGCTCCCGGCCCGGCAACGAGCAGGTCGGTTTTGGCGCTGACCGACCCACTGGCCTTGGCGCCAAGGCGTTCGGCCTGCGCCTTCGCCTCGTCGCGGCTCATGGTTTCGAGCTTGCCGGTGAAGACCACAGTCTTGCCGCTGACCGGACTGTCCTGCGTCTCGACCTCATAGCGCGGGGGTGAAACTTCGGAGAGCAGATCGTCCCACACGGCCTTGTTGTGATCCTCGTGGAAGAAGTCGCCCAGCGCCTCGACGACCGCGCCGCCGATACCGTCGATCGAAGTCAGCGCTTGTGCCGCTTCCTCGTCGCCACCGTGTGCAGCTTCGGCTGCTTCCCGCAATGCAGGCAATTGGTGAAAATGCTTCATCAGGTCGCGTGCCGTCACAGCGCCGACGTGGCGAATGCCGAGACCGAACAGCAGACGGGCGGCATCGGGCTCGCGCCGCGCCTCGATGCTGTCCACAAGTTTATCCACAGATCGCTCCTGCCAACCTTCGAGCGCGAGAATGGCGTCACGGCGCTCGTGAAGGCGGAAGATGTCGGCCGGGCTTTCGAGCCATCCGAGCGCGAAGAACTGGTCGATGGTCTTCTCGCCCAGCCCGTCGATATCGAGCGCACCGCGACTGACGAAATGCTTCAGCCTCTCAGTGCGTTGTGCAGGACATATGAGACCGCCTGTGCAGCGAACATCGACCTCGCCCTCTTCCGCCACCGCCTCGCTGTCGCATTCGGGGCAGTGATCGGGGAAGACGAACGGCTCGCGTTCGACTTCCCGGGTAAGGTTATCCACAAGCTGTGGAATAACGTCGCCTGCGCGCTGGACCACCACGCGGTCGCCCGGCCGGACACCGAGGCGCGCGATCTCGTCGCGATTGTGGAGCGTGACATTGGTGACGGTGACGCCGCCAACCAGCACGGGTGCAAGGCGTCCCACGGGCGTCAGCTTGCCGGTACGACCCACCTGGATGTCGATCGCCTCGAGCGTGGTCTCGGCCTGC
>JABDNC010000012.1 GCA_013001165.1 Erythrobacter sp.
AGGGCACGTATCCCAGCTTGTCGATGTTCGCCTGGACCCGCTCCTTCATGGCGGGGCGGACGTTCGGTTCGTTGTTGATGACGCGGCTCACCGTCTGGAGAGAAACTCCAGCATCGGCTGCCACATGCTTGATTGTCACCGACTGGCGCCGCCGACCCATAGTCACATCCCCCATCCCATGCGAATGTGGCGTTCACATGATCCCGAGGCATCATGCAAGCACCCGCCAGCAGGTCGTCTTGGTGTTTGACAATAAAGAACGGGCCCCGGTCTTGCAACCGAGGCCCGTCCCAAATCACACTATCGAAGGCCTCAGAAGTTGAAGCGAGCGATGAAGGTGTAGCGGCGGTCGTTACGGAATGCTGCGCTGTTCACACGCGTTCCGTCGTAGTCGACCACAGTCGAGAGCTGCGTAACCTCGTCGAGGAGGTTCACGCCCTGGACGCCGAGTTTGATGTTGTCCGTCACACTGTAGAAGATCGACGCATCAAGCTGTCCACCCGATTCCTGATAGATCGGCGAGAACGGGAAGAGGTCGTCCCTGACGGTGACCACGAACTCGCTGCGCCAGTTGTACGCGGCGCGAGCCGAGAGCGGTCCCTTTTCGTAGAACACCGTCGCGTTGACGGTGTGCTCCGAAATGCCTGCCAGCGGCAGCTGGCTGACGAACGGACCCGCATTGATCGGGGCGCCGTCGGCATTGACCGAGGGATCAGAGATGCTCGAGATGTTCGGGTTCGGGAAATCGCCGCCATCCACATAGGTGTAGGAGAACTGCGAACCCAGTCCGCTCAGCAGGCCCGGGAGGAAATCGTAGGTCTGCTGGTAGGCGAGTTCAACGCCCTTCAGCGTACCGTTGATGTCGTTTGCCGGACCGTTGATGACGACATCCTGCGACAGGCCGCTGGGCGCCGTGTAGTTCACCAGGCCGAAGCCGTTCTGCACGATACCGTCGATGTCCTTGATGAAGAACGCGGCGGTAAGCGAGCCGACGTCGTCGAAATACCATTCGGCGCTCAAATCGTAGTTCCACGATTCGATCGGGCGGATATTCCGGTTGCCGGTCCGGATCCCCAGAAGTGGTCCGCTGTCGACATTGCCGCTGAAGCCGAGGGTCCCGCCTGCGTTGAACAGGTTGAGGTCCGGACGAGAAATCGCCTTGGAAACCGCACCGCGGATGACCCAACCAGTTCCGCTGTCGAGGCGGATGTTGAAGGCCGGCAGGAAGTGGTCGAACGTAATGTCCGTCGTATCCGGCACGAACTCACCGGTGAACAGCGAGGCATATTCGGCCAGGCGCGCACCCGTCAGCTGACAGTAGAGTATCTCCGGAGCGAAGCCTCCAGGAGGCGTAGGCGGACAGGAGTCCGAAATTTCCGTCGGCTGCACGATGCCATCGCCGTTGCCGCCATTGGCGACAGCGTCGAACTGCTCGGGATCGGGGAAGCGGACAAGCGAGTCGTTGCTGACCTCGGTCTGCACGTAGCGCAGGCCGATGTTACCAGCGAGCGTCCAGCCGCCAGCCAGGTCCAGACCGTAGTCGACACGGCCGTAAGCTGCCTTGGTGATTTCGGTCACGTCCGAAACCTCGCTGGGGCAGAATACACCGTCGATGTCGCATCCGGTACGACCGTTCACACCGAGGTTGAAGCGTTCGGGAGACTGGCCGAAGGTCGAAATGTCATCCCACTGCTGGTCGGTCACGCCGTCGAGATATTCCTGAAGGAAATCATCGCCGCCGTAGAACCAGGCAGAACCGCCCGCAATCGGGGTCGACGCATTGCCGCGCTGGAAGTTGTCGGCAAACGGGCTGACGAACTGCGAAGCATTGGGGAATTCGTCCACGTAGGCGCCGCCTGCGATCGCGAATTCCTGGCCCGGCAGGCCGGTGTAGAAACGACCCGGCGTGAAGCCCGACCAATCCGGCACATAGGGCCCCGGACCCGAGAAGCAGCCCGGTCCTTCACCCCAGGGCAGACAGCCGCCACGACCGGCCCAGGGAGCCGAGAGGTTACCCCAGGTGCTGAAGTTGGTGTTGCGGTTGATGCGATCGCGTGCAGCCCAGCGGGCACCGAACTTGGCCGTCTTGAAGAAGCCGTCGTCGCTGATGTCGTATTCGAAATCACCGGCGAGGCTGAAGAGATCGCCTTCGTTCTTCTCGCGGCTGTCGAGACCGAACCAATAGTAGGTGTAGAAACCGCTCGAGAAGTAGTCGCTCGGCGCGCCCGGAGGGGCAAGGAACTGGATATCCGGAATGTCGCCGCTCAGGTCGATGGCGATATCCGACCAGGTGCTCATCGCACCGAAGACGGAATCGCGCGTCAGGTTCGAACTGACATACTGCATGTCGACGCTGCCGCGGAATCGCTCGGTGAATTCCATGTCGACGTCGAGCGAGATATCCTGCGTTACCGAGTTGGTTCCGCGAAGGAAGCGCAGCGTATCGGTCGGGACACCGCCCAGGCCGAACGGCGTTGCGTAGGCATCGCCTTCACCAAAGGTCAGGACGCCGCTTTCGAAGTTGCCGTTCTCGTCGAAGGTCCAGTTCGTACCCGAGCGCTGCGACGGCGAGGTAACGCCATCGTCGATGCGGCCGAGAATTGCGTATTCTTCGGTGAAGAAGTCGGTTTCCGAACGCAGGTATTCCAGCGTCATCAGCAGGCCGCCATCGGCGGATTCGAACTGCGCAACGCCCGAAATCGCTTCGCGGTCGCGGTCGAGAGTGGTCGAACGGACATTGGCGAACTGGGGAACGATGACCGAGCCGGCAGTCGGGAATGCGTCCGGGCCGAGAAGAACATCGCCGATGAAGCCGTTGGAATTGACTCCCTGCGCACGGATACAACCGCCGCTGAGGTCGGCAGGACGATAGCAGGGATCAACGATCTGCGATGCGTCGGTGCGGCTCTTGAGCGACGAATTCGAGTAGCTCAGCTGGAGACCGAAGGTGCCAGCAGCCGAATCGAACGTGTCCGAAACGAGCACGTTGTAGGTCGGGGACCATTTTTCGCGCAGATCACCGTAGTTGGCTTCGATCGAGCCGGCGAGGTTGAGGCCGGGGTTGTCGAGCGGCTTACGCGTGACGAGGTTCACCATGCCCGAGATATGACCTTCGATCATATCCGCGGTGCTATTCTTGTAGACTTCGACGCGACCCACGAGTTCGGGGGAGACGTCTTCGAAGCTCAGGACGCGGCCGCCATTGGCCGAGAAGATGTCGCGTCCGTTAAGTTCCGAGCGCGTATAGGGAAGGCCGCGGATGATGACGCCGGTACCTTCGACCGAGAAGCGGGTCGGGTCAGAGGTCTTTTCGAAGCGACCGATGTTCACGCCGGGAATACGCTGCAGCGTTTCCGCTACCGAGCGGTCGGGAAGCGCACCAATGTCTTCAGCCGTAATGACGTCGACGACGGTGTCGGCGCGTTCCTTGAAGTCCTGCGCGGTCCGGAGCGATTCGCGGAAGCCCGAAACGATGATGATGTTTTCTTCATCATCCACCTCTGCGGCGGGCTCTTCGGCCGTGTCGGCATCCTGCGCCCAAGCGGGCTGCGCGGCCACGAGTGCGAGGCCGGATGCAGTGGTCAGCGCGGCTATGCGACGCGAAAATGGCGCGACGCCGTTGGTTTTATGAGACATTGTTCCTCCCTATCCCAAGCGTAATTGTCAGGACGAATCCTGCAATCTGACTGTAACATATCGAGGGTTGTGAGCGTTCACAAGTTAGAATATTCCCCTGCCACAGGACCGTTGCGGTCTGGCAACACGACATATTTGCTGGCATAGGTTTCGAGATGGCTATCGAACATATTGTAATCGTGGGCGGGGGTACTGCAGGCTGGATGGCAGCGGCGGCGCTGTCGCGTATCCGTGACGGGCGCAAACTTGCAATCACGGTGGTGGAGTCGGAACAGATCGGCACGGTTGGTGTCGGCGAAGCGACTATTCCGCCCTTCGTCGAATTCAACCAGGCGCTCGGCATCGACGAGCGCGAATTTCTTTCCGAGGTGCAGGGCAGCTTCAAGCTCGGCATCCAGTTCGAAAACTGGGGCCAGGTGGGCGAAAGCTACATCCACCCCTTCGGTGCCTATGGCTACGATATCGGCGGGATCGGCTTCCACCAGGTCTGGCACAAGATGCGCGAGCGCGGTGACAAGCGCCCGCTGCAGCTGTTCAACCTCGAAACCATGGCGGCCTATTACGGCAAGTTCTCGCGTACAGAGGATTACGCGCGCGAGGACCTGCCGCCGATCAACTACGCCTATCACATCAACGCGACCGCCTATGCGCAATACCTGCGCAAATATGCCGAGCAGCGCGGCGTCGTGCGGCACGAAGGGATTGTCAAGGACGTCGCCCTCGATGGCGAGAGCGGTTTCGTCACCAAGCTGACGCTCGACGGCGGCAAGGAAATCGAGGCCGACTTCTTCATCGATTGCACCGGCTTCCGCGGCCTCCTTATCGAGCAGGCGCTCGAGACCGGATATGAGGAGTGGACCCACTACCTTCCGTGTGATCGCGCTGTTGCCCTGCCGTGCAATCGCGACGACGGATCTCCGCCGCCGCCGTTCACCCGCGCCACGGCGCACAAGGCGGGTTGGCAATGGCAGGTGCCGCTCCAGCATCGCAACGGCAACGGCCATGTCTATTGCAGTCAGTTCATGGAGGCAGACGAGGCGACCGATATCCTGATCGCCAACATGGCGGGCAAGCCCACTGCCGATCCGAACCATCTGCGCTTTGTTACCGGTCGCCGGAAGAAGTTCTGGAACAAGAACGTCGTCGCGCTTGGTCTTGCCTCTGGCTTCATGGAGCCGCTCGAGAGTACCTCGATCCATCTGATCAACACCGGCGTGAACAAGCTGATCGCCACCATGTCGCTGGACGGCGTGACCGAAGCGCAGGCGAGCACTTTCAACCGCCTTACGGTCCGCGAGTACGAGCGCATTCGCGACTTCCTGATATTGCACTACAAAGCCACGCGCCGCGACGATTCCGAATTCTGGAACTACTGCCGCACGATGGACGTGCCCGACAGCCTCACCGAGAAGATCGAAGTGTTCAAGGCGAATGGCCAGGTCTTCCGCGAGGAGGACGAGCTATTCACCACCACCAGCTGGGCGGCAGTCATGCTGGGCCAGGGCATCACGATGGACGGCACCAGCCCGATGGCGGACGGTGTGGCGGATGGGTCGACCAAGGAAGTCGACGAGATGGCCAAGTCGATCCAGTGGCTCGTGCAGCGCATGCCCGGGCACAAGGAATACCTCGAGCGCTACTGCCCCGCGCCCAAGGTCGCTGCCTGACGCTTGCCCTTCGCCCACAGGCGTTCTAGCGGACTGCGAAGATGTTCGATCCCCTCGCATTCCGCAACGCACTCGGCTCTTTCGCCACTGGTGTAACCATCGTCACTGCGCGCGATGCGTCGGGTGCACCGGTGGGCCTTACTGCCAACAGCTTCAATTCGGTGAGCCTCGACCCGCCGATGGTGCTGTGGAGCCTGTCGCTTCATTCGGGAAGCCTTCCGGTTTTCCGCGACGCGGAGAACTGGGCGGTGCACGTCCTTGCCGCCGACCAGCAGCCAATGTCCGACCGTTTTGCTACGCCCGGGGTCGACAAGTTCGACGGTCTCGCACTGGCCGACGGGCCTGAAGGCGCACCGCTGATCGAAGGCTGTGCAGCGCGCTTCGGCTGCCGTGCGCGTTTCGAATACGAGGGCGGCGATCACGCGATCTTCTTGGGCGAAGTGATCGATTTCGACCGGCGTGAGGCGGAGCCGCTGATCTACCACGGCGGCCAGTACGGGCGCATCATGCGCGCACCGACCGGCGCCGATCTCGAGCGCGAAGGACTGGCCGAGGAGGCCGGCGAAAAGCTTTCCCTTACGGAACGAGGGCAGCGGTTGCTCGAGGCGCTGGAGCGGGTCGCGAAGCGCTAGACTCTCCCCTCTCCCGCCGATACCGGTTGCAAAACGCAATCAGACTTGAGGAGAGGCCCCATGAAAACCCGCATTACCGAAATGTTCGGCATCAAGCACCCGATCATCCAGGGTGGCATGCACTATGTCGGCTTTGCCGAAATGGCGGCAGCGGTGTCGAACGCGGGCGGCCTCGGCATCATTACCGGCCTGACACAGGGTACGCCCGAAAAGCTCGCCAACGAGATCGCGCGCTGCAAGGACATGACCGACAAGCCCTTCGGCGTGAACCTCACCTTCCTCCCCACGGTCAACGCACCCGATTATCCGGGCCTCGTGCGCACCATCATCGAGGGCGGCGTGAAGATCGTCGAGACCGCGGGCAACAACCCGGCGCAGGTCATGCCCTTCTTCAAGGACGCGGGCGTCAAGGTCATTCACAAGTGCACCAGCGTTCGCCACAGCCTGAAGGCGCAGTCGATCGGCTGCGATGCGGTCTCGGTCGACGGCTTCGAATGCGGTGGCCATCCGGGCGAGGACGATATCCCGAACATGATCCTGCTGCCCCGCGCAGCGGACGAGCTGGAAATCCCCTTCGTCGCCAGCGGTGGCATGGCCGATGGTCGCAGCCTCGTGGCATCGCTCGCCATGGGCGCGGACGG
>JABDNC010000013.1 GCA_013001165.1 Erythrobacter sp.
CGAGCACCGTTCTCGATGACCGCGACCGGCATTTCGGGGGCGAGACCGTCGGCCATCAGCTTTTCGGCGATCTGCGGCGCGGTCTTTACGCCCATGTAGATCACGAGCGTACGACCCTTGCCCGCGAGGCCGGCCCAATCCTGATCGGACAGGCCCTTGCATTGGCCGGCAACAAAGCTGACGATCGAGGATGCATCGCGATGGGTCAGCGCAATCTGCGCAGCCGCGGCCGCACCATTGGCTGCGCTGATGCCAGGAACGACCTCGACCTTCACGCCCGCAGCCACGGCAACTTCAGCCTCTTCTCCGCCGCGTCCGAAAACAAAGGGGTCGCCGCCTTTCAGCCGGACAACGTCCTGTCCCGAGCGCGCATAGGCCACCAAGAGAGTGCAGATATCTTCTTGCGGCATGGTGTGCTTCGAACGGCGCTTGGCGACGGAAATAAGTTCCGCCTTTGGATTGGCGAGTTCGAGGATCGATGGATCGACGAGACCGTCATGCACGATCACGCGCGCATTAGATATCAGCCGCGCGGCGCGCAGCGTTAGGAGATCGGGATCTCCCGGCCCTGCTCCGACGAGATAGATGGTTCCACTATGTGCCATTCCGCAAAAATGCGGTGACCGGCCGATTTCCGCCAATCAGAATGCGTGTCCAGCGGCGAAGCGGAAATTTTGAAATCCACGCTGTCCGGGCGTGAACCTATTCTTTTGTAACTTTTCCTTCGGCCATCGCCTCGAACCAGCGTTCCAGCTGGTCGGACGAGCGGATATGGATGTCACGCTGCGGGAAGGGAATTTCGATCCCGTTGTCCTTGAACAGCCACCACAACTTCTTCAGCACGGCGCTGCGGACATTGCCCACGCCGTCTTCAGGATCCTTGATCCAGCAATGGATCATGAAATTGACCGAATTGTCGCCATACTCGCTCATCCACACGGTCGGCGGCGGGGCCTTGAGGATTCGATCGCAGCTCTTCGCAGCTTCCAGCATCAGCTTTTCAGCCAGGTCCATGTCGGCCTCGTAGCTGACGCCCACGGGCACCTGCATGCGGACATTTTTCGAGGAATAGGACCAGTTTTCGACCTGGTTGATCATCAGGTTTTCGTTCGGGATGAGGTATTCGCGCTGGTCGCGCGTCGTCACGGACACTGCGCGCACGCCGATCTTGCGGATCTGGCCGAAGCTTTCGTTGCCCGCCATATCGGTCACCGCGATCACGTCGCCCGGCTTGATCGACTTGTCCATCAGCAGGATGATCCCGGCGATCAGGTTACCGAAGGTCTTCTGCAGGCCGAAACCGATCGCAAGGCCGAAGGCACCGGAGAATACCGCAAGAGCTGTGAGGTCGATGCCGAGGAGGTCGATGCCGAGGAAGAATGCGGCAGCCCAGACGGCGATCGTGAGTATCTTTTCCGCCAGCAGCTGCTGCGTATCGTCGAGCTTGGTGAAGCGGCGCACCCCGCGGCGAACCATCTTGCTGATAAACCAAGCAAACGCGATAACGCCGACGACGATAGAGGCGACGATCAGGACATCGAACAGCGATATCCGCATTTCGCCCATGCTGAGCGCGACTGCATCGAGTCCGTCGAGCATCGAACCGACGGTCTCGTTCTTTTCGCTGACTGCCTCGCGAATACCCTCCGCAGCCGCGACGGGCGTTTCGGGAGGTGCCTCTTCCGCCTGCAACCACGCCTGTTCGACAGGAGAGTTCGCGGCCTCCGGAGCCTCGGTGGGTGCTGCTTCGCCTTGCACGTCTATCCTTCGTCCATCGCGGCCATGGCCTGCTCGAGGTCCGCGATCAGGTCCGCGGGATCTTCAAGGCCGATGGATAGGCGAATGCCGCAGCTATCCTCAACCCCCCAGCCCTGTTTTGGCCACGCCATTTGCGAACGTACGGGCGAAACGTCGAACGGGAGCGCGAGGCTTTCGAAACCGCCCCAGCTGTAGCCGATGCCGAACAGGTCGAGGGCGTCGATCAACCGGCACCGCGCTGCATCGTCGCGCTCCTTGAGTACGAAGCTGAACAGGCCGCAGCCACCGTTAAAGTCGCGCACCCACAGATCGTGGCCGGCGCTACCGGGAAGCATGGGGCAGAGGACATGAACGACCTCGGGCCGCTGCTCCAGCCATGTGGCGATTTCGAGTGCGGTGGCGGTTTCACGTTCGAGCCGCACACCCATGGTCCTCAGGCCGCGAAGGGCAAGCGATGCATCGTCGGGCGAAACCACGTGGCCAAGTTGCTGCGACGTCTGGCGCAGACGCCTGTACCAGCGCTCTCCTGCGCTAGCGGCTCCCATCATGAGGTCCGAATGCCCGCCGACATGCTTGGTCAGCGCCGTTATCGAGATATCGCAACCATGCTCGAGAGCGGCAAACCCGAGCGACGTCGCCCAGGTATTGTCGATAAGGCTAATCGCGCCCTTGTCCCGCGCGATCCTGGCGAGCGCCGGAATGTCGCAGACTTCCATCGTCAGGCTGCCGGGACATTCCAGCATTACAGCCTTGGTGCGCTCGCAAAATGTCTCTTCGAAGGTGTCGAGGTCGAGCGGGTCGAAGAAACGATGCTCCACGCCGTATCGCTTCAGGATGCCCATCGCCGCGTTGCGCGTCGGGTCATAGGCATTGTCGGTGACGAGCAGGACGTCCCCTGCGCGTAGCACCGCCATCAGCGCGCCGACGATCGCGGCCACCCCGCTGGGATAGAGGACCGTGCCATGCGCACCTTGCTCCAGCTCGGTCAGCGCTTCCGACAGGCTCCACTGGGGCGGCGCGCCGCGACGACCGTAGAAAAATGCGCCGTCCTTATTGCCCTTCACGCCTTCGCGAAGGGCCGCGC
>JABDNC010000097.1 GCA_013001165.1 Erythrobacter sp.
AATATGCCTCGATGCGGCCGATGACCGGCAGTCGAACCACGATACGCTCGCCACGATTGATCGACTGTGCATCGTCGATCATGAAACCGTTGGCGGAGATATTCGCGATATGCATGCGCATGTCGCCCTTGCCGAAATGCTCGGCAATGACGGGGTGGTCGACCGGGTGGCGCGCCATCCGGCGCTGGTCGGTTACGCTGAGTTGTGCTCCGGCGCTCATGCGGTGTGAACCCTTTTGATGTTCTCGTGACCCGCCACTTATTGCCGCACAAAGGCTGATAATTGGTAAACCGCTCGGTCAGAATTCCAAAGAAGGGTTCACCAAACCCCTGTCAGCGCCGGATAATCGCGTGCTTCTTCTTGCCGAGGGAAAGCTTGATTTCTCCGCCTTCCGGCACCTCGACCAGATAGCCGGGGTCGGTGACGGTTTCGCCATCGAGCTTCACCGCATTTTCAGCCAGCTTGCGCTTGGCTTCCTTGCCGGAAGAGCAGAAGCCGAGTCCGGTCAGCACTGCTCCGATACGCATGCCGTCCGCGCCTACTTCGAGCGAGGGCAAGTCTTCACCCGCACCGCCGCCGGCGAAGGTTTCTGCGGCGGTCTTCTCAGCGGTCTCCGCAGCCTCGCGGCCACGGACCAGCGCGGTAACTTCGTTCGCGAGGACCGTCTTGGCCTGGTTGATCTCCGCGCCCTCGAGCGCTTCGAGGCGAGCGATCTCGTCGAGCGGCAGGTCGGTAAAGAGACGCAGGAAGCGGCCCACGTCGCGGTCGTCGACATTGCGCCAGTACTGCCAGAAATCGTAGCTCGGCAGTTGCGCATCGTTCAGCCACACAGCGCCTGCAGCGGTCTTGCCCATCTTGGAACCGTCAGCCGTGGTCAGAAGCGGCGTCGTCAGGCCGAATAGCTCGCGGCCGTCCATGCGGCGGGCAAGCTCCATGCCGTTGACGATATTGCCCCACTGGTCGCTACCGCCCATCTGCAGACGGCAGTCGTAACGCTGCGCCAGTTCTCGGAAGTCGTAGGCCTGCAGGATCATGTAGTTGAATTCGAGGAAGGTCAGCGGTTGTTCGCGATCGAGGCGCAGCTTGACCGAATCGAACGTGAGCATCCGATTGACCGTGAAGTGCGGGCCGACGTCGCGCAGCAGCTCGATATAGCCGAGCTGGCTGAGCCACTCGTCATTGTTGACCATGACGGCGTCTGTCGGACCGTCTCCGAAGGTCAGCAGGCGTTCGAAAACCTTGCGGATACCGGCGATGTTCGCATCGATATCGGCGTCGGTGAGCATCTTGCGGCTCTCGTCCTTGCCCGACGGATCGCCGACCTTGGTTGTCCCGCCGCCCATCACCACGATCGGCTTGTGACCGGCCTGCTGCAGGCGCCGCAGCATCATGATCTGCACAAGACTGCCCACGTGAAGGCTGGGCGCGGTGGCATCGAAGCCGATATAGCCGGGCACGACCTGCCGCGCGGCAAGGGCGTCTAGTCCTTCCGCATCGGTAATCTGGTGGATATAGCCGCGCTGTTCGAGCAAACGCAGGAGTTCGGATTTGTAGGTGCTCATGATGGAGCGCCCGCTAGCATGGGGATTCGGAATTGGAAACGCATGAACTGGTAGTGCATCCCGCCTATCCGCCATTGGAAGTGTCCAAGGTCCGTGCGAGCATCATTTCGCGCGACGCAAACTGGCTGCGCCTGCGCTGGCGGATCGACGGAGCGGCGAGGCTCGTCATTCCGGCATTTGCCGGCAAGGGAAGGGCGGACGAACTCTGGCGCACGACGTGCTTCGAACTCTTCCTCATGCCGCGCGGTGGTGACGCCTATAGCGAGTTCAACCTCTCCCCTTCGGAGCGCTGGGCGGCCTACGATTTCTCTTCCTTTCGCGACGGAATGGAAAACCGCCCGTCGCCGCGCGAACCAGACTGCACGATGCGCAAGGGCAGCAGTTTTGCGATCTTCGACGCGGCGGTTCCCGCGGGCGCTTTGCCGGTGGAGGAATGCGAGGCCGGACTGACCTGTGTTCTGGAAGAAGAGGGCGGTATCAAGAGCTTCTGGGCGCTCTGTCATCCACAGGAGCAACCCGATTTCCATGATCCGGCTTGCTTCACCGTCCAGCTTGCGGCACCGAGCGCTGCATGAAATTCGGTATCGACCGCCTTCTCACCCAAGACGATCTGCGCGCTCCACTCGAGGGCAAACGTGTATCACTTGTCGCCCATCCGGCGTCCGTCACCGCCCAGCTCGATCATGCGTTGGACGCACTGTTCGCGAAGGGGGTGAACGTCACATCGGCTTTCGGACCGCAGCACGGTCTCAAGGGCGACAAACAGGACAATATGGTCGAGACGACGGATGAGTTCGATCCGCGGTACGACATTCCCGTGTTCAGCCTTTACGGCGAGGTGCGCAGGCCCACCGGTCAGTCGATGTCGACGGCCGATGTCTTTCTCTTTGACCTGCAGGACCTCGGCTGCCGGATCTACACCTTCGTCACGACGCTCCTTTACCTCCTTCAGGAAGCGGAAAAGGCGGGCAAGTCGGTCTGGGTGCTGGACAGGCCTAACCCGGCGGGTGGCCCGGTGGAGGGCACGCTGCTGCTGCCCGGGCAGGAAAGCTTCGTCGGCGCCGCGCCCATGACCATGCGCCATGGCATGACCATGGGCGAGATGGGCCATTGGTTCGTCGACCACTTCAAGCTCGACGTCGATTACAGGGTGATCGAGATGGAAGGTTGGAAGCCGGGCAAGGCCCCCGGCTATGGTTGGCCCGAAGATCGCGTCTGGATCAATCCGAGCCCCAATGCGGCAAGCCTCAACATGGCACGCGCCTATGCCGGTACAGTCATGCTCGAAGGCACGACGTTGAGCGAGGGGAGGGGTACTACCCGTCCGCTCGAGGTGCTGTTTGGCGCTCCCGATATCGATGCAGCCGCAGTGCTCGCTGAGATGAAAGCCATGTCACCGGTCTGGTTGCGCGGGTGCCACTTGCGCGAATGCTGGTTCGAGCCGACCTTCCACAAGCACGCAGGAACGCTCTGTAACGGATTGATGATCCACGCAGAAGGTCCGTTCTACGATCATCACGAATTCAAGCCATGGCGTCTTCAGGCGTTGGCCTTCAAGGCTATCCGCAAGCTCTATCCGGATTACGAGATCTGGCGGGATTTCCCTTACGAGTACGAGTTCGACCGGTTGGCGATCGACGTCATAAATGGCGGTCCGTCACTGCGCGAATGGGTCGACGACAGCGAGGCCGAGCCAGGCGATCTGGAAGCGATTGCGAGTGAGGACGAACAGGCATGGCGTGAAACGATCGCGCCGCACCTCCTCTACGGCTGACACTCGCCTAAACGGGGTGTCAGCCCCAAAGTGTGATCACCCCTGTTTGCGGCTCAACTCGCGCATCGCATCGTCGAGCCCGTCGAGAGTCAGCGGATACATGCGGTCATTGACCAGCTGCTTCATCACCTTGGTCGACTGCGAATATCCCCATTGCTTCTCGGGCACGGGGTTTAACCAAACGGTCGCAGGATAGGTGTTCGCGACACGCTGCATCCAGGTGGCGCCTGCCTCTTCGTTCATATGCTCGACACTGCCGCCAGGATGGGTGATTTCGTAGGGGCTCATTGCAGCATCGCCGACGAAGACGACTTTGTAGTCGTGCCCGTATTTGTGGAGGATATCCCAGGTCTTGGTACGTTCCTGCCAGCGGCGCCGATTGTCCTTCCAGACACCTTCGTAAAGGCAGTTATGGAAGTAGAAGAACTCGAGATTTTTGAATTCGGTCGTGGCCGCACTGAACAGCTCTTCGGTAATCTTGATGAACGGGTCCATCGATCCGCCGACATCGAGGAAAAGCAGCAGTTTCACGGCATTGCGCCGTTCCGGGCGCATATGGATGTCGAGCCAGCCCTGCTTGGCCGTGCCATCGATGGTTGCGTCGAGATCGAGCTGGTCGGCTGCACCTTCGCGCGCGAAACGGCGCAGGCGGCGCAGCGCCATCTTGATGTTGCGCGTACCCAGTTCCTTGGTGTTGTCGAGGTTCTTGAACTCGCGCTTGTCCCAGACCTTGATGGCGCGCTTGTGCTTGCTTTCGCCGCCGATCCGCACGCCTTCCGGATTGAAGCCGGAGTTCCCGAAAGGCGAGGTGCCTCCTGTACCGATCCACTTGTTGCCGCCCTGATGACGCTTTTCCTGTTCCTCGAGCCGCTTCTTGAGCGTCTCCATGATCTCGTCCCAGTCGCCCAGGCTCTTGATCTTCTCCATCTCTTCTTCGGAGAGGAATTTCTCGGCCACGGCCTTGAGCCAGTCTTCGGGAATGTCGACCGGGTTCTGACCGTAATCGGTCATGATCCCCTTGAAGACCTTGGAGAAGACCTGGTCGAAGCGATCCAGCAAGCCCTCGTCCTTCACGAAAGTCGCGCGCGAGAGGTAGTAAAAGCTCTCTGGCGACTGTCCGATCACTTCTTTGTCGAGCGCCTCCAGCAGGGTGAGGTGCTCCTTGAAGCTGGCGGGTATACCCGCGGCGCGCAGTTCATCGACGAAGTTGAAAAACATATGCTCTCACTAGGCAATCGAAGGGCGTGAGGCCAGTGGCAATCTGCAACTTGCCATCCGACGCTATCCACACTGTAAATCCCCGACAGTCTTAAGCGCTCGGTAACCATTATTCCGTAGTGACCACGCTGCAAAAGACCAAAGAGGGGTCCGCGAATATGGAACTGAATGCGATCGATGCACGGGGAGCATCGGCCTTGGACAAAATTCCCGAGGCTTGCGGCAAGGTGACCGTCGGTTGCTCGGATGTTGCAGGCATCGTACAGGCAGTGATCGACAGCTCGGGCGTTCTGCGCGCCGAACATATCGAACTTCAGGGCACCGTGAAGGAACTGGAGGCGGACCAGCGCAAGGTTGCCGAAGCCAGCGACGAAGCGCGCATCCTGTCTGCGCGAGCTATCGAGCGATTGGGACAGGGCACCAGCCAGATCCAGTCCTCGCTCCAGCAGATCACCGAGCTGCTCGACCTCGTCGAAACGCTTGCCACCCATGTGACCGGTTTCGCAGCCGCGATGGACCAGGTGAAACGCTGTTCGCAGGATATCGAGCAGATTGCAGAGACCACCAACATCCTCGCTCTCAACGCCACCATTGAAGCGATGCGGGCAGGCGAGGCCGGCCGGACCTTCGCGGTCGTGGCAAACGAGGTGAAGACGCTCGCCGGTGAAACCCGCAAGGCGACCGACGAGATTTCCGACGTTATCGAGACGCTGGGCACCGAAGCTTCTACGGTTATCGAACGTATCGAAGCGGGCGCCAAAGCCTCCAACGAGGCCAAGACTTCGGTTGCTAGTATCGATGCAACGATCGCAGGCGTTAGCCAGCTGGTCGAGGAAGTCGATCAGCAGAACGACCAGATTACCCGTGCAACCGGCATGATGACCGAACACGTGGACCGTGTGTCCAACGTGCTCGAAAGCTACGACCGCGCGGCAAACGAGAACGAGCAGCGCCTCGAGACCGCACACGAACGGATCGAGGAACTCGAACTTACCGCCAGCGAAATGTTCGACCGCATCGTCCAGGCAGGCCTATCGCCTCAGGACAGCGCTATGGTCGAAGCGGCGCAGGTGCGTGCGCGAGAAGTCGAGGCACTTGCCGAACAAGCAATCGCCGACGGCAGGCTCACTCTCGATCAGCTGTTCGACCAGAATTATACCGAAATTCCCGGGAGCAATCCCAAGCGCTATCGGACCGGCCTGATGGACTGGGCGCATGACAATTGGCGCGCAGTGCTTGACGGTGCAGCCGAGGGAGATCCGCGTGTCATGGCGGCGGCGTGTACCGATATGAAGGGCTACCTGCCGACGCACCTTTCCAAGTGCTCGCAGAAGCCGACTGGCGACATCGACCACGACACGAAATTCGTCCGCAATGGTCGCATGATCCTGGACACGATCGACCAGCGCGCCAAGGAGAGCAACGCTCCTTACATGATGGCGGTGTACCGCCAGGAGAACGACGGCCGCACCTACCGCGTGGTTCGTAACGTCTACGTGCCAGTCACGATCAAGGGCCGCCGCTGGGGCGATTTCGAACTCGCCTACAGCTTCGGCTGATCACAGGATTCCCCAAGCAAAAGGGCCGGAAAGCAAAGATCGCTTTCCGGCCCTTTTCGTATCGATGATAGTCCGATCAGGTCTGGCGACGCGCCATGAAAGCGAGACGTTCGAACATCATCACGTCCTGCTCATTCTTGAGCAATGCACCGTGAAGCGGCGGTATGGCGCTGTTAGGATTGCTGTCCTGGAGGACTTCCAGCGGCATGTCCTCGTTCAGCAGAAGCTTGAGCCAGTCGAGCAGTTCGCTGGTGCTGGGCTTCTTCTTGAGGCCGGGGACGTCGCGCAATTCGTAGAAGATTTCCATCGCTTTGGTGACGAGGGTCTTCTGGATGCCGGGATAGTGCACGTCGATGATCTCGCGCATCGTGTCGCGGTCGGGGAATTTGATGTAGTGGAAGAAACAGCGGCGCAGGAAAGCGTCAGGCAGTTCCTTTTCATTGTTCGAGGTGATCACGACGATCGGGCGTTCCTTCGCCTCGATGCGCGTGTGCGTTTCGTAGACGTCGAAGCTCATGCGATCGAGTTCCTGCAAGAGGTCGTTCGGAAACTCGATATCCGCCTTATCTATCTCGTCGATCAACAGGACCGGGAGCTGTTCGGAAGTGAAGGCTTCCCAGAGCTTGCCCTTCTTGATGTAATTCGAGATGTCGTGGACACGCTCGTCGCCGAGCTGGCCGTCACGCAGGCGGGCCACCGCGTCGTATTCATAAAGGCCCTGCTGCGCCTTTGTCGTGGACTTGACGTTCCATTCGATCAGCGGGGCATCGAGTGCTTTCGAGATTTCGTGGGCCAGCACCGTCTTGCCGGTGCCGGGCTCGCCCTTCACCAAAAGCGGGCGGCGCAGAAGCACGGCAGCGTTCACCGCGACCTTCAGGTCCTCGGTGGCGATATAGGATTGGGTGCCTTCGAAACGGGTCTGTTCGGCAGTAGTGTCGGACATCGGTTTTCCCTTGCAACTTTACGTTTGCGTTAGGGGCAAGCGCCGGAGCACGCAAGAGCGCTCCGGAGCGATTGGATCAGGCACGGTCCAATGCCTCGATCTCCCGATCGAGCTTCTTTGCGGCATGCACGTTGAGCCAGACGACGAAAATCAGGACGATCATTGTCAGGACAAGTTTCACCCACATGCCTTCCATCGCGCTGGCCCAGCCGCGCTGCGCAGCGATATTAGCCGAGACGACAGCATAGAAGCCGACCAATCCCGGGATAAAGGGAGCAACGTACCACTTGGGCACACCCCGCAGCAGGTCGCGCTGACGGATGAGCTGGTCGCGCAGGTGCTCGCGGCAGCTCTGCTCAGGAAGGCGCCCTAAAGTGCTGCCGTCGCGGTGCAATTTCATGACGACGAAAACAGCTGCGAGGATGATGGCGAGTGCAGTCGCCACGATAAGCCATTCACCTGCAGCGGCAAAAATCACTGCCAGCACACCGAACATTGCGATGACCAAGCCGCCCGCAATGTACTCTATCAAATTGCGGCGACGAACCTTCTTTTCGAACGCAGTCATACGGGTCTCGCACGTGCCCGGGTCGCTAAAAGAAGCGGTGGCGTTCTGTTCTGTCCAGAAGGGAAAAGGTTTGTCTGTCATGGGGTGATCTCCTGCACGGATGGTGTTTGTGTCTCAGCCTCGAATTTTGAGGCGAGAGTTGATTTCAGGCGGTGGATGCGGGTCGCAACACTGCCCGGTGAGAGACCGGTCACATCAGCGATTTCTTTGCCGCTTTCTCCTTCGAGCCAAAGCAACATGACTTGGGCATCCAGAGTGGGGAGGCGGCGGATCATCGCATGGGCCCTTGCAACGGCGTGATTTTCTGCGGCTGATCGCTCTGCATCATCGGGCTGGGGCAAGTCTTCGATCTCGTCGAGCGCGATGGCGGCTTTCCCGCGGCTTTCCCGCAGGCGATGTTCTGCTGCGACGTTGTGGGCGACCCTGTAAACCCAAGTTTTCAGCGCGCATTGCCCTTCGAATCGGGCGAGGCTGCGAAACAGTTCACAATGGATATCCTGTTCGAGATCCAGCGCCTTTTCGGCATCGAACTCCATGGCACGTGCAAGGCGGGCAATTGCCGGGGCGAATTTCGTGCCTGCGTGGTGATACAGTTCGTGTTGATTTTTTCCCGTCATGTATCCTTAGTCCGCCGCCGAGCGTATTTCTTACACACGAGCAGAGAATAATGCAGTCCTGCTGCAAGGAGCGACGATGCCGACGCAGAATATTACCATCGCTACGGATGCCGGACACGATCTGACGGGATCGCTCGAATTGCCGACTGGACTGGTCAGGGGCGCCGCCCTGTTTGCACACTGCTTTACCTGTACCAAGAACAGCAAGGCAGCCATCACCGTCTCCCGTGCTCTTGCGGCCGAGGGTATTGCGACCATGCGGTTCGACTTTACCGGCCTCGGTGGAAGCGGCGGAGACTTCGGGCGCGCAGGCTTTGCCGCGGATGTATCGGACCTGGTTGCTGCTGCCGAAGACCTTATCGAGCGGTTCGCCCAGCCGATCCTGCTAATCGGGCACAGTCTCGGTGGTGCGGCTGTTCTGGCTGCCGCCGATGACCTTGGCTTCGAGAGGATTGCTGCCATTGCGACCATCGGTGCCCCTTCGGACGTACCCCATGTCCTCGAAAACATAGACGGCGATATCGAGACGATCCGGCAACAGGGCGAGGGCGAGGTACGCATCGGTGGCCGCGAGTTCACGCTGGGCCGTGAATTCATCGAGAAGGTCGAGAATACCGACCTGCTCGCCGAAGTGGGACGTATTCGGAAACCTCTCATGTTCCTGCACTCGCCGACCGACCAGATCGTAGGGGTCGAACACGCCAGCGCTCTGTTTCAAGGTGCCAAGCACCCGAAGAGCTTTGTTAGCCTCGAAGGTGCCGACCACCTTTTGTTGCGGGAAGAAGATGCGCATTTCGTCGCCAGCGTCATTGCCGGTTGGGCGCATCGCTACTTGCCGCTGCGCGATGACTGGCCAATGCCGGAAGAAGGCATCGTCGCTTGCACCGGGCATGGCAAATTCGGAACCGAGGTTCACACCAAGAACCACCGTTTCGTGGCGGACGAGCCCAAGAGCTATGGCGGTGACGACACGGGGCCGACCCCATACGATTTGCTCAATGCAGCGCTAGGGACCTGCACGGCCATGACCATGAAGATGTATGCCGACCGCAAGAAATGGCCCCTCGAGGGTGTAAGCGTCGAGGTTACGCACGAGCGCGACCACAAGGACGAATGCGACCATGTGGAAGCCATGGAAGAAGGCAAGCAGATGCAGGCGCTCAAGCGGGTTATCACAATCCGCGGCAGCGAGCTCGATGACGAGCAGCGTGCAAGGCTCATCGAAATAGCAGACAAGTGCCCGGTACATCGCACTTTGGAGGGGGAACTCCATGTGCATACGGCGACTGGCGACGACGAAAGCTAGTTGAGCAAGCTCAGCGCAGTTATCCCGAAAAAGAATGCCAGCATGAGGCCCGTACCCCAGCGCCAGCCTGCGGAAGCCTCGGCCATTCCTCGCTCATAGGTCAGGTGCCAGATCAGCCCGCTGGCGGCGAGGCAGATCGCCACCACCATCAGGCGCGGCATACCAAGAAGGCCGAAGGTCAGGCCGACCAGTACGGGTTGGGCGATTACCTGCATGAGCAAGGCACCCGCAAACCAGACGATCGGGATCGGGCGATAGTGCGTGTCCGACACATACCAGTCGGGCAGGGCAGTATCGCTACGCGCAATCCGGCGGTCGCCTGCCATGACTTCGCCCTCGTCCTCGGGCTTGCCTTCGGCGGCATCCGGAAGATCGCGTTCGTCAGGCATCGATCATGTCGCGGTCCATGTCGCCCGCATTGTTCTGGATGAAGTTGAACCGGTGTTCGGGGTTGCGGCCCATCAGCTGGTCGACCAGTTCCTTCACCACAGCACGCTGCTCGAATTCCTGCGGCAGCGTTATGCGCACGAGGCTGCGGGTTTCCGGGTCCATCGTGGTCTCGCGCAGCTGCGCCGGGTTCATTTCGCCGAGGCCTTTGAACCGGCCCACGTCGACTTTCTTGCCCTTGAAGACCGTCTCTTCCAGTTCCTTTCGATGTTCGTCGTCGCGAGCGTAGCGGCTCTCTTTGCCGGCGGTCAGGCGGTAGAGCGGGGGCTGGGCGAGATAGAGGTGCCCGCCGCGAACGACCTCGGTCATTTCCTGGAAGAAGAAGGTCATCAGCAGCGTCGCGATATGCGCGCCGTCTACGTCAGCGTCGGTCATGATGATGATGCGGTCGTAGCGCAGGTTCTCAGGATCGCATTCCTTGCGCGTCCCGCAGCCCATGGCGAGCGAAAGGTCGGCGATTTCGCTGTTGGCGCGGATCTTGTCGGCTGTCGCGCTGGCGACATTCAGGATCTTGCCGCGAATAGGAAGGATCGCCTGTGTCTTGCGGTTGCGGGCCTGCTTGGCGCTGCCGCCTGCCGAGTCGCCTTCGACGATGAAAAGTTCGGTCTCGCCTTCTCCGTCACCGGAACAGTCGGTTAGCTTGCCGGGGAGGCGCAGCTTCTTGGCGTTGGTCGCGGTCTTGCGCTTGATCTCGCGTTCCTGCTTGCGGCGCAGGCGCTCGTCCATCCGCTCCATCACTTGGCCCAGCAGGGCCTTGCCGCGGTCCATATTGTCGGAGAGGAAATGGTCGAAATGATCGCGCACGGCATTCTCGACCAAGCGCGCAGCTTCGGGTGAGGTCAGACGGTCCTTGGTCTGGCTCTGGAACTGCGGATCACGAATGAAGACGCTAAGCATGACTTCGGCGCCCACCATGATGTCGTCTGCGGTCAGGTCCTTCGCTTTCTTGGTGCCGGTCAGCTCACCAAATGCACGCAGACCCTTGGTCAGTGCAGCGCGCAGACCCTGCTCGTGCGTCCCGCCGTCCGGAGTAGGAACGGTGTTACAATACCAACTGGTCGAGCCGTCCGAATAGAGCGGCCAAGCGATGGCCCATTCGACGCTGCCCAGCTGCAGCCCCTCGTCGTTCTCCGGAAAATCCTGCTTGCCGGCGAAAGGCTGCGCCGTCACGCATTCGCGCCCGCCAAGCTGTTCGGTTAGGTGATCGGCTAGCCCGCCGGGGAACTTGAAGACTGCTTCGGCCGGAACGTCTTCCGACGTGAGACTATCGGCGCATTTCCAGCGGATTTCGACGCCCGCAAAGAGATAGGCCTTCGAACGAGCGAGCTTGAACAACCGCTTCGGGTTGAACTTGCGATCGCCGAAGATTTCGGTGTCGGGCACGAAGGTGACTGTCGTGCCGCGGCGGTTCGGGGTCGAGCCGATTTCCTCGATCTTGCCGGTGGGCGCGCCCTTGGAGAATTCCTGCGCATAGAGCGTCTTGTCGCGCGCCACCTCGACCCGCGTGTGGTCGGACAGCGCATTGACCACGCTGACACCGACGCCGTGCAGGCCGCCGCTGGTGGCATAGGCCTTGCCAGAGAACTTGCCGCCGGAGTGCAGAGTGGTGAGGATCACCTCCAGCGTCGACTTGCCCGGATATTTGGGATGCTCGCCTACGGGGATGCCGCGGCCATTATCCGCAATCGTGACACGATTGCCTTCGTCCAGACGCATCTCGATCCGGCTCGCATGGCCGGCCACCGCCTCGTCCATGGCGTTATCGAGGACTTCTGCGACGAGATGGTGCAGGGCGCGGTCATCCGTGCCGCCGATGTACATGCCCGGCCGACGGCGCACTGGCTCGAGACCCTCGAGTACCTCGATGGAAGAAGCGTCATAGTCGCCAGAGGAAGTCGGCGTGTTTTCGAACAGATCGTCGGACATGGGATCAGGCTATATCGCCCGCCCACAGGGCCGCAAGAAGGCAGCCAAGGTTATCCGCCTGTCAGAAGCCGGTTGGAGCCGGAGAAGCGATGGTTACGTCCCCAGCTGCGACCTCGCGGACTTCCATAGCACGTTCGACCACGCCATTGCGTTGGAACCGGAAGGGACCGTCCATGCCGTCGAAGCCGCCTGCCTGGTAGAGCACGTTCACCGGGAATTCCCGGCCTACACGCCAGTCACGCGCCGCCCGCAGGGTCAGCAGCACAGCGTCGTAGCCTAGCGTAGCCACGCGATAGGGCTGTGAACCGAAGCGTTCCTCGTAACTGGTGACGAAACCGCCGTAGCGGCTGTCGATCACGGCCGAGAAAATCGCACCGCGCAAGGCTGAAGAACGAAGCACGCCGCTGTCGCCGCTCCAGCGCTCGGTACCGATGATCTGCAAGCCATCGGTCTTGACCGCAGAAGCGCCGCGGATCGAGTTGCTGCCGCCATCGGCAACCAGTACGGAATCGAACCCGCCACGCTGCTTGAGACGTCCGGCGGCGCTCACGATCGACGTATTGGTGCGGGAATAGCGTTCGCCTGTCACGTAGCGGCCGCCAAACTCGGTCAGGGCGGTGCGCAACGCCGCTTCTGCCCGGTTTCCGTAGTCGCCGTCGGGCGCGAGAATTGCAAAGTCGCGCGCGCCCCGGGAACGGGCATATTCGACGCTGCGCGCAATCGACTGCTCGGGAATGTGGCCCATGACGAACACGCCGGGTCCGGCAATACTGGTATCGTTCGAGAAGCTGATGATTGGAACGTCGGTGTTCTGCGTCACGGCGCGAACCGAATTAACGTTGCTTCCCAGAAGGGGGCCGAGGATCAGCCGATTGCCATCCGCGAGTGCTTCACGCGCTGCTGCGCGTGCGCCGCCCGATGTGTCGTAAGTGGTGATGCGGAGATTGTCGGCATTGGTATCGAGGATCGCCATGGTCGTCGCGTTTGCGATCGACTGGCCGACTTCGCCGTTCGAACCGGAAAGCGGCACGAGCAATGCGACGCGGTGGCGCTGCTCGTCTTCGGGAAGGGCAGTCGCGCTCGGTTCGGGCGTCGGCGTACCTGCACCGGGCGTTTCGGCGGTCTTCGGAATGATCGAACAACCCGACAGGATAACTGCGCCTGTCGCCAAGAGGATATTCCGCCGGTTTACAAATGCGAGCTTCACCTTGCCGCGTCCCTCATTGGTGGTTCATGGAGGAAAAGTGAGTGACAACACACCTTCCGTTTCCGAGCGCCTTACACCCGGTCTCTATCTGGTTGCCACCCCTATCGGCAATCTAGGCGATATAACGCTGCGAGCTGTCGATATCCTGAAGCGATGCGATGGTGTCGCCTGCGAGGATACGCGGGTGACGGGCAAGCTGATGAAACACCTCGGCATATCCAAGCCGCTGTGGCGCTATGACGATCATAGCGAGCACCGCGACCGCGAGAGGCTCGTGGATTCCATGCGCGAACGGGCGGTCGCGCTCGTGACCGATGCCGGCACTCCGATGATTTCCGACCCGGGATACCGGCTCGTGAACGACTGTCGCCGCGAGGGCATTCCTGTGACCAGCCTGCCGGGAGCCTGTGCTGCAATTGTCGGGCTGACGCTTTCGGGCCTGCCGAACGACCGGTTCCTGTTTGGCGGGTTTCTTCCATCGAAGGAAAAGGCGCGCAAGGACACGCTTCAGGAATTGGCGGCAATCGATACCACGCTCGTATTCTACGAAACCGGTCCACGGCTGCTGAAATCGCTGTCCGCGCTGAAGGAGCTATTGCCCGAACGGGAAATCGCCGTCGCGCGCGAGTTGACCAAGCTGCACGAGGAATGCCGCCGAGGCCTCGCCGACGGCCTCATGGCCTATTACGACGCCAATCCGCCCAAGGGAGAGATCGTGCTGCTCGTCGGGCCACCTGACAAGGAGGTGCCGAGCGATGCCGACGCCGATGCGATGCTCCGTGAAGCGCTTCAGACGATGAAGGCCAGCCAGGCGGCGGGGCATGTCGCCAAGGCCACCGGTCTCGACCGCAAGACGCTGTATGCGCGCGCCATGGAAATCAGGGCTGGATGAAGCGGCAGATCGCCGAGCAGAGCGGCCGTGATGGCGAGAAACGCGCCGCCTTGTGGCTGCGG